>CAJONQ010000001.1 GCA_905235835.1 uncultured Prevotella sp.
ACTAAAAGAGTGTAGGTTAATGCTATTTTTTGACATTAAATTTAATTTTGCATTTTGTGGAATCACATAAAAGTAGTATCTTATCCCGAACTGGCGTAAATAATTGTTAGATTAATTAGAGATAGAAAAACGACTGGCAAAGTCGTTACTCTGCCAGTCGTTTTCTATCCGCTCAAAAACAGTCTCGGTCGTGTCGGTTACTTGACAACCACTTTACTGCCATTAATGATATACACACCCTTGGGCAATCCTGCAAGTGATGACACACCCGAACGCACTTTCTGACCTTGTAGGTTATAGACATCTACAGGCTTGTCATATTGGACAAGACCAATGCCCGTTCCCCCCAGGGTCACTTTATAGCCATAGAGCAACACGCTATTGGCTCCTACCGCTACAGCACGATCAAGACGTGCAGCACTGCCATCTGATCTAAGGCATACTACCTGAAAGAGAAGCTGACGCTCGTCTGGGGACAGCTGGACAAGACGGCGGCAAGAACCTGGCTGTATGACTGGATACGGGAAGCTATCAGAAGTGATGTCACACAGCTGATCAAAGCTGGACTGTCAATGTTCAAGCACAGGGAGGGCATACTGGCATGGTATGACAAGAGAATCACTACCGCTATGGTAGAGGGTATCAACAACAAGATCAAGGTGATGAAGCGTGAGGCTTATGGCTTCACCGACGACTGCTATTTTGAGCTTCGTCTGATGGCTCTGCACGATGCTGGTATCACGTCATTCCTGTGAAGACCCATATTTATTTGAGAATTTTCGAACGAGAGTATCTTCAAGGCTTCAAAGAAAACTAAAAGGTACAAAGAATTTAGAAATACTCCAAAGGATTCAAAAGAAAATTGAGAGGGATACCCTCTCCTTGCCTCCCCCTGCTTAGGGGGGAGGAAAATAAAAGCAAATGCTATGGATTCTGCAATTGCTGCTCTTCCAGATACCGCTTATACTTACGCTTCCGTTGGTGACAGTAGATAATGATAACTAAACCAACTGCCAAGGGGATGAGGGCAAGAAAAGCGAAGAAGAGGAAAAAGGCACCGCCGATGTTAAAGCCGATAGCACCACGCGAGTCGTATTCAGGCTCCTCATAGAGGGCGAGACTGTCTGTCAGTTCCACTACCAATGCAGAGTCTCCTGCTTCCTCAGCTTTTGCAATCTGTGACTGAATCCGTTGATACTCCGCCTGTAGGTGGACAGAGTCGGCATTATACGCTTCCATTGCCTCCTCGTACTCCTTCTCTGCCGCAGCGTACTCATCCCTCAGTTCATCCATACGCCTCTCACCCTCGAAGATCATAGCGACACACAGGATGACAAACAACGCACTACCGATAGTCAGCAGCCATCCGAAAAAATTCAGACAGCCGCTTGGTTTCTTGACAGGTCGGGAAATCTGTTCCATTACTTCTTGGCTTTAATATGATATTTCTCCAATACAGGAATCTCTTTGACAAGGGCATCAGACAAGAGTCCTGCCACGACATGAGCACCATATATATTATAATGTGTATTGTCCTGACGACCTTGCGGTAAGGCAGGATGCTCGCCGGGCTTATACCACATGTGGAGTTTCTTGGAGCCCTCGACACCCAACGACTGCTCTAAATCGTGCGTAATCTTATTGGCATCCACGAAATGCGCATTCATACGCTGTGCCACATCACGAGGGGCCACAGCATAAAGTTTGTGAGTGTCGATCAGGGAATCGCCCTCCGCAACGTTAGCACCATCAGCGAAAGTGGTGTTACGTAACGCCTCGTCATCGTCGTTCTTCACTGCCTTCGTAGCAAAGTTACGACGGACAACGGGATTCATGATAATGGGGATGCCCCCTTTCTCACGTGTCTCCCGTACAAACTTCGCCAGATTATAGTCGAAGGTAGAGCCTGGATCAGTATGACGGTCAGCCTTGGGTTTCTCATCATTATGTCCAAACTGGATGATGACATAGTCACCAGGACGGATGAGTGAGAGCACCTTGTCCCATCGTCCCTCGTCAATAAAACTCTTGGAGGAACGACCGTTGACGGCATGGTTGTCGACTCGGATATAGGTGGAGTCAAAATATTCCTGCAACGCCATCGCCCACCCTCTCTCCGGTGAACCCGTAGAGAGGTCTTTCTTTGCCGCTGTGGAGTCGCCAATCACGAAAATGGTCGTCACATGGTCCGGCATCAGAGAGGTCAGTGTCGCCAAGACCAGCAATGCTATGAATACTTTTCTCATAACGTAGCTATCAGTTCTTCGGGTGTTACCAGCTGCTGCTCACCCGTCTCCATATTCTTGAGGGTGATCTTCCCTTCCTTCATCTCATTCTCACCAGCGAGGGCGACAAAAGGAATCTGCTTGGCATTGGCATAACTCATCTGCTTCTTCATCTTAGCAGCATCCGGATAGATTTCCGCCCTAATTCCTTGCGCACGTACCTTATTTAATATAGACAAGCAATAAGCAGTCTCTTTCTCTCCGAAATTGATGAAGAGGATCTGGGTAGCTGTCATTGAGTCTTTTGGATAAAGGTCTAAGGTGTTGAGGACATCATAAATACGGTCGGCACCAAAGGAGATACCTACCCCACTCAACCCCGGCATGCCGAAGATACCAGTCAGGTTGTCGTAGCGACCACCACCAGTGATACTACCCATCTCCACATCCAAAGCCTTCACCTCGAAGATGGCACCTGTGTAATAGTTCAAGCCACGAGCCAGTGTGAGGTCGAGTTGTATCTCATTCTTCAAGCCGACAGACTTGAGGACATTCAGGATATACTGCGTCTCCTCGACACCTTTCTGTCCTGTCTCACTACCACTGAGCACTTCCGCAATGGTCTGCAGTTTCTCGTCATTGGTACCCGACAAAGAGATGATAGGCTGTAGTTTAGCAATCTGCTCCTCGCTGAGTCCGTCCTCACGCAACTCCGCATTGACATTGTCAATACCGATCTTATCGAGTTTGTCAATCGCAACTGTGATATCCACAATCTTATCAGCAGCACCAATAACCTCTGCGATACCAGACAGTATCTTGCGGTTATTTATCTTGATCTGAACACGGATGCCAAAACGAGTGAATACTGTATCCACTATCTGCATCAGCTCCACCTCGTTCAGCAGAGAGTCAGAGCCTACCACATCGGCATCACACTGATAGAACTCACGATAACGACCCTTCTGAGGACGGTCAGCACGCCATACAGGCTGTATCTGATAACGCTTGAAGGGCAGTTGTAACTCTTCCCGATGCATCACCACATAACGGGCAAAAGGCACTGTCAAATCATAACGGAGTCCTTTCTCGCAGAGTTTGGCGGCAAGGTGCAGGGAGTTACGCTCTTGCAGCTCCTGTTCTGTCACCTTACCCATGAAGTCACCACTGTTCAGTACTTTGAAGAGCAGTTTGTCACCCTCTTCTCCGTATTTTCCCATCAAGGTCTGAAGAGTCTCCATCGCTGGAGTCTCTATCTGCTGAAAACCATAAAGCGCATATACCTCACGAATGGTATTGAAGATATAGTTGCGCTTCGCCATCTCGACAGGTCCGAAATCGCGCGTTCCCTTTGGTATACTTGGTTTCTGTGCCATTTACTTTCTTACAATTGTTTGTGCTCTATCCGGACCGATAGAGATAATCTTAATAGGAGTCTCTAAGAAGTCCTCCAAGAACTTGATATAGTCTTTGAATGCCTGTGGGAACTGCTCCTCACTGGTAAACGATGTCATATCCGTCTTCCATCCCGGGAGTTCCTTGAAGACAGGCTCGATACCTTCCTCTATATTATAGGGGAAATAATCGATCTCCGTACCATTCTGCTTATAGGCAACACATGCCTTGATGGTATCGAAGTCGTCCAGCACGTCACTCTTCATCATAATCAACTGGGTGACACCATTCACCATGATAGAGTATTTCAAAGCGATCAGGTCAATCCATCCACAACGACGCTCACGACCAGTCACCGCACCATACTCATGACCCAAGTCACGGATGCGCTTACCTGTCTCGTCAAACAACTCTGTGGGGAAAGGACCAGCACCGACACGAGTGCAATATGCCTTCATAATACCATAGACATCACCTATCTTATTAGGACCAATACCCAGACCCGTGCAAGCACCAGCACAGATGGTATTAGAAGAGGTCACGAAAGGATATGATCCGAAATCAATATCCAACATGGTACCCTGAGCACCCTCACAAAGAACAGTCTTGCCACTCCTCAACAAGTTGTTGATCTCATGTTCTGAGTCCACAATCGGGAACTGACGCAGATATTCGATGCCCTCCAGCCATTTCTTCTCCACCTCTGTGATGTCGTAATCAAAGTTCAGTGACATGAGGATCGCCTCGTGACGAGCCTTTGCCTTGGCATATTTCTCCTCGAAGTTCTCAAGGATATCACCAACACGCAAACCATTACGGCTCACCTTATCTGTATAGGTAGGACCAATACCCTTACCAGTAGTACCTACTTTATTCTTTCCTTTTTGTGCCTCGTATGCCGCATCCAGAACACGATGGGTAGGCATGATGAGATGTGCTTTCTTGGAGATATGCAGTCTGCTCTTCAACTCATGACCACTTGCCTCCAAGGCTTTTGCCTCTTCCATAAACAAGTCGGGAGCTAATACCACACCATTTCCGATGATGTTAACCTTACCACCCTGGAAGATACCAGAAGGGATGCTGCGAAGGACATATTTCTGTCCCTCAAACTCCAACGTATGTCCTGCGTTAGGACCACCCTGAAAGCGAGCAACCACATCATACTGTGGTGTCAACACATCTACTACTTTTCCTTTTCCCTCATCGCCCCACTGCAATCCGAGCAGGACATCTACTTTTCCTTTATTCATTTTTTCTTATTTTGAGTTTTTTGCTTTTTCTGCTGAGTTTTCGTCCTCGTAATCTTTGCCTGACATGTGCTGCAAATCCCATAGATATAAAGGGAATATCCATCCTTACGGAAGCGTTTCAAATGCATATTACTGATTGTCTCAGATATTTGAGGAGACTTTATCTCTGTCACTTTTCCACAAACGGTACATATCTGATGACTATGACTATTGTTGTCATAACACGCCTCATACTTCGTTTGTCCTTGGAAACGATGACGAATCACCAGACGTAACTCCATAAAGAGCTTTAACGTATTATAGAGCGTTGCCCGACTAACAGGAAACTTATTATCCTTAGCCAGATTGTCACTAAGCTCCTCAAGGGTAAAATGCCCGTTTATATCATATATCGCATCTAATATAGCATATCGCTCAGGCGTTTTCCGGTGATTATTCATCTCCAGATAATTAGTCAGAATCTGCCTGACTGTTGTCCTCACGCTTTCCTTCATAAAATCATTAATACCTAAATCCGCACAAAATTACAACATTTTATTTAGAATAAGGCATTAATTATTTAAAAAAGTTCTAAATTAAGACTTTTAAGTGCACTTTTTGCCATTCGCTCATAGACAAGTCCTAATTCCGCAAAGCGGATAACACTTTGCATAGAGGCTTTCCGCACAATCAATGAGGTCCCCTGTAAAGCCACAAGTGCCTGATCAATGAACTCATTGATTCCTCTCTCATTTGGTTCTTGCTTATTCATAAACAAACGAGTGAGGATATGGAAACCACATAACTGGTATAACTCTTTGTCTGAAGCCATCCATTGATATGCCTTCTCTGCAGCGAAAGGAAGATACTGATAGAGGTTAAATGCCGCTTGCTCCGCAATTTCCTGCGAGACAGTCTGCTCCATCCAAATATCAACCACCTCTGGTAGCATTTCATTTACCGGCATAATCATTGTAGCGAGAATCTTACATTCTCTGACATCCGCTTTCCAAAGCTCAATCGCTAAGTCGTAGTCTTTCCCGATTTCTCTGGCTTTCTCTTGGAGCATCGGAATAGAAGCCCCCCAATTGAGTTGATACTCAACACCCTTGTCACGCATGGATTGAGCCGTCTTTCCGTCCATCAGTAATCGGAAAGACTGCTTAATCTCCTTCACTTGATCTTGCACCCCTTTCCTCATATCAATGTGCCATATTCCGTGCTATATCGCAACATCTGTTCTGCATAGCCCTCTGAGTAATCAACATGGATATCAATGATTTCCCCTACAGCATTCCTCTCTGGTGTCAGTTTAGGATTGATAAATCCCTTATAAGGAGCCAAATTCAAACGTTGATAACGATCCAATATCTCCTGATGGACAACAGGGTCAACATTAACCGCATAACGTTCTACTAACTGACGGGCTGCCTCGTAATCACCCTCACTCTTAATACGTTGTATTTCTGCAAGAAGGGTTGCGAATAATCGACGTAACGCTTGATAGTCATTGATCTTCACATAAGTCTTCCCATTTTGTTTAACAACAGAGATAGCATTGCCATTCTCATGACACCAATGAGCTATCAATGCACGATTTCTCATATGCGCTTCCTCTATCTGATTCCCTGGCTGTATACGAATCAACTGTGTCAATAGTCCATTCATTATATAGGTATAATACTGAGACTTATAAGCTTCCTCATTTGGTGTCAGCCCAAGTTCCACCAATTTAGTATCAGCGATATAATAGAGACCAAAAAGGTCTGCACGCGCTTCCTCTATCGTATTACCATAGGCTTTCAGGGCATCTGGGTCCGTACCAGGCAATAGTTGTCCACTCCCATGACCAAGACATTCATGGAGATCTGTATGGAGGTCATCACAAATGTCGCCATATTGCTCTATGAATGCCAGAGTATACTCATCAATGACAAACTCCTCCTTAAAGCCATTGCCATGCGCTGCTTTATTATACGCATCTGTAATATTACTGATGGTAATACTTTTACTACCATATTCTGCTCTGATCCAATCAGCATTAGGCAGATTGATACCGATAGCAGTGGAAGGATACTCATCACCTCCCAGCATAGCGGCACAAATCGCATTAGCAGTAACACCTTTCACGTGTTTCTTACGGAAACGAGGGTCAACAGGTGAGTGATCCTCAAACCATTGAGCATTCGTACTAATGGTCTGTGTTCGCTTGGTTGCCTCAAGGTCTTTGTACTCTACGATGCCTTCCCATGAGCCTTTCAGTCCTAAAGGATCGCCATATACCTCTATGAACCCATTCACAAAATCCACTCTGCCCTCATGCTCACTTACCCACTCTTTGCAATAGGCATTAAAACATTGAAGATCACCTGTTCTATAGTAGTTTACTAAAAGATCTATCACACGTACTTGATGCTCATTCTCCGCATATTCCTTTGCCTGTTCTAGCCAATAGACAATCTTCTCTATTGCCGCAGAGTATCTTCCTCCAATACGCCAAACATCCTCATACATCCGACCATCTTGTTTAATCAACGTGGAATTAAGTCCGAACGAAGGCGGCTCCTCTCCCTGATATTCATCTTTCTGATGTTGATAAAAAGCTTCTGCCTCCTGTTGGCTTACATTCTGATAGAAATGACAGGCAGAGGTCTGCACCAAGTCCTCGCCATCATTCTTATTCACTCTTTTAGGAGCAACCTTGGGATCGAAGATAACTGGAAATATCTCACGACACAAATCTTCTAATGACTCTCCTTTTCCTAAAGGTAGGAGATTCAAAGGCACCTGTTGTAATACCTCTTCTAAATAGCTTTGTGAAAAACCTGGTTGGAATTTCTCCGAGCCATAATGATGATAAATACCATTAGAAAACCATATTCGCTTCAAGTAGATTTCGAGTGCCAGAAAATCTTCGGTATGATGATCAATTCCTTCTGTAATATATATAGCCTCCAACAATTTACGAATACGGAGATTATATGCGCCAAACTGGTCGAAAGTAATATCACGACCAAACAATGTGGCTTGCGAAAGGGCATAGATATATTGTTTCTGACGCAAAGATAACTGCTCAAAACCAGGAAGTTGGTATCTGAGCAGTTGCAGATCAGCGAAACGTTCGTCTGAATAACTAAACATCCTTACTCTTAGTTTTCTTTTTTGTTCGTTTTACTTTCTGAGAGGGGTGAGCTTCATAATGCTTCAAGCGATACTCCCGAGGAGTCATGTTCATGAATTTGTAGAAAGAAGCATAGAAAGACTGGCGATTAGCAAATCCAACCATGTCACTGACTTCCTCCATCGTCAGATTCTGATAGCGCTTATCCACCATAATAGTCATTGCCTCCTCAATTCGGAACTTATTCACAAACGAGGTGTAGTTCATATGAAACTGAACACTCACTACCGCAGAGATATATCGGGTGTTAGTCCCTAAATCCTCTGCCAACTTCTTTGCAGAATAATCCTTGTCTTTGTACTTCTTCTGCATGACAATGACATCCAAGATACGACCTTTCAGACCATCCATCAACTGAGGATTCACCAACGTCCTATACGCCGCTTCCTTCACTTTTTTCTCAGTGATATTATACTTTGCCATACTAAAATAAATGTAAACAGGATGATTATTTTGTTTATTTTCATTGCAAATATAGTAAAAAAATCTATAATACATCATTATTCAACAGTTTTTTAGAAATTATTTATTAATTTTGTTCCCAAAATGACGAAATGGATACAAAAACGATACTTAAAAGTTATTTTGGCTACGACACTTTTCGAGCTAACCAAGAAGAAATTATCAACACAATTCTTCACCGACAAGACTGTTTAGTGCTCATGCCTACTGGAGGAGGAAAGAGTCTTTGCTATCAAATTCCTGCTATTGCTATGCAGGGAACTGCAATCATCATTTCTCCTCTTATCAGTTTGATGAAAGACCAAGTAGAGAGTTTAAATGCTAACGGTATTGAGGCAGCTGCATTAAATAGTGGTAATGATTTCAGTACAGACACAATCATCAGACGTAAATGTCTGGATGGCACTCTGAAATTATTATATATATCACCAGAGAAACTTCTTGGAGAGATTCCATTTTTGTTAAAACAAATGACAATATCTTTGTTTGCCATTGACGAGGCGCACTGCATTAGTCAATGGGGGCACGATTTTCGACCAGAATACACTCAATTGAACATCCTACATCAGGAATTTCCAGAAGTACCAATTATGGCTTTAACAGCAACTGCTGACAAGATTACCCGTCAGGACATCATTAAGCAATTAAGCTTAAAAGAACCTCATGTTTTTATCTCCAGTTTTGACCGTCCCAACTTGAGCCTTACCGTCAAAAGAGGATATGCTACAAAAGAAAAAGATAATTACATCTTGAATTTTATCAAAGCTCGTCCGTTAGAAAGCGGTATCATCTATTGCCTTAGTAGAAAAACTACAGAAAAAGTATCTAAATATTTGTGCGACAAAGGAATACGATGCGCCACATATCACGCTGGAATACCCCAGAGAGACAGAGATAAGGCACAACTTAGCTTTCAAAAAGATGATGTACAAGTAATCTGTGCGACTATTGCCTTTGGCATGGGAATAGACAAGAGCAACGTCCGATGGATTATCCATTATAACATGCCGAAAAGTATAGAAAGTTTCTATCAGGAGATTGGAAGAGCTGGTCGTGATGGTGCCCCTGCGGATACAGTTCTTTTCTATTCACTTTCCGATGTTGTCCAGCTCTCTCAGTTTGCAAAGGAGAGTGGACAGAAAGAAATCAATCAAGACAAGTTGAAACAGATGCAAGACTATGCAGAATCCAATGTTTGCAGACGGCGCATTCTGTTAAACTATTTCGGAGAGCAAAGAGACTACGACTGCTGCAATTGCGATATTTGCGAACACCCTCCTCGTCGCTTTGACGGAACAGAGTATATTCAAATGGCTCTCAGTGCCGTCAAGCGTACAAATGAGAACATTCGCACATCAACCATTGTTGAAATATTGAAAGGAATACCCTCCCCCACTGTCAAGCGAAACGGCTATGACTCGCTCAAGACATTTGGAGTCGGGAAGGCTTTATCCACCAATGATTGGCAGGATTACCTGTTGCAAATGCTGCAAATGGGATTCATTGAGATTGCTTACGATCAAGGAAACATTGTTAAGATTACGGAAAGCGGCAACGACATCTTGTATGGAAGAAGGCGTTCCGAACTATGTGTTATAGACCATACTGTGAAAGAAACCACAAAGCCGAAACGCCGTCTGCACTTACAAATACCCACCATTACCATACCTGGACTTCCTGACACAACAGGAATTGAAGACAAGAGACTTTTTGAAGCATTAAGAGACCTTCGTCGTCAATGTGCTGACGAAGAAGGTTTTCCTGCATATATCATCTTCAGTGACAAAGTGTTACACGCTCTTGCCACTATCAAACCTGTCTCTTTAGAAGCTTTTGGTTATAATATCCAAGGGATTGGAGAACACAAAAAACAAAAATACGGGAAACGTTTTATCGCCCTCATTCAAAAATACGTTTAAGAACTAAGGCCGCAGATCTTCCAATTTAATGTCCCGAAGAGAATGAAGATACCCTGAGCGCGCCTCCATCGCCTTAGCCCATTTGTCAGAGAGCTGACCAGCTACATCTATATCCAATTTCCACTGTCCATAAGACTCCAATCGATCCAGCATCGTTCCCAAAGTCAAATTCTTGATATCCTCAGCTGGCAAGAAATGGGATGTTTCCCCCTTCTCGTCACTTGTCAGCTCAACGATCAATCCTGCATTCAACAGGTCTTTTAAGAGATCATTCACAATACGAATAGGAATCCTAGTTTCATAGCGTAGATGGGATGCAGAATATGGTTTTCCACCTTCTGCGAATCGACGACATATACAACTCATCAACAAAGCACACATCATCGTTCGGTATCTATAGCTGACCTCTCCAGTATTTGCGTCATAGTCATAATAATCCAAATACTGATTTGCATAACAAAGCTCTGCTCCAAAAAGACAAATCGTCCATGATATCTGTACCCACAGCATAAACAATGGTAAAGCAGCAAAAGAGCCGTAGATGGCATTATAACCAGAAAGAAATATCTGTGAATGGATATAGAAGATTTGCAAACCTTGCATAGCAACACCAGCAAGAATACTTGGCACTATCACATGTTTAGCTTTCACATGAGTATTCGGCATAAAAGTATATAAAGCGACAAACATGACTATCATCAAAACATATGGAATCATATCTATGAGGAAACGAATAGCCGGTCCCAACATCAGATAGTCAGGCATGGAGTCTGCAATTGTTGCCATAAAGATAGATATACCAGAAGTCACGACTAAGATGATTGGAAAACAAAAAAACATGGCAAGATAGTCGGTAAAAGTACGAAATATACTACGAAGTTTTGTCACTTGCCATATCTCATTGAAAGATTCTTCCACATTACTTACTAGCATCAGCACAGTATAGAGCATAAACAGCAAACCAACCCCAAGAAAAACGCCACTTTTCGTATGTACCAAGTAGCTGTTTACAAAGCCTATGATGACCTCTGCCACTTGTGGCTGTGACTCAAATGCGTCACGAAACCACATTTCAATATATATATTAAAACCAAAGCCACGGGCAATAGCAAAAACCACAGCAAGAATAGGAACTATGGCAAGAAGCGTGCTATAAGTCAACGCTGAGGCTTTGGTCATCACTCGTTTAGAAATAAAGAAGCGAATGGCTATTACCAACTTTTTCAATATCTCCACCAGCAGAAACTTTACTGGAGAAACGTCGTTCTTGGTAATTCTCCAAATATCAGTTTCAAAAAATTGAATGATCTTCTGTATCATATTACCCATTGTCCTTTTTATTAAAAAGAAAGCACTGCCCCTATAAGCCGGGTTCTGTATCTTCTCATGTGAAAGATGCCTGTCATTTATCTACTCCGCAAGTCACCCTACGGCTCTAGCATTCTACCCTCCATCGTATTACTCGGACGGGCAGCCCTCAGACGATGGTTTACGCGAACTTGCAGCCCCCAGATGGAACAGCCCACTGATCACCCAGTGGCTGGTGGTCTCTTACACCACCTTCTCACCCTTACCCCATCTAAATGAGGCGGTCATTCTCTTCTTCCGACACCAGCTGTCGCCAACTGCTTCCACTTTCAGAAGTGGGGTGCCCTATGCTGCCCGGACTTTCCTCTCGTACCCTGCCCCCTCATCAAAAGAAAAAGGGGGTTGATACCAGCGACAAGCCGGGACACTGCTTTCTGTCTGCAAAGGTAATACTTTTTTTCAAATTCAGACATAAAGAATTTCTGAAAAAGACAATAAAATTACCATTACCTTTGGTAATGTGAGTTTTTCTTTGTAATTTTGCACGTCAAAATATATAAAAGACTAAATAAAGACAATGAAAAAGCCAACAGCAATATTGCTTCTGCATTGTCCCGACCAACAGGGCATTATCTCAGAAGTAACTCGCTTTATTACTGACAATCAGGGTAATATCGTCTACCTCGATCAGTATGTAGACAAGCAAGATGGTATGTTTTTTATGCGTATCGAATGGGAACTGGAGAGTTTTCTCATTCCACGCGAGAAGATTCTGGAGTATATCAATACGCTATATGCTCAGCGTTATCAAATGACATGTAAATTGTATTTCAGTGACAAACGTCCCCGTATGGCAATCTTTGTCTCAAAAATGAGCCATTGCCTGTACGACCTGTTAGCACGCTGGAAGGCAGGAGAATGGGAAATCGACATCCCCTGTATTGTCAGCAATCATGAGGACCTTCGTTATGTTGCCGAGCAGTTTAATATTCCGTATTACGTCTATAGCATCAAGAAAGACCATTCTAATAAAGCTGAAGTGGAAGCTGCTGAGATGGAACTGCTAAAAAAGAACCAAGTAACATTTATCGTCCTTGCCAGATATATGCAGATTATCAGCGACGAGATGATTGCTGCCTATCCAAACCATATCATTAACATCCACCACTCTTTCCTTCCTGCTTTCGTAGGAGCAAAGCCCTATCATCAGGCTTGGGAGCGTGGAGTGAAGATTATAGGAGCTACTAGCCATTATGTGACAGCAGAACTTGACGCAGGTCCTATCATCGAACAGGATGTGACCCGTATTACACATAAAGACACACCCGAGAGTCTGGTATTGAAAGGTAAGGATCTGGAGAAAATCGTATTGTCACATGCTGTCTCAAAACATATCCAACGTAAGATATTAACATACAAGAATAAAACGATAATCTTTAGCTAATGGACATAGCTATCGTAAAATATAATGCAGGAAACATCTACTCTGTAGTTAATGCCCTTCGAAGACTGGGTGTTGAGCCTTTATTGACTGATGATGCTGAGAAACTGAAAAAGGCTGACCGCGTGCTCTTTCCTGGACAGGGCGAGGCTCGTGGTGCAATGGAGTATTTAAAGGCACGTCGATTAGATGAGGTAATTCGTGACCTCAAGCAACCAGTTTTCGGCATCTGCGTAGGACAGCAGTTACTTTGTAAACACTCAGAGGAAGGTGATGTAGACTGCATTGGTGTCTTTGACGCAGATGTAAAACGATTCCTGCCACAACATCATGAAGATAAAGTCCCCTGCATGGGATGGAATCGTCTTCATGACGTGAAAGGAACTCTCTTTGAAGAAAACTCTTATGTGTATTTCGTCCACAGCTATTATGTCCCTGTGTGCAACGATACAGTAGCGGTGGCAGATTATATTCTACCCTATTCTGCAGCTATGCATAAGGATAATTTCTACGCTTGTCAGTTCCACCCCGAGAAAAGCGGTAAGGTGGGCGAACAAATCATTAAGAATTTCTTAGCACTATGATAGAACTAATTCCTGCAATAGATATCATCAACGGGCAATGTGTCAGACTGACCAAAGGCGACTATGATCAGAAGACTGTCTACCGTGATTCACCTGCCGAAGTGGCTCATGAATTTGAAGAGATTGGTTTTGAGCGACTACACGTAGTTGATCTCGACGGGGCAAAATCTAAACATATCGTCAACAGTCTAGCACTCCACCATATTGCAACAAAAACAAATCTGCGGATAGACTTTGGCGGAGGAATCAAAACAGATTCAGATATAGAAACCGCCTTTGCTAACGGTGCCGAAATGGTAACAGTAGGCTCTATTGCTGTGACGAATCCAGATTTGTTTATCTCATGGATGAAGAAATATGGCGCAGAGCGGATGATTCTCGGTGCAGACGTGCGGAATGGCAAAATTAGTATCAATGGCTGGAAGGAAGACTCCACAGAGGATTTGCTGCCCTTCCTTCAGAAATACACCGATGCCGGTATGAAGAATGTGCTATGTACAGAGATATCAAAAGACGGAACCCTACAAGGTCCTGCCATCGAACTATATTGTCAGATCATGGAGGCATATCCTCAATTGCATTTGATAGCCAGTGGCGGTGTGTCGAGCATGGCAGACATACAAGCTTTGGACAAGGCAGGCATTCCTGCTGTTGTTTTTGGCAAGGCAATATATGAAGGTAAAATAAACTTAAAGGAACTATGGGACTGGCAAAACGCATAATACCATGTCTTGATGTAAAAGACGGTGAGACTGTCAAAGGGACCAACTTTGTCAATCTTCGTTCTGCCGGTGATCCTGTGGAACTGGGAAAAGTTTATAGCGAGCAAGGGGCAGATGAGCTGGTTTTCCTTGACATCACTGCCTCTTTTGAAGGTCGTAAAACCTTTACTGATATGGTAACAAAGGTTGCAGAGACATTAAACATTCCTTTCACTGTGGGAGGAGGTATCAATGAACTCACTGATGTGGAGCGTCTGTTATATGCTGGTGCTGACAAGGTGAGCGTCAATAGTGCTGCAATCCGGAAGCCAGAATTAATTAATCAAATAGCTAGCCGTTTTGGCAGTCAGGTATGTGTCTGTGCCATTGATGCCCGTTTTGATGAGGATGGGTGGCATTGCTATTTAAAAGGAGGACGTGAGCGAACGGAACGGGGACTCTTTGAGTGGGCTCATGAAGTTCAAGAGCGAGGTGCTGGCGAGATATTGTTTACGTCAATGAACCATGACGGTACGAAAAACGGTTATGCCAATGAAGCTCTTCGTGAACTTGCCGACCACCTCTCTATTCCGATTATTGCAAGTGGTGGTGCTGGGAAGAAAGAACATTTTCGTGATGTATTTATCGAGGGACATGCTGATGCAGCACTTGCAGCCAGTGTATTCCATTTCGGAGAGATTCCTGTACCGGAACTTAAACAATACTTATCAAAAGAAGGAATTAATGTAAGACTATGAAGATAGATTTTGAGAAGATGGGCGGACTAGTACCCGCTATCATCCAGGATGCGACAACAAAAAATGTGTTGATGTTAGGCTTTATGAATGAGGAAGCCTATCAGAAGACAATAGATACCAAACACGTAACATTTTGGAGTCGTACCCGTCAGACTCTTTGGACAAAAGGAGAGACTAGCGGACATTTCCTGGATCTGGTCAGTATGCAGATTGACTGCGACAATGACACTTTGCTGGTAAAGGTGAATCCTATCGGTCCAACATGCCACACGGGGACTGACACCTGTTGGGGGGAGGACAATGACATGAATCCCCTACTCTTCTTGACCGAGTTACAGGATTTTATCAACAAACGCAAGGAAGAAATGCCAGAGGGTTCCTATACTACCAAACTTTTTCGTGATGGAGTGAACAAAATAGCCCAAAAAGTAGGCGAAGAGGCTTTGGAGACAGTTATCGAGGCAACTAATGGCACTAGTGACCATCTGGTATATGAGGCAAGTGACCTACTCTACCACCTCTTGGTTCTCCTGACCGAGAAAGGACTGCGTATCGAAGATGTTGCAGCGGAGTTACAACAACGCCACAACCCTAGCTGGGATAAGAAACGCCGTGAAGCCAAGGCTAGCGGAGCTATGAAATAATTTATTAAGGAAGAAAGAGTATGCTTATAGATTATCAGAAAGCCAATATCTATCAGAAAGATGGTATTCTCGTCCTCAAGGAAGTAGACTTCCATGTTAACGAGGGTGAGTTTATATACATTATCGGTCGTGTCGGTGCTGGTAAGAGCACCCTGCTGAAGACGCTCTACTTTGAGCTGGACGTTGACGAGGCAGAGAACGCTTTCGTCCTTAACCATGACCTGCGTGGACTGAAACGCAAATATATACCTGCCCTTCGCCGACAGATGGGTATTATTTTCCAAGACTTCCAATTGTTGAGCGACCGTACAGTTCATGATAATCTTGCTTTTGTACTAAAAGCAACAGGATGGAAGGATAAGGACGAGATTGAGGAACGCATCAATGACGTATTGGAGGATGTGGAGATGCAAGACTATGCCGACCGTTTCCCTCATGAACTGTCTGGTGGCGAACAGCAACGTATCGCTATTGCTCGTGCAATCCTCAACAAGCCCAAAATCATCATCGCAGACGAGCCAACTGGTAATCTTGATCCGGAGACAGCGGCAAATATTATCAGTTTATTGCGACAAATCACTCAAATGGGTACTTCTGTCGTGATGACAACCCATAACATACCTTTACTGAAAGATTTTCCTGGTATTGTTTATCGCTGTATCGACGGTCATATTGAGGAAATCACCAACGACTACAATAAGATTGCCGCATACGAGCAAGAGGATGAACCAGAAGAAATTCGGAAAGTAGACTATTCTTCACGAGAAGATATATAAAAGGAAAAATAAAAATAACATAAGCACTATGAAAGTAATGAAGTTTGGCGGAACGTCGGTAGGATCACCGGCTCGCATGAAGGAAGTAACGAAACTAGTCACCAAGTCTGGTGAGCCCGTATTTGTGGTGTTGTCGGCAATGTCCGGAACAACCAATTCATTGGTTGAAATCTCAGACTATCTTTATAAGAAAAACCCTGAGGGTGCCAATGAGGTCATCAACGCATTGGAGAGAAAGTACATGAAGCATATTGATGAGCTTTACTCTACTGATGAAATGAAGAACACCACTCGTGATTTCATTGTGACAGAGATGAATTACCTGCGTTCTTTCACTAAAGAACTATTCACCTCTTTTGAAGAGAAAAGTATCGTGGCGCAGGGTGAGATGATGTCCACCAATATGGTCGTTAACTATATGAAAGAACAAGGCATTAATGCCGTGTTGCTCAATGCTCTTGACTTTATGCGTACAGATAAGAACTCTGAACCTGATCCTGCTTATATCCGTGAGAAACTTTCCGCTATCATGGAGAAGAACGAGGGACAACAGGTTTATATCACACAGGGGTTCATTTGCCGTAATGCCTACGGTGAGGTTGACAATCTGCAACGAGGTGGTTCCGATTATACCGCCTCCCTTGTCGGCGCAGCTTTAAATGCTGAAGAGATTCAGATCTGGACTGACATTGATGGAATGCACAACAATGATCCACGTGTTGTCGACAAAACAGCTCCTGTTCACCAGTTGCATTTTGAGGAAGCTGCCGAACTTGCTTATTTCGGAGCCAAGATTCTCCATCCTACTTGCGTACAACCTGCTAAATATGCAGGAATCCCAGTCCGTTTGTTGAATACCATGGATCCTGACGCAGAGGGAACAACAATCAGTAACCATACAGAATATGGAAAGATTAAAGCCGTAGCTGCTAAGGATAACATCATTGCCATCAAAATCAAGTCAAGTCGTATGCTACTCGCTACTGGCTTTCTTCGCAAAGTCTTTGAGATATTCGAAAGTTATCAGACCCCTATTGATATGGTATGTACCTCTGAGGTGGGTGTCTCCATGTCTATTGACAACTCCTCTCATTTAGGAGAAATTGTAGACGAATTGAAGAAATACGGAACAGTGACTGTGGACACTGGTATGTGTATCATCTGTGTGGTTGGTGACCTCGACTGGTCGAACATTGGTTTTGAGACTCTGACTCTGGATGCTATGAAGAATATTCCTGTCCGTATGGTCAGCTATGGAGGCTCTAACTATAACATCTCTTTCCTCATTCGTGAAGAAGATAAAAAGCGTGCACTGCAGAGTCTGAGTGATACTTTGTTCAATAAGTAATATATCAACAACACAACACAATGACAAAAGGACAATTTCCTACTGATAAGTTCGAGCAGCTCCGAACACCGTTCTACTATTACGATACGGAGTTGTTAAGAAAGACTTTGCAAACCATTAACGAAGAGGCTAACAAGCATAAGGGGTTTGTGGTTCATTACGCCATCAAGGCAAATGCAAACCCTCTGGTACTGCGTATCATCCGACAGGCAGGCTTTGGTGCTGACTGTGTGAGTGGTGGCGAGATAGAAGCTTCACTCCAAGCAGGTTTTCCAGCCTCGAAGATTGTATATGCCGGCGTTGGTAAGAGTGACTGGGAAATCAATCTTGGACTCGACAACGACATTTTCTGCTTCAATGTAGAGAGCATTCCCGAACTGGAAGTTATCAACGAACTTGCAGCGCAAAAAGGGAAAGTGGCTCGTGTCGCATTCAGACTGAATCCAAATGTTGGAGCCCACACTCATGCAAATATCACCACAGGACTAGCCGAGAACAAGTTCGGTATAGCTATGCGAGATATGATGAGCGTCATTGAGGAGGCTGCAGGTATGGAGCATATAAAAGTCGTGGGACTTCATTTCCATATTGGTAGCCAGATTCTCGACATGGGTGATTTCGAGGCACTGTGTAATCGTGTCAATGAACTGCAAAGTGAGTTGGAACGTCATCGCATCATTGTGGAACATATCAACGTGGGGGGAGGTCTTGGTGTTGACTACCAACATCCAAACCGCATCCCCATTCCTGATTTCAAAGCTTACTTCGACACCTATGCAAAGAAGCTCAAACTACGTCCTGGTCAGACTCTCCATTTTGAGCTTGGTCGTGCCGTTGTAGCTCAGTGTGGTAGTCTTATCACACGTACCTTATATATTAAGAAAGGGGCTTTAAAGCAGTTCTGTATTGTGGATGCAGGCTTCACCGATCTTATCCGTCCTGCACTTTATCAAGCATATCACAAGATAGAGAACATCACGAGTGAGGAATCTGCTCAGACTTATGATGTTGTGGGACCTATCTGCGAATCTACTGATGTCTTTGCCAAACAAGTTGATCTGAATGCTTGCCATCGTGGCGACTTACTGGCAATACGCTCTGCTGGTGCCTATGGTGAAATCATGGCATCACAATATAACTGTCGCCGATTGCCGAAAGGCTATACGAGTGACGATATTTAACAAGTCAAAATGATAAACGATACTACGAAGAATACAAACATACAATTATCTGTCGTGATAGTCGTACACGATGAGGATAATGCATTGGAGCAAAACCTCCCCATCTTCCTGAATATGGAATGCGATACTGCCTACGAAGTTATTGTTGTAGACGACACTTCCACAGATAGGACACCTGAAGTATTGAAACAATTCAAGGACGAGTACCCTTCTCTACATACCACTTTTCTACCAAAGTCCGTCCCTAATCCCAGCAGGATGCAACTGGCATTATATCTGGGTGCTAAAGCAGCCAAGAGCGACTGGATTATCATTGCTGATATCCATCGTCCACCAACATCCTCCGAATGGATAGACTGTCTGACAAGTGAGGTCGCATCAGGAACGATTGAAGTTGCCATGGTGTATTCAGGCAGAAAGCACCCTGAGATAGTAGAATGCCATTCCTTTGTGCAAATGGAAGATGCCGTCTCCATCTTGAAAAAGGCGGAGCGCCATTCGGGGAAGGGACACCAAGGAAAATGGATGAAAGTAAGGCGTGGACTATATGATGCGGTAGCAATACACCGCAGTCGTGTTTTTGAGGCAATACGCCAGTATGACCAACATATCAAAGGCGGAAAACTGATGGCACTGCGTATGCTGGTATTTTGCAAGAACTAAGAATAACGAAATGAGAATACTTCATTACATACCCAAGAATGACAGCATGGTACACAATTATGTGAACATGCTGGTAAATAGCATGGGGCTTGAGGCAGAAAATATCATAGTGGAGGATGAAGCTCTTGCTAAGGAGAAGCTCCAGACTATCCATTTCGATATACTGCATATTCATGGCTGTTGGTGCTTTTCTGCCTATCAGATTCTCAAAATAGCTGTAAAGAAGGGAGCTCGTGTTGTATTGTCACCCTATGGACAGCTGGAACCTTGGATTGTGGATGAGCATTATTGGAAAGAGAAACTCCCCAAGAAGATACTGTTCCAGAAAAGTATTGTTGAGAGTGCTTATGCCATTATCATCCAAGGGAAAATGGAGGAAGAGTGTATAAAAAAACTGGGATGGAATAATCGCTTGGAGATTATTCGCAATCCTGTCATTACCCACTCTATCACCTCTTCTGAAATGGCATATAAGACGTACTATGTATATAGGAAAGTACTCAATAGTCATACGATAGAGTTGATGCGAGAACAAACCCGTACCCTACTTCGTTATTTCATCAAGGCTGGTATTACGGGAGACAGCCGTTGGGTGACAGGCGACCTGTTTAGTATCAATGACCCAGAACAATGGCGACATATTCTTATATATGCCCATTATGAGAATATCAGTAGTATCGTACTTCGTGGAGCTCATCTGCTGAATTATCAGATTCCAGATTTAGACATTCGTAAAATCTCCTGTTTCCTACCAAAGAATTTTGAGATGCCCAAATCTGTTCAAGATGCTATTGGACTACAATACGCATCGGAGAACGATCGCTTGATAGCCACGTTCAAATATATACGCAAACTGATTATCCATAGCCAACTTACCATCAGTCATCTGTGTGAGATAGACAGGGAACTGCGTGAGCATAACGTGGAGGAAGATCATCTCATGGAGACCTTAAAAGAATCAAAACTATACAAGACGGCATGTCGCACGATGCAACTCCTCGAAGACTATACCGCCTTTGACGAGGGATTTATGCCTGTGCCGCCCCTCAACGACAGAATGACCAAACGAATCAAACAACAAATCTATAATCACCTGAAAATATGAATCAAACTACTGCTAACCTGAATCGTGATATGCATTATCTGGAACTGCTCTCAAACTCATTTCCTACGATAGCAGCTGCCTCGACAGAGATTATCAATTTAGAGGCAATCCTTAACCTACCAAAGAGTACGGAGCATTTCCTTGCTGACCTTCATGGAGAGAGTGAGGCTTTCCTTCATGTATTGAAGAATGCCTCTGGTAATATCAAACGAAAGGTAACTGAACTGTTTGCTGGAGATATCCGCGACAAGGAACGCAAAGAGCTGTGCACGCTTATTTACTATCCAGAACAGAAAATAGAACTTATCAAAGCTGCAGAGCCAGATATAGAGGATTGGTATCATATCACCATCCATCGTCTCGTTGCCGTATGTCGTGATGTCAGTAGCAAATATTCCCGCTCGAAGGTGCGTAAGTCACTACCTGAAGATTTTGGCTATATCATTGAGGAGCTACTACATGAGCGGACTGATGATACCGACAAGGCAGCCTATGTCAGTGTCATTGTCGACACTATCATTTCCACAGGTCGAGCTGATGACTTCATCATCGCTTTGTGTAATGTCATCCAACGACTTGCCATCGACCAGTTGCATATCCTGGGAGACATCTACGACCGCGGTCCTGGTGCACATATTATCCTCGACACCATGAGACAGTATCACTCATGGGACATCCAATGGGGCAACCACGACATCCTGTGGATGGGAGCATGTGCTGGGAATGACGCATGTATTTGTAATGTGCTGCGACTCTCTCTTCGCTATGCTAATCTTGCCACCTTAGAGGAAGGCTACGGCATCAACCTCGTACCACTTGCCACCTTTGCCATGGAGACTTATAGCGACGACCCCTGTGAGGAGTTCATCCCACTTCTGCTGAAAGACAATACGCTGGATGAGAAGACCATGCGTCTAACGGCACAGATGCACAAGGCGATTACCGTCATCCAGTTTAAGACAGAAGCACAGATATTCAGACGTCGTCCAGAATGGATGATGGAAGACCGTTGCCTGCTGGATGCCATCGATTATGAGAAGGGCATCTGCCAACTGGACGGGAAAGATTACAAGATGCTATCTTGTCATTTCCCCACAGTAGACCCTGCCAATCCTTGTCAGCTGACTCCTGAGGAGGAGTTGTTAATGCAGAAGTTGCACCATAGTTTCCGTGTCTGTGAGAAGCTACGCAAGCATATCAAGATGCTGCTCTCCCATGGTTGTATGTATAATGTCAGCAACCATAACCTGCTCTTCCATGCTTCCTGTCCTCTGAATGCAGATGGTAGTTTGAAGGAGGTTACACTTTATCAGGGAAAGAAATACAGTGGAATGGACCTGATGCACAACATCGGCATGATTATCCGTGCCGCTTTCACTACTGACACTGATGCAGAACTGCGACAGTATGCCAAGGACTATTTCCTCTATCTCTGGTGTGGCAAAGACTCTCCCTTGTTTGATAAGTCGAAGATGGCGACCTTCGAGCGTTATTTTCTCACAGACAAAGATACCTATAAGGAGGAGAAAGGTTATTATTTCCAATTACGTGACTCTGAGGAGATATGCGACCGTATCTTAGATGCCTTTGGGGTGAAAGGTCCCAATCGTCATATCATCAACGGACATGTTCCCGTACATGCCTCGAAGGGTGAGAATCCCATCAAGGCGAATGGTAAGCTGATGGTGATCGATGGCGGTTTTTCTGAGGCATACCATAAGGAAACGGGAATCGCAGGATACACGCTGGTATACCACAGCCGTGGTTTCCAATTGGTTCAGCATGAGCCGTTTACGAGTGCGGAAGAAGCTATACAAAAGGGTACAGACATCAAGTCAACCACCCAACTTGTGGAACTCTCTACCCATCGTATGCTGGTAGCTGACACTGACAAGGGTGCGGAGCTTCGTTCACAGATTGAAGACCTCCGCCAGTTGCTCTACGCCTATCGGCACGGCATCTTGAAAGAGAAGAAATGAAGCATCGTGTCATCATCGCCTTAGGGTCGAACCATCAACAGGCTGTCCATATACAATGGGCATCCGAGTGCCTCTTACATCTATTGGATGACTGTCGGCTTAGCCGTCGTCTGTGGTCTGCCGACATCAAGGGTACCGGCAAGTGGTACATGAACCGCCTTGTCATGGGAATGACTGATTTGTCGGCAGACGACCTGCAAGTATTGCTGAAAGAAACAGAGGCAATGACAGGACGAACGAAAACCATGGTGACTATCGACCTCGACTTAATGCAGTATGACGATTGCCGTTACCATGAGAAAGACTGGCAACGACCATATATCCAGGACATTATCCAAGATATTCTATGAAGAAATATATTCTCCTTTTATGTGCGACTCTCTCTTTGAGCACCCAAGCTCAAGACTATGAGCAATATTTTTCAGATAGTACTCTTCGCCTTGACTATGTCTTTGCTGGAGATGTCAATAGTCAGCAGATTTATGTCGACCAACTCTCCAAGAGCAACCGTTGGTATGGACGCAAGCACAGACTCAATGAGTTACCTTTAGCCGGTAATGGACAGATTACTGTTTGCGACAAGTCGACGGGGACGGTCATCTACCGTCACTCCTTCTCCACCCTCTTTCAGGAATGGCTTGCCACTGAGGAGGCAAAACATACCAAGAAGTCATTTGAGAATGTATTCCTTGTACCCTATCCCAAGCAACCTGTCAGTATCAAAGTGGAACTGCGTGACTACCACGATAGGATTACCGCCTTGCTGACTCATGAGGTCGACCCGAAGGATATCCTGATTCGTCAATTGGAACGTAAGGAGGAAGCTCCCTATGTCACCCTCCAACAGGCTGCCGATACCACTCGCTGTATCCATATCGCCTATGTTGCTGAGGGCTATACCGTCGAACAGATGGACCAGTATCTTGCCGACTGCCATGAGGCGATGGAGGCACTCTTTGAGCACGAGCCTTTCAAGCAGTTGCGCAACCGTTTTAATATCATCGCCCTATTCTCGCCTTCTCATGACGCTGATGTCAGCCAACCTGGTAAGGGTATCTGGCGGAACACAGCACTTGCCTCACATTTCGATACGTTTTACAGTACCCGCTATCTGACAACCCTGCACCTGAAACGCCTACACGACTGGCTTGCCTGTACACCCTACGAACACATCATCGTGCTTGCCAATACCGCCCATTATGGAGGTGGTGGCATCTATAACTCCTACAATCTGAGTTACACACGTGGTAAGCATTTCCGTCCTGTGGTGGTGCATGAGTTCGGACACTCTTTTGGTGGTTTGGGTGACGAGTATCCCTATGGAGACAGTGACCCTATGTATTTTGCGGACACGGAGCCTTGGGAGCCCAACCTGACGACAACGACCAAGAAGCCTGCTAAATGGCAGAACCTGATTGATACGGGAAAAGCTGGACTCGTCGAGGGAGGTGGTTATCTCTCTAAGGGTGTCTGGCGAGGACAAGAGGATTGCAGGATGCGGACTAACGAGCACCCTGTGTTCTGTCCTGTCTGTCAACAGGCTCTCACCAAACTGATTGATTTCTATACCGTTCGTTGACGGACTGCCTCGAACAAGAGGATGGCAGCCGACACACTGACATTCAACGAGTCGAGTTGACCCAGCATCGGTATGCGGATATGGGCTGTTGCTGCCTTGCGCCATTGGTCGGTCAGTCCTGTTGCCTCTGTCCCCATCACAATAGCCGTCCCTTTTCTCATGTCCTGATCGTAATAAAGGTTGGAGTCCTGGAGTTGCGCCGTCAGTATCTGGATATTCCTTGCTTGCAGGAAGCGGATACATTCCTCGGATGTACAAGCGACAGTCGGAACAGTAAAGATCGCTCCTATACTGCTTCGTATCAGATTAGGGTTATAAAGATCTGTCAAAGGGTCACACACGATGACGGCATCCGCCTTGGCAGCATCGGCAGAACGAAGAACAGCACCCAAGTTTCCCGGTTTCTCTACCCTTTCCAATACCATCAACAAAGGATTTGCCGACAACTGCAGGTCATCCAATGTCTTAGGCTGGGTACGGACAACTGCTACTACCCCTTCCGTTGTACCCCGATAAGCGATTTTCTCATAGACCGCAGGAGTCACAAGTACCGCATCCTGTGGCACCTCGTCCTGATACAACGCTGGACAGACGAAACGGGTCACTACCTCATAACCGCCTTCCACACAATGCTGCAGCTCACGCTTTCCCTCTATCACAAACACTCCCTGTTTGCGACGTTCCGAGGATTTCTGTTGCAATAGCAACAACTGCTTAATCCTTGGATTCTGTGCACTTGATATCGTCGTATCGTTCTTCACAATATTCCTATTATGACATGGAAAAGATACACCTTATAATAGTATCTGATTAGAATGGTACCTTGTCGTTACTCTCGTAGCCAAAGGGATTGGCATTAGGGTCGTTGGGCTGATCACCATTGACTCTGCTGCCGAGTATCTCTCCTCCATTGTCTGCCCCTGCATCTTGCTTGCGACGACCCAGACGACTGTCCTCTGGGTTCTCGAAACGGGTAAACTCACCACGGAACGTCAGCAGCACATCACCTGTTGCACCCTTACGATGCTTGGCAATGATAATCTGTGCCATACCATGCAGGTCACGACCATTATCATCCTGATAGATATGATAGTATTCCGGGCGATGCACGAAGAGTACCATATCCGCATCCTGCTCGATGGCTCCCGACTCACGCAAGTCAGAGAGTTGCGGACGCTTACCCTCCAGACCCTCACGGCTCTCCACACCACGGTTCAACTGCGAGAGAGCGATGATGGGGATATCCAACTCCTTCGCCAATCCCTTTAAGGAACGGCTGATGGTAGACACCTCCTCTTGACGACTGGAGAAACGCATACCGTTGGCATTCATCAACTGCAAGTAGTCTATCATGATAATCTTCACTCCATGCTCACGAACCAGTCGACGAGCCTTCGTACGTAACTCAAAGACAGAGAGTCCTGGGGTGTCGTCCACATAGAGCGGAGCACCCAGCAGGTTATTGACACGCTTGTCCAAGCGGCCCCACTCGTCAGGATGCAACTGACCGTTCAGAATCTTAGAGCCTTGTATCTCACAGACATTGGATATCAGACGGTTCACCAACTG
Organism: uncultured Prevotella sp.; assembly: GCA_905235835.1. Classification (GTDB taxonomy): domain Bacteria; phylum Bacteroidota; class Bacteroidia; order Bacteroidales; family Bacteroidaceae; genus Prevotella. The sequence goes on from CAJONQ010000001.1 coordinate 26,051, forward strand.
TGTGTTACTCATCTCAAGCGAGAAGAACGCCATCGGCACCTGATAGTCGGCAGCGATATTCTTTGCCATAGATAAGGCAAATGATGTCTTACCCATGGCAGGACGACCAGCGATAATCACCAAGTCGGAAGGTTGCCAGCCACTGGTGATATCATCCAACTTATGATACCCCGTAGCTACACCCGTCAGACCATCCTTATTAGCTGCCGCTTTCTGGATGACATCCACCGCATTCTTGATGACAGGGTCAATCTGGGTATAGTCCTTCTTCATGTTCTTCTGTGAGAGTTCGAAGAGGGAGCCTTCCGCCTCCTGCATCAAGTCTTCGATATCAATGGTCTCGTCGAACGCCTTCGTCTCGATGAAACTCGCATAGGATATCAACTGACGGGCAAGGAATTTCTGGGCGATGATACGGGCATGATACTCGATATTCGCCGAGGAAGCCACCCGTGAGGAGAGTTCCATCACATAGGCAGGACCACCCACATCCTCCAAGTCACCCTGTTTGGCAAGTTGCTCTGTCACCGTCCACACGTCAACGGGTTGCTCCTTCATCTCCAAGTCACGGATAGCCTCATACACTTTCTGGTTACGAGGCTCATAGAAACTCTCAGGGTAGAGCATCTCACAAACGACGGTATAGGCATCCTTGTCTATCATCAAGGCACCCAGCACGGCACGTTCTATCTCCGTAGCCTGTGGCTGCACATGGGCATAGGTATTATCTGTCTGTTGTGTTCGGCGCGTTCTGCGCTGGTTATTCTCGGGCATTTTATTCTTCTTTTATTTTTTATTATACTATAGTTACTATAAGCACTATAGTCCCTATAGTGCCTCACACTCCTTCAGCCAAAGTGCACTGGAGGCATCACTCGGCATGCGCCAGTCACCACGAGGTGACAGGCTGACACTACCCACCTTCGGACCGTCAGGCAGACAAGAGCGCTTAAACTGCTGGTTAAAGAAACGGCGGCAGAACGTTGTCAACCACTTTTTGATCGTCGCCTGGTCGTATTTCTCCCCAAAGGCATGACGTGCTAAGAAGAATATCTTCTTGGGACGGAAACCGAAACGCAGGAAGTAATACAGGAAGAAGTCGTGCAACTCATACGGTCCCACTAAGTCCTCCGTCTTCTGCTTGATATTTCCCTGAGCATCCGCAGGAGTCAGCTCTGGTGAGATCGGTGTATCGATGATGTCAAGCAGTGTCTCTTGCTGTGCCTTGAACTGTGGCAAGCCAGCCACATAGCGGATCAGGTACTGGATGAGGGTTTTGGGAATACCCGCATTGACACCATACATCGACATGTGGTCACCATTATAGGTTGCCCAGCCGAGTGCCAGCTCTGAGAGGTCACCCGTTCCTACCACCATAGCGTTAAGCTGGTTGGCAAGGTCCATCAGTATCTGGGTCCGCTCACGAGCCTGTGAGTTCTCGTATGTCACATCATGTTTCTTCATGTCATGACCGATATCCTCGAAATGCTGCGTCACTGCCTTGGCAATGGATATCTCCATCTGTGAGATATTCAGGGTCTGCATTAGTGTCGTAGCATTATCATGGGTACGGTCTGTGGTACCGAAGCCAGGCATCGTCACTCCCACAATACCCTTGCGGTCGAGACCTAACTTATCAAAGGTACGGACGCATACCAACAAGGCAAGTGTGGAGTCCAGGCCTCCGCTGATACCTATCACCACATGCTGGCAGTTGGTATGCACCAGTCGCTTGGCAAGACCAGCCGTCTGGATATTCAGTATCTCCTCACAGGTCGTTGCCATATCCTCGTCTGTTGGAATGAAAGGATGAGGATTAACAAAGCGTAACACATGGAACTCCTGCAGTTCCACTGGTCGGCAGTCTATCACCACCGCCTTTGCCTCACGCTGTGCATTGATAAACGTGGAATTCGTATGACGCTCAGTGCGCAGACGGTCAATGTCTATCTGTGTCACCTGCATCTGTGGCTGGAAAGAATAACGCTCTCCCTCCACCAATAAATGTCCGTTCTCAAAGATCATCGCATTGCCGCCGTAAACGACATCCTGTGTGGACTCGCCGAAACCGCAGGAGGAATAGACATAGCCGCTGATGGTACGGGCACTCTGCTGTGCCAACAGGGAGCGCAGGTAGTTGTGCTTACCGATCAGCTCGTCACTTGCCGAACAGTTCAAGATAATGTCTGCCCCCGCCATCGTCAGGTTATTACTTGGTGGAATCGGTGCCCACACATCCTCACAGATCTCCACACCGAACTTCACCCCATCAGTTGTCTGGAACACTTTGGGCTCCGACGACAAGGTAATATGCGTTCCTCCTATATATAGGTCTGTGGGATTCAAATCCTGGGCGGAGGCAAACCAGCGCTTCTCATAGAACTCGTTATAGTTGGGCAGATAAGTCTTGGGTACCAAACCCAAAAGACTACCTCCCTGAATCACTGCGGCACAGTTGAACAACAGCCCTCCTGCTTGTACGGGCATGCCTACCACACAGATGACATTCAGCTTACGAGTAAAGTCCAACAGCATCAGCAAGCTCTCTTCCGCTTTCGACAGCAAAAGTTGCTCTTTGAAGAGGTCCTGACAACTATATCCCGTAATCGCTAACTCTGGGAAACAGAGTATCTCAACGCCCTGTCCCTCCGCATTGGCTATCAGCTTCTCGATCTCAAGCACGTTATACTCGACATCGGCAACTTTAACGGCAGGTACTGCGGCTGCCACGGTAATCAGTCCATGTTTCATATTTTTATTCTTTTCGTTATTTCGGTATCTCAATAGTTCGAGGCTATGGAATCAACAGCGACGAGTCGCCGTAGCTCAGGAAGCGGAAGTCATGAGACAAGGCGTAGTCGTAGATGCGCCGCCAGTCGCCTCTCACGAAGGCACTCACCAACAGCAACAGCGTGGACTGCGGCTGATGGAAGTTAGTGACAAGCATCTTGACAATATGGTAGTCATAACCCGGCGCTATGATGATCTGCGTGGAGGAATGTAACACCGTCAACGCATGGCGGTCCATCCAGTCGAGCAATGCCTGCAACACCTCTCTTACCTCTTCCTTCTTACCTCTTCCATCGTATGGTTCCCACTGGTTGACATGCAACTGTTCCTCTGGAAGGTCTGGGTTCTCCATCACTTTCAGTCCCATATAGTAGAGACTCTCCAAGGTACGCACACTGGTCGTGCCGACGGCTATCGCCTGACCGTCATAGGCAATGAGTCGCTCGATGGTATGACGACGCACAGCAATATACTCGGTATGCATCGGATGCTCACCAATAGTCTCACTCTTCACGGGTCGGAATGTTCCTGCTCCTACATGGAGTGTCAGTTCCTCTCGCTCAATACCATGGGCATCAAGGTCGGCAAGGACTCGCTCTGTGAAATGCAGACCTGCCGTAGGAGCGGCGACACTCCCTTTGATCTTCGAGTAGACGGTCTGGTAAGTGGTCTTGTCACTCTCCTGGGTCTCACGGTTGAGATACGGAGGAATCGGCAGTTCGCCCACCACATCGATAATATCCGCAAAAGGCACATCACCGTCCCATTCAAAGTCAATCCATTGACTGGTACCATGCTCACCCTTACGGGTCGCTTTTAATACCAATTTCTTACCACTGACCACCAACTCTCTGGTCAGTGCTCCCTCTTTCCATTTCTTCTGGTTGCCTATCAAGCAGAGCCATGAGCAACGCTCACGCATCTGGAACATCTGCTCATAGTCGGCTGGTTCGGCAGGCTCCAACAAGAACACCTCTATCAAGGCACCAGCATGCTCCCCACTCGCATTCACTTTGCGGAAATGCAAACGTGCCTGTATCACTTTGGTGTTGTTGAATACCATCAATGCCTTCGCAGGCAGATGCTGGGGAAGGTTGTAGAAGACATCCTCTCCCACCTTACCATGATGGTAGATCAGGAGTTTCGAGTGGTCACGCTCCGCCATCGGATACTTGGCAATGCGCTTGTCCGCCAACTCGTAGTTATAATCACTTATATGTATCTCTTTTGTTTCCATAAAAACGCAAAGCGTTTACAAAGGTACGATAAAGTGAGAAGAAAACCAAAAGAATTTTGAGTTTTCTCGAACGAGAGTACCTTCAACCTTCGAAAGCGGCACATTCGACCCTCGAAGGTACGGGCTTCGCACCGAGGAAGCGGCACATTCGACTGTCAATTACAGATGTACGTCGAAGGATGCCATGATGACTGCCGTCAGGAAGGTGAGCCCGAGGATGCAGATGGGGACATAGCAGTAACGGATGTCATATCTGGCAGGAATCGTGATGCGACGATAGATTTGGTAGACCAGCCAGCCAACAAAACCACCCCACAGGAGTCCGACAGTGATATCACCAGGATAGTGGACACCCAGATACAGACGGGTATAGCAGTTCAGCAACGACCACCCCACGAGGAAGAAGGTGAGCATCCGCTGACGTATCAGCAGGGAGAAGAAGATAGCGATGCTGAACGTGTTGGCAGCATGGGCAGAGAAGAAACCATAGTTTCCTCCACGATAGCCATTCACCACATCCACCAACGAGCCGATCTCCGGGTCATGGGTGGGGCGCCAACGAGCCACAAGGGGTTTCACGATACCATCATCAACAGCCCCTGCCAATAAGTAGCATAATCCTGCGGCAGCAAGGATTAAGAATATATCACGGACATTCTTGTTGGATTTGATGACAACATACAAGAGTCCAACATACAAAGGTATCCATGTCAAGCCATTCGTTAATGTCAAGATAAGGTAGTCCAAGAACGTAGAGTCACTACCATTCACCATCAACAGCAGTTGTTTGTCTAATTGGATGATTTCTTCCATACACTATATGATTTCTAATTGTTTTACTTCTATCCAGCCTTGTTTGCCGTCAGCCACACGGATCTCCTTCCAGCCTTTCATCGAGCCGTCAGTAATAGTGACACGAGTCCCTTCATGCAGGATAAAGAGATCGGTACCGTTCTTGGACGGCGTACTCTTGATAGGTGCGGCAGACGTCATGATGATGGCCCCCGTCCGATGCGTCAGTTTCTGTTTCTGCTGATAGGCGAAGAGGTTGCTCAACAGGAACACCACCAACAGGAACAATGCCCCGAAGAAGCCCACCTTCCGCAACCACACGCGGTTGGAGAACAGATAGGCAAGAGCAAGGATGATAGCGATGGCAAGGGCGATCAAGGCTGTACGAGCCCATGCGTCTACACTCATCATGTTGACCAGTGAGTGATACCACGTGACGAAGAACATCTCCGACTCGGGAGTGATCTTGTCAAAGGTCTTCGAGCGAGCCATCTGCAGGTTAAAACGGATGTCAGCATCCCCAGGTGAGAGCAACAGGGCACGCTCGTAGTTCAGGATTGCCTTCGTGATATTATCCGTCCTATAATAGGCGTTTCCCAAGTTATAATACAGGTTGGCACTCACCCCGCCCTTCAGCAATGCCTCATAATCGGCAATCGCCTGCTGGTAACGCTCATGGACATAGGCACTGTCAGCCTCTGCTTTCGTCACGGCATGAGAGGTGAGAGACACCATCATCATCAATAACAACACAGGGACGGTAGCACGACGAATGTGTTTCTTACCTTTGAGGAAGTCCTCTATCTTCTCAATCGCCTGGATGGCGGCATCATATACCTTATTCATATTACCACTGGCATCACCCGGAGCATAACGGGCATACTCACACTCGTCAAGGGCTCCGATAAACTGGTTGACAGTATCCGCGTCAACACCACGCTCGGTGAGTTGCTGACTGATATTGTCACGAGAGAGCTGAGTGACGGGCATGTCGAGTTTATCACCCACATATCCCCAAAGGGCACGCAGCACCTCATCATAGAACTCGTTCTGCTTACCTGCCTTCAACAACTTGTTAGCCTCACGGAGACGACGGACGGCAACCTTGTTGGCTCGCTTGCCACGCATCTTACCGATATTGGCATTCTCTATCGCACGATGACGGAAGATGATGAAGAGCGAGATGAAGACGGCAAGGAGGACGGCAAGACTAATCCAATAGAATGCGGAACCGAAGAAATAGTCGTCTACCTTGCGAAGCTTGGTGTCCTCTGTCTTGATATAACGGATATCCTTATTCAACTGTTTCAGCTCCTCACCGGTATAGGCAGCGACACTCGACGAGCCGTCACCTTTTGCCACATCAAGGGTGAAAGGTTGGGAACGCAAGGTCTTATAACTGTTCGACGAGGTATCATAGTAGGTGAACTCCACCGGGGGCACCTCGTATTTTCCCTGATGACGGGGTACGACGAGGATGTCATAAACCATACTGCCCTCAATACCGTTCGTTGTCAGTTTAGTGTTATCCGTAATCTTGGCGTCATACTGGTCGAAGTCCTTTGGCAGGTTGACCACTGGCTGCTTGATGAGTTTCAGGTTACCAGTACCACTCACGGTGACACGGAAGGTGATGGGGTCGTTAGCCTTCACCTCTTTCTTATCGACATTTGCCGTCAAGGTGAACGAGCCGACACCTCCCGAGAAATTAGTGGGACGAGCAGGTAACGGGTCAACAGTAATCGTCAGACCGGGTGCCTTGATCTCTTTCTTCACCTCCATATAGCCGGAGCCGCCGTTGAAGAAAGCCTCGAAAGGATCGACACTGCGGTTCTGCAACACTACCATACCCTCGTAGGTGATACTCGGAATCTCCAACTTACCCGTTGTCTGGGGGAACATGACATACTGCTGCCATGTCACGGTACGATACGGGCGACCGTTCAGCGTCTCCAGCTTAAAACTCTTCTCCTGTGGGAGGGGTACCTCACGGGTATAGAAACTCTTCAGGTCTGGCATCTTACCACTCAACGAGGTCAGGTCGACTAAAGTATATACCTTATAGGTCAACAGGATAGGCTCCTGCTCATGGACATGACTCTTGTTGGCGCTGACCTTGATAAACAGGTCGCTACCAGAGATATGACTGCCTGCCGCACGAGCCTGTCCACCACCCTGTGGATGCTGGGCACCGCCACTATTCCCTTGTTGTGCCGTCCCCGACACCTTAATATGTAACTCGTTAGATTGCAACGTCTTTCCGTTAACTGTGGCATGAGCCGCCGGAATGGTGAACGAACCATTCTTCGTCGCCGACAGGATATAGGTATAGGTCACGGATGTCGAGCTCGACGTGTGTCCGTTGACCATCTGGAAGCTCGACTGCGTGGAGGTGCTCGGTCCCATCAGTACCTCGAAAGCATCAGGGATATTTCCCGCACGGAAACCACTGACATCATCCGTATTGACGGTATAGGATAGGCGGAACTGCTCGCCTACCGCCACTTGGGAGGGAGCCTTTCCCGTTATCTGCTGTGCCATAGCGACCACGGTCAGCATCCATATATATAATAATGTGAGAGTCTTCTTCATTTTCTTCTCTTTCTTACCAGTTCTTCTGCAACTTACGGGTCTGCTTCTGATGCTGCGCCTTCTTGATACGCTGCTGTGTATTCTTCTCCTCCTGCATGGCGGCATTCAACAACTGCTCGGCATTCTCCTTACTCATCTGAGGCTTGTCCTGCTTCTGCTGTTGCTCCTTATCCTGCTGCTTCTGCTGGTCTTGCTTGTCCTGGTCTTTATTCTGGTCTTTATTATCTTTGTTGTCTTTATTGTCTTTATTGTCCTTGTTCTGCTTTTGTTGCTGGTTCTGCTGATTCTGCTGCTGTTGTTTCTGCTGACGCTTACAGAGCTCCAGGTTATAACGGGTCTCGTCGTCATTGGGATTATTACGCAACGCCTCCTTATAAGCCTCTATCGCCTCCCCGAACATCTGATGCCCCTGACAGATAACACCTATATTATGATAGGCTGCCGAACGACGAAGAGGACTGGTCTCCAACTTAGCAGCAGCCTGAAACTGCTCGATGGCGGCGGAGTCTTTCTTCTGTGCTAACAGGGAGTTACCTAAGTTATAGACCGCCTGGGGATTCTTCCCATTCTTCTCTATCGCCTTACGATAGTCCACCTCCGCCTCAGCATACTTACCGGCACGGAACTGCTTATTGCCCTGACGGATATAGTCACGATCACTTTGGGCATAAGCACCTGCCGCCATCAGCAGCAACAGCATCGTTGCCACCTTCTTACGACTGAACAGATGCAGTTTTCCTATACGCTGGTTCTTGATTTCCATGATACAGATCTCAGCTATCAGGAGCAGGAGGACGATGATGCCCACCGCCTGAAACTGCTCGTCATAATCGCTATATACCGTACTGGAAATCTCTTTCTTCGACAGTTTGTCCAGCTCATGGTTCAACTGCTCCTGGGCGTTACTGTTATTCTCCACATGGATATAAGCGCCACCACCTGCCTCAGCCACCTGTTTACACATCTCCTCATTGAGTGCCGACATCACCGTCTCACCCGTATTGTCCTTCATATAGTCGTTACTGCCAGGAATGGGGATGGGAGCACCCTTGGTGGAACCGATACCCAGCATATAGACACGCATACCCTTGTCCTTTGCCTCCTGAGCCGCCTCTAAGGCACCGCCCTCATGGTCCTCACCATCGGTGATGACGATAACCGCCTTACCGACTCCCTCCTCTTGGGTGAAACTATGTGTCGCCATCGTTATGGCAGCAGCGATATCCGTTCCCTGTGTCTCTATCATCGACGGCTCAATACTACTCAGGAACATCTTCGCCGATACGAAATCACTGGTGATAGGCAACTGGACGAAAGCCTCACCGGCAAAGACGATCAGACCTATCTTATCGTCGGTGAAATGATCGACGAGGTTCTCTACCATCATCTTCGCACGGTCCAGACGACTGGGCGCCACATCCTCGGCAAGCATAGAGTTACTGATATCCAGGGCGATGATGGTCTCTATACCCGTACGTTTCTCATGACTGATACGTGTTCCCATCTGCGGACGGGCAAGCAATACAATCAATAGGGCGAGTGCTGTCAGCAACAGACAGAACTTCACCAATGGACGGAAACGGGAAACGTCTGGCATCAACTGGCGTACCAGTTCCATGTCGCCAAAGCGACGGAGCTGTTTACGCTGACGGATGACCATCCACCAACGGATCAGTGCCAATACAGGAATCAGCACTAAGGCATACAGATATATAGGGTCTTCGAATCGAAACATATAATCTCTTACGGCAATTTTCTAAATATAGTTATTCTCAACAGGATCTCTAACAGGAGCAACAGGACGGCGGCGATGGCAAAAGGCTGGTATGCCTCATATCTCTTGCTATACGTCTTGACACTCAACTTGGACTTCTCCAACTTGTCAATCTCCTTATAGATATTCTGCAACTCCTTGTTATTCGTAGCGCGATAGAAGTCACCATCTGTCGCTGCGGCGATGTCACTCAGAGTCTTACTATCTATCTCCACAGGGATATTCACATACTGTACACTGCCTGCCACCACCATCGGGTAAGGAGCCACCTTGTTGGTTCCCACGCCAACCGTATAGACACGGATGCCCAGACTCTTGGCGATTTCCGCGGCAGTCATCGGCGACAGGTCACCACGGTTGTTACTACCGTCCGTCAACAGGATGACCACCTTGCTCTTCGCCTTGGAGTCCTTCAGACGGCTCACGGCATTCGCCAGTCCCATACCGATAGCGGTACCATCCTCTATCAGTCCACGGGTGGCTAAGTCAGTACGGACACCATGCAACAGGTTCAGCAACGACGCATGGTCGGTCGTCATAGGACACTGGGTGAACGCCTCACCAGCGAATATCGTCAAACCGATATTGTCATTCGGACGACCAGCGATAAACTCCGCAGCCACCTGCTTCGCCGCCTCGATACGATTCGGCTTCAGGTCCTCGGCAAGCATGGAACCCGACACGTCCATCGCCATCATGATATCAATACCCTCCACCGACTTGTTGTTCCATGAGTTATGGGTCTGCGGACGTGCCAGTATCAGGACGAGCAATACAAAGACGGCGATACGCAAGAGCAACTGTAATGGCATGAGCGTCACCTTCCAACTACGGGGAGCGAAGCGATAGGCTTTGGTATCACTCATCCGCATAGTCGGTTCCGTCTTCTTCCTGTACATCAGGTACCATAGGATATAGGGTACGAGCAGGAGCAGGAGAAACAGATATTCTTTATTCGCAAATTCCATTGTTCTTTCTTCTTGATTACATGACTCCCGTGAGAATCATCAGTCTGTATATCACAAATCCCAGCAGAACGAGACAGACGATGACGATACCGCCAATCGACCACTTGAGGATGCGACGTGTCTTCAGCGAGCGCTGATCCTCTGCCGACAGCTGTGGCTTCTCCTCTTCCATCACCTGCTGCTCTTGTTTGGTCTGATTAATAAACTCTATCGCATTGACCAGGTTCATATCATTCTCATTGATGAGCGTGGAATACTTGGCGAACTTCACCAGGTCAGCGGTCATGAAGAGCTGGCGTAACTCATCCAGCGACTTCTGGTCACCATCCCGTGTCAACCGCTCGATAATCTCGGAACTGGTCATCTCCATAGCAGAGAACTTATAACGCTCCTCGATATAACGGCGCAGCGTATCGGTCAGTTTCGTGTAGTATTCCTTCTGGTTCTCTGAGGACACCATCTTGTCTGCCTTGATCTGCTCTATCTCCTTCATCGCCTTCTGGTGAGGCAGCAACCTCTTCACCAGCTTGAAACTCTTGATCAGTGGTTTGTTGTCGCGCAACCTTATATATAAATAGGTGGCGGCACCCAGCAAGAGTAATAAGAGGACACTCAACCAGAACACCAGTGACCAGTCGCTCCACAGGAAAGGATTATCCTGTACGTCCTTAGGACCGAAGAACTGGTTCATCTTCGTGGTATCCACATCGACCTCCATCACTTTCAGGGCAAGACTCTTGCTCTGGTAAGCCTTTCCATCCACCTTCACCTTGAAAGGTGGGAGATAATAGAGCTTCCCGTCAAAGGAAGTCAAGGTATAGACACGGCTCCACTGCTGTCCGTTGTCTATCTCCTCTTTCTTCTCCTCTCCGACAGACAGTACCTCTATGCCCTCCACCAACGGCTCTTTCGACTTATAGGTGGGGAAGACGACTTTCGCATTCGCAGGGGCTGTCACCGTCAGGGTGACATGTACCTGCTGTCCGATGAGCATCTGGATAGAGTCGATTCTCGCCTCCACCCCTACCTGCGCCATCATGGTGGCAACGGTACATACCAGCGTTAACAGTATAACGATTCGTTTCATTTAACTACGTTGTTTAAAGAGCATCAGCAGGTGTTTGACAAAATCATCGTTCGTAGCGATACTGATCATATCCACATTACTCTTGTTCATCGTCTCACGAAGCTGCTGCTGACGAGTCATCCAATAGTGCTGATGTGCCTGACGGAGCCGTTTGCTGCTGGTATCGATATACTGTTCGTAACCGGTCTCAGCATCCACCACACGCATCAGTCCCACGTCAGGCAGTTCCTTGGCTCGCAGGTCATACACCTGAACAGCAACGACATCATGCTTCCGATTACAAATCTGCATCGTCTGCAGGAAGTCCTGCTGCACATAGAAGTCACTCAGCACAAAAGCGGTACAGCGGCGTTTTGCCACACTCGTCAGGAACTCCAGTGCCTGTTTGACATCCGTGCGCTTGCTCTCCGGCTTGAAGTCCAACAGTTCACGGATGATATACAGGATATGCTTACGTCCTTTCTTCGGAGGGATATATTTCTCAATATGGTCAGAGAAGAACACCACACCGATCTTGTCATTATTCTGAATGGCACTGAAGGCAATGGTCGCCGCTATCTCCGTCACCATGTCACGCTTCATCTGCTTCTGGGTACCGAAATCGAGGGAGCCGCTGACATCGATGAGTAACATCACGGTCAACTCACGCTCCTCCTCGAACACCTTCACATAAGGATGATGAAAACGTGCCGTCACATTCCAGTCGATGTCACGCACATCATCCCCGTACTGGTATTCACGTACCTCACTGAAAGCCATACCACGTCCCTTGAAGGCAGAGTGATACTGCCCAGCAAAGACGTTGGCACTCAGTCCACGTGCCTTGATCTCTATCTTCCGAACTTTCTTCAGTAACTCAGCTGTTTCCATTAAGGAACCTCAACCTTATTAATAATCTTGGATACGATCTCCTCACTGGTCACATTACTTGCCTCAGCCTCGTAGGTCAGTCCGATACGATGACGAAGCACGTCATGGGCAACGGCACGCACATCCTCTGGTACCACATAGCCACGACGCTTGATGAAGGCATAGGCACGGGCTGCCTTGGCGAGATTGATGGAGGCACGAGGACTACCACCAAAGGATATCATGTCCTTCATATCCTTCAGACCATAACGGTCAGGGTAACGGGTGGCGAAGACGATGTCAGCGATATACTGCTCGATCTTCTCGTCAATATATACCTCACGGACGACAGCACGGGCATTCAATATCTCCTGTGCCGTCGTGACAGGTGTCACCTCAGGCAGTGCCCCTGCGATATTCTCACGGATGATACGCTTCTCCTCCTCTAAGGTCGGATAGTCAATGACCACCTTCAGCATGAAACGGTCCATCTGTGCCTCAGGCAACGGATAGGTTCCTTCCTGCTCGATAGGGTTCTGTGTTGCCATCACGAGGAATGGTGAGGGCAGGTCGAAGGTCTCCTTGCCGATCGTCACCTGTTTCTCCTGCATCGCCTCCAATAAGGCACTCTGTACTTTTGCCGGGGCACGGTTGATCTCATCCGCCAACACGAAGTTGGCGAAGACAGGTCCTTGCTTCACCTGGAAGCGCTCGTCTTTCTGCGAGTAGATCATCGTACCTGTCACATCGGCAGGTAACAGGTCTGGAGTAAACTGAATACGACTATAGGATGCGTCAATCAGTTGGGCGAGGGTCTTGATGGCAAGGGTCTTGGCAAGACCAGGAACACCTTCCAACAGGATATTACCATCACTCAGCAGTCCGATTAACAACGAGTCCACTAAATGCTTCTGTCCTACAATCACACGGTCCATACCTGTTACCAGATTGGTAACGAAACCGCTTTGCTGTTCTATCCGGATATTCAACTCACGGATATCAATAGATTCTGCCATAATTCTATATTTATATTTATGATTACTCTAACTCGAAGATCCCTGTCGGCGTGGTACGCTTGAGGACCTCCATCTTCAGGTCGACACCCACGATGATACCATAGTCACGGAGGACACTCTCCACCGTCTTACGCGCCAACTCTGGATGATTGTTCTCCTCACTCAGATGGCACAGCCACACATAACGCAGATGTTCCGTCATGTTCTCTACCAGAGCAAGACCACAGGAGCGGTTGCTCAGATGACCGGTCTGCGAGAGGATACGCCCTTTCAGGAACTGTGGGTAAGGACCGTCGTTGACCATCTCCTCGTCATGATTTGCCTCAATGACGAGATAGTTAGCCTCTGAGATAAAGGGCTTCATCTCCTCAGTGACATATCCCGCATCAGTGATGATACAGAAGTTGACACCCTCTGCCTCAATCATATAACCCACATTGTCACTACTGTCATGAGGAACAGGGAAAGGAGTCACGAGGAAATCCCCGATTTTAATGGTCTTCCCTTTCTCCACAAAGCGTTTCCGCTCTGGTAAGACCTTCTGTTGAACACAATAGTTCTTCTCTATCCCCTCATGTACCTTCTCGGTAGTATATACCGGCACCTGATAGTCTTTGCTAAACGAGCCTACCGATTTGATATGATCGGCATGGTCATGAGTGACAAGCACATGATGCACCTGCGACATGCTAAGCCCGTAATCCTTAAAGTCCTTTTTCAGACCTCTTAATCCTACTCCGATATCTATCAACAGTCCATCCGTCGGGGTCATCAGCATATAGCAATTACCACTACTGCCGCTGCCAAAGGATATAAATTTCAGCATTTTAGTTAATATTTTGTGCAAAAGTAATAAAAAGTTAGGAGTTTTCCTTATCTTTGCATTGTTTTTTGATAATTTTAAACTTATGAAATATTACTTGTTATTTGCACTCGCGTTGATAGTTGATAGTTGTCAGCTATATGACGAGAATGCTGTTGATGCCGTAGACAAGCCTCTCATGGCATGGTCTGAGGCTTATTTCGGGTTTGATTATGAGGAGGCTTTGGACTATATGACACCTGAGAGTGGAAAATGGATCCGCTTCGCCGCCACTAACATCACCGAGAAGGATGTCAGCTTCATCAACGAGCATAACAAGGGGGCTAAGGTGGAGATCATCGACCGTCAGATGATGCCTGGTGACACCACCTGCTCTGCCCGCATCCGTGTCTCCGACTTTGTCCTGTTGGGTTTTGTAGAACAAGAGAACAAGGTCATTGACGTGGCGGAATACCAGATTACGCTGGCTAAACGGGACGGTGAATGGCAAGTTAAAATGGAAGGCCCACTGCAAAGTGGAAAGTAAAGTCACGACTGAGTTTCGGATGGGTGATAGGATAATGCTCGTCACCACTCTCGTAAGCGGGATTGACCGCTTTCATACCCATATCGAAACGCAGAATAAAATAGTCGAAATTGAAGCGGAAGCCTAATCCATAGCCTACCGCCAGTTGTTTCCAGAACTCCGAGAGCTGGAACTGTCCTCCAGGCTGTTCATCATAAGCACGTAACGTCCAGATATTACCGGCATCCACAAACAGGGCGATACCCAGTTTCCAGAACAGGTGGGCACGATATTCCATATTCAGGTCTAACTTCATATCACCCGTCTGGTTGATGAAGTCAATACGTCCGTCCTTGCTGATGTATTTTCCTGGTCCCAGGCTACGCACGCTCCACCCTCTCACACTATTGGCGCCACCCGAGAAATAACGTTTCTCAAAGGGCAGGATTTTACTGTTACCATAAGGATAGGCGATACCCAGTCCGGCATGGAACACCAGCTGGTTATTAAAATTGAAGTTGACGGTACGGGTCACGTCAATATCCGCTTTCACATATTGTGCATAAGCGATATCAAAGAAAGTATACTGCCCCTCGTTGTTACGATGGAAACTGAAGGTCTTCGCAGCCAGTCCTAACAGGTTACCTGCCATCTCGGCATTTGTCTTGATGGCAAAGACACCATTGTTATAGGAGTACCCCACCCCGAACTTCATGATAAACAGGTTCTCGTAGTTATAACGCAGGATGGCGTTACGGCTACTGGTATCATCCAGATATTCTCTCTTAAAGGTCTCACTGATCCACGGCATGGAGATATAGTTCAGGTCCAGCAGGTCAATGCGGTAGTGGTCGTGGTGATTGGGATTATTCCATTTATAACGCCACCCCACAGAGAACACTCGTCTGTGGAACTCTGGTCGGTTCTGGAGGTCATATAACAGCGACACCTCACTGCTGGCATTGATGCGACGATGGATATCCGCCGGCAGAAAGGGAGCGATGAAACGGGGGAAGGTCAGTTTCGTTCCCAGACTGTACTCCAAGAAGTGATGGTTGGAATAGCCCTCCAGTCCCTTGATAGCCTCATAGGCGCCACGCAGTTCTATCGTCAGGTTCTCCGAGCCTTTGAACAGGTTACGGTTCTGGTAGGTCAGTGAGGCGGCGGCACCCAAGTCACCAGCCGTATTCGTACCTTCCGGCTGGAAAGAGATTGTCGAGGGTTTGTTCGTACTGACTTGTATCTGACAGTCCAGCAGACTACTGTCCGGCTGTTCCTTAAACGAGATATTGGTATAGCGCACAGCCCCCAGTCTGCCAAAATGGTTATAGGTGTTCTGCAACTCTTCCGCGGAATAATACTCTCCCTCTCTGAGATAGGTGTTACGACGGAGCACTCCATTTCGCAAATGGATGACAGAGTCCTCCGGGTCACCACTGCTATACTGCACGTCTCGCATCGTATAGCGTTGGTGGGGCATCATATTCCCGTCCCTGTCACGCTGCTGTCGCAGCAACAATACCACATCAATCTCCTGGGAGTTTGCCACGGAGTCTGCCTCGTAGAGGATATATTCCTTATTAAAACGATAGAAACCGAGGTTATTCAACTCGTTAGTGATCCGCTTACGCTCGCCGTCCAGGTTCTCCACACTGAAACGCATCCCGCTTTTGAGTCCTCGCCGTTGGGGGTCATCAAGGTGTAACAGACTGTTTATCAGCGAGTCTTCAATGACATAGTCGATCTTACGAATGGTATAGGGCTTTCCCGGATGCAGGAAGTAGGTCACGTCAATCCTCTTTTTCTTTGCCTTGGTCATCGCATCGACACCAGCACGCAGATAACCCATATTCGCTAACTGCATCTGCAGGTCTTCCATCGAGCGGCGGGTACTCATAGAGTCATACAACACAGGAGCCTCACCGATAGAGCGTAACAAACGGTTAATCCATTTGGTGGTGTCTCTTCCTGAGAGGGAATAGGTGGCAAGGGGTATCTTGACAGTAGAGAACCAGCGGGCATTACCAATCTGCCGCACGTATGCTTTCATATCCGACGGGTTGATATCCTTGTTCTTGGACTCGCTCTTTACCTGTACCTTATTAAGCAGATACGAACCTTCAGGGACGTATTTCGTCTCTGAACAGGCACAGAAAAAGAGCACCAACAAAAGATATATAGGGTATCTAAGTCGCATTTTGTTGCAAAGGTACAAAAATAATTGAGAATTGACAATCGATAATTAAGAATTATTCTTACCTTTGCCAGAAAATACATATAATGATTAGCAAAAACCAGATCAAGCTTATCCGTTCTTTGGAGTTGAAGAAGAACAGAAAACGGGAGGGACTCTTCGTGGCAGAGGGTCCGAAAGTCGTCGGTGACCTCATGCAGGCTGGCTACCAGCCGAGGATGCTCTTCTCCACGACAGGACGTCCTGACGCGGAAAGCATCACGGAGGAGGAACTGCGCAAGATCAGCTTCCTGCAACACCCTCAGGAGGTCCTTGCCGTCTTCGAGATACCAACCCCTCCGCTCTCCACTCTCCACTCTCCACTCTCCCTCGCCCTCGACGGAGTACAGGACCCAGGCAACTTAGGGACTATCATTCGTATTGCCGACTGGTTTGGCATTACGACGATCTACTGTTCTTTAGACACTGCCGATGCCTATAACCCGAAGGTGGTACAGGCAACGATGGGCAGTCTTGCACACGTCCAGGTAATCTACACTGATTTGGTGGAACTTTTCAAAAGTCTCCCACCCTCCTATCCGATCTATGGTACCTTGCTGGATGGTGAGAATATCTATGAGCATGAACTGACCGACGAGGGCATCATCGTTATGGGTAATGAGGGAAACGGTATCTCTGCGGAGGTGCGACAGCATATCACGGATAAGCTTCTGATTCCCGATTTCCATACAGACGGACTACGGGCAGAGAGTCTGAATGTCGCCATTGCCACGGCAATCACCTGCTCTGAGTTTCGCCGTAGGACATGAAAAAAGGGGTTCCCGTCTTCACAGATAGACACCCCTCGAGGAAAATGATAAATATAGATTAAATTACTAGTTGTGTGTTGCAAAAGTAGTCATTATTCCTGAAACCGCCAAATATTCATTGAAATAAATTCAACGTTTAACACTTTTATTGTATTTTTAGAACACTTTCAATGCCTCATAGATTCGCTGCACAGGAAATCCCATCACATTGAAATAACTACCGTTCATCCCTGTCACACCCACATGTCCTATCCATTCCTGGATACCATAGGCGCCTGCCTTGTCGAAGGGATGGTAATGCTCCACATAATAGGTGATTTCTTCGTCTGAAAGTTTCTTAAAGGTCACATCGGTCTCCACCGAGAAGCTGACCTGCTTCTCTTGGGTTGTCAGACAGACTCCCGTGATGACCTGATGGGTCTTACCACTCAACTCATGAAGCATCTGTTTTGCTTCCTCGGCATCCTTGGGCTTTCCCATCACTTTCTCCCCTAATATCACAATGGTATCGGCTGTGATGATCAACTCGTCAGCAGCGATTGCCTGCTGGTAGGCTGCCGCCTTCTTCTGGGAGATATATCCTGCGATATCCTTCGTCGGAAGGTCTTGAGGATAACTTTCATCAATTCCGTCTAACACTCTGACTTTAAACGGAATATCAAGACCGCCCAACAGTTCCTTACGTCTTGGGGAGTTGCTGGCGAGGATTATATGATAACGATCACTTACCATCCGAAAGCCCTTTCATCTTGTAACCACTTACTCTGTGCTTTCAGGGTCTGTTCTATCACATCCCTGCCACAGCCACAACCACCATCATAGTCACTAACATAAATACTGACATCCTTCACTTCCGCACAGGCATCCTTGGGACAGACGGGACACCCTACCCTGCGCATCACCTCCAAGTCGGGGATGTCATCACCCATGAACATCACCTCGTCGTCCCTCAGTCCGTGTTTGGCAAGGAACTCCTCGTATATCTTGATCTTCACAGCGGCACCCAGGTAGATGTCTGTCATCCCCAGTCCCTCATAGCGTTTCCGTACCCCCTCGATCTTACATCCGGAGATGATGGCGATATTCAGTCCCATCTTCACGGCAAGTTGGATGGCATAGCCGTCCTTGATATTCACTGTACGCAAGGGGGTACCGTCTATCCCCAAGGAGATCGTCGACCCGCTCAGCACACCGTCCAGGTCGAAGACGATAGCACGTATCTTCTGTAAATCGTAGTTTATCATTGTTTTTCGGCTTTTCTGTGTATGTGAAGTGACATACGTTCGTAAAGATCTTTCATAAAAGGATGGTTGCGCAACAGCTGTGCCTGATGGCGGATGACATTCTCGTCATAACGGACGGCAGGTCCTGTCTGTGACTGTAGGGGATGCAACTGGTGCACCTTGCGTGCGGTCTCGTCAATCAGAGGGAGCATCACGTCAAAGCTCATACCATGCTCCTCCAGTATCTCCGCTGCCATGGCATAGCAGTGGTTGGCGAAGTTACAGGCGAAGACAGCGGCAAGATGCAGATACTGTCTGTCGTCGCTCGACAACTCATAGACCCGTTCTGTCACACTCTCTGCCAAGTGTCTGATGACCTCCATCGCTCTCTCGTCACTCGCCTCGATAAAGGTGGGGATCTCCGCAAAATCGACAGGGCGTTCCTTGGAGAACGACTGCATGGGATAGAACACCCCATAATGGCGAGCCATGCCCTTGAACATCTCCATGGGCATCGAACCGGCGGTATGCATGAACACCTGTGTCTCCCTACCTTTCGTGACGGCTGGTATCACCTCAGCAAGGACAGAGTCTTTGATGGAGATGATATAAGCATCGGCTTCCATCGGCAGGTCCTCAGCCTTGTCAACAGGTTGTCCGCCAATCCGTTCCGACAGGGTCTTTGCAGATTTCATCGTATGACTATACACACAGACAATCTCATGACCGGCACCCAACAGGGTGAGTCCGAGATTCGTAGCAAGTCTGCCTGCTCCTATTAACGCAATCCGCATCTTAGTACTTATTCAGATGGACGTTCTCCCACTTCAGTTTCTCCTCGTTCTGGGGCTTTCGCTCGTCAGCCTTATGACCAATGGCGAGGATACAGAGACACGACAGGTTCTCGGGGATGTCCAACACCCCCTGTATCACGGTGTCGGCACTCGTCCCGTCGCTCAGTCCACGACCACGCATCTGTATCCAGCAGGAGCCCAGTCCTAAAGCCTCAGCCTGATACTGCATCGAGATGGCGGCGATAGAACCGTCCTCCACCCAGCAGTCGTTCTGCAGCGGGTCACCTAACACGACAATGGCGAGGGGTGCTCCCTTGAGGAACTGTCCTCCCATGTCCTTAGCGTCCGACAGCTTCTCGAGGTCCATCTTGTCATCGACCACCACAAACTGCCAGGCACGCTGTCCTTTCGATGTGGGTGACATCAGTCCTGCACGGAGGATCGTCTTCACGTCCTCACCGTCTATCTCCTCTTCTGTAAACTTACGATGCGAGCGGCGCATCTGCACTAATTCCTTAAACTCCATATCTCTTTTGTGAATATTTGCGGATGCGAAGATACAAAATAATCTTCATTCCCACAAGGATGTTTACAGAAAATTCCACAAAAGCTATTCGATTAAGATATGCTTCATCGCTCCTTCCGATACCTTCTATGGGGGTATTCCGATGCCTCCCAAGGGTGACGCAAGGCATCCCTATGGGGGTATGCAAGGCATCTCTAAGACCCTTGGGAATTATCTCCAAGACCCTTGGGAATTATCTCCAAGACCCTTGGGAATTATCTCCAAGACCCTTGGGAATTATCTCCAAGACCCTTGGCCAAGACCCTTGGGAATTATCTCCAAGACCCTTGGGAATTATCTCCACGCCCCTTGGAAACGGCATCTTCGACCCTTGGAAGCGGCGGCTTCGACCGTTAGAGGCGGCACCTTCGACCGTTGGAAACCATTGAAAATATCATGTACTTTGTTATTTGAAGTAATTATTGTATCTTTGCTGCCAAACTGTCTGGGGTTGTTGCAGGGTTGTAGCACCATTGTAGCAGGACAAATCCCGATCGTGCTACAGGCTCCACCCTTTATTTATCGGCATTTCAGCCACATTATAGCCGGGATAGCAGGATTTTTTGTTTTTGTCCTCCCGGTAGCACTGCTCACAGCAGAGAGGGAGCGAAAAGGAGGGGGACAGCCCCCGTATGAGCAACGAGCTCAGACGTGCCGACCATGAAGTCCACGACATTGCCGATGGCAGATACAATGGGCGAATACAGAAGTTCCAGCAAGGGATGTCGAGATAGGCAACTGCTATCTGATAGCAGTCCGATAAATTGGAATTTACAGATTCTATTGCTTAGTAATAGGAACGCTAAATTCCGATTTATCTGTTTTCTTATCTCTTTGCACTATGCTGAACCAACGAGCGGAGTTTCTCGAATACACGGCGGACTTGACTAACACCTTCGGATTCTTCTACGAGCGAAGCGGTAGAGCCGGTTTCCTTCTGACCGACCCACTGCTGCTGGACTTCGCACTGACGGACAGAGGTGACGAAATCGGACACTTCGTTGTGCGTGAGGTGGCGCACGGTGCAGCCTTCATTGCTCAGTTGCTGAAGCAGTTGCTCATAACTCATATCCATCGTCTTGCCCATCTGCTTGTAGGTCTTGCTTGCCGCACGCTCGATGGCTCGCTTATCCTTAGTGGGCAGAGCATTCCATCGGTCGAGATTCATCGCTATTAAATAGATGTGACCTAACCAAAGTTCCTGCGACACTAATAGGTGAGGAGCGACCTTGTGGGCACCGATGTCCCATCCGCTGTCGATGTTTACCATGATGCCGTCGATGATGTCAGAGCGCAGCGAGTCGGTCACTTGTTCTCCCCAAGGGATGCGCTTGTTCGTTGCTCCTGCATTCTCCAGATAACTGATGTGCCAGAAACTGGCGGTTCGCCACGTCTGCCCCTTTAGTGTGCTGAGGTCTGCCATCGGCTTTCGGCTGTAGAAGCCCACGGGATAACCCGTAGCCACCAGTACAGGGTGGATGCCGGCGCGGTGCAGTTCCTCGGTCAGTTCGGGAATCGTCTTGTAGGCTTTGCGGATGAGTGCCACCTGTGCCTCGCCCGAAGGTCCTGCAAGGAAACTCTTGAACAACTGGTGGAGCGGCATCCGCTGACTGTCGTATTCAGGCACCACCGTAGCCATGTCGGCTTTTGTGCCTTCGCGCACCGTCTCGTAGGCATCATAACTCGACGATATTTCGCCGTTCCAGTGGTCGTTGATGCGAATACGCCCCATGCTTTCCTGCTCCACAAGGCGGAAAAACTGCTCTGTCACCTGCGTCCGCATGTTGCCTAATGGCTCATGGTCGGTGAAAGTGAGCGTCTGCGCTCCTGCGAGCATTGGGGCGCAAAGCATTATCAGTAATACGATTTTGTTCATATCCATCTTCATAAATTGGGATTTATTTGACTGCCATCAGGACAGAAAACTTTTGGTTGGTGTAGATGCAATGTGTGTGCATAAAACCAGCCTTTTTCAGCCATTCCAACTCCTGACTCACAGAACATTCTCGGTCGAGTTTCTGTCTTTCGCGCCAACGGTCT
>CAJONQ010000002.1 GCA_905235835.1 uncultured Prevotella sp.
CATACTATCTCCTGATGGCTGTGTGCTATCCGATATCGTTACTGCCGTTATGGATACACTATCTTTTCTCAGACGTGCTTTATGTCCTAATCTATTATGTGGGAAGATATCGTGTGAAGGTAGTTCGGAAGAACCTTGCCAGTGCCTTCCCTGAAAAACCAGAAGCAGAATTACGAACTATCGAGCGGGATTTCTACCAATGGTTCTGTGACTATATCGTGGAGAGCATGAAACTGCTGACAATCAGTAACAGAAACATCAAGAAGCGAATGGTGTTCAAAGGGGTGGAACGATTGGAGCAGTGTTTCGAGGAAGGACAGTCCATCGGACTCTATCTGGGACACTACTGCAACTGGGAATGGATTACCTCATTGCCTTTGTCACTGACAGACAAAGCACAATGCGCACAAATCTATCACCCCATAGAGAACAAAGGTGTCGACCAACTATTCTTACGTCTGCGTCAAAGGATGGGTTCCATCTGCATCCCGATGGCTGACACCCTTCGCAAGATCTTAGAGTTCAAGCAAGCAGGAAAACTCTTCATCATAGGCTATATCTCCGACCAGAAGCCTAACTGGTCGAATATCCACCACTGGGTAGACTTCCTTCACCACGACACCCCAGTACTGACAGGTGCCGAGCGTATCATACGGAAATTCAACCAGGCCGTATTCTATGCCGATATTCATCGTGTCCGTCGAGGCTATTATGAGACTGAATTTAAACTAATGACCAAAGAGCCTCAACAGTTGGAGGAGTATCAGCTGACGGATATCTACTATCAGATGTTAGAGGAGAATATCCGTAAAGCACCAGCCTATTGGCTTTGGAGTCACAACCGTTGGAGCCGAACACGAGAGGAGTTCGACAGCCGCTTTGAAGTCATCAATGGAAAGGTTGTCAGTAAATTCACTGAAATTACTCAGTAAACACACTGAATTTGCTGAGTAATTTCAGTGAATTTACTTTGATGGGGATAATCGGTCTTGCGTCATTCGCTCCATGTATTGCTGGATAATCGCCTTCAACTCCGTTTCGAGTGAAGAATGGAGAGTGGAGAGTGAAGAATCTTGTAGGAGGTTATGTTGCATGAGCGAATCCTGCAAAGAGTAGAAACCCTTGGTTTTCTGCCCGTCAAACTGGAGCACGTGTCCATTTTTCACATACTGGTAGACACCATTCAGGTAGTTAACTGCCCAAGTATCTTCCTTGGGAGTCTTCAACACGTCAATACCAAAACCGAAATATGGTTTGGAGTAACCCAGTTTCCCAAGAACAGTAGGTAAGATATCAATCTGCTGGGCTATCTTATCCTGCATCTCACCCACAGGATTGCTGGGGTCGAAGATGATAATTGGTGAGCAGAAGCCTCCTAAGTCGGTCTGATACTCCGCATGGTCAGTCATATTCGTATGGTCGCTGGTCAACACAAAGATGGTATTCTTAAACCATGACTGACGACTTGCCGTCTCGAAGAACTTACCAATTGCCATATCCGTATAGCGCACACATTTATGCATGATGATACCCTCTTCCGGATACACCTCTTTATATTTCTCCGGGATATGATATGGATGATGGCTGGAGGCAGTAAAGACAGCTGTCATGAAAGGTTGCTTCATCTGACTCATCTGTTCGGCATAAAACTGTAGGAAAGGCTCATCCCATATCGCCCAGTTACCATCGAAATCATTCGTTCCCTTCGCAGCCTCATACTCCGTACGACCGAAATATTTCTGGAAGCCCGTCTTCTGGGCAAAAGCCTGGAAGCCCATCGAACCATTCTGAGCCCCATGGAAGAAGGCTGTCTCATAGCCTTCGGCTGCTAAGATACCAGCAATACCCGTATAATCATTCATCGAGGACGGGGTCAGGATGAATGGCTCCACAAACATAGGGATGCTCGACAAGACGCTGGGCATACCATCGATACTCTTTCGACCATTACAGTAACTATAACGGAAGGTAGTGCTCTTGCTGATAAGGGCATCGACATAAGGGGTATACCCCTTGTATTGGCTGTTCTCCAAAGTCTTATTCAAGGCTCCAATGTATTCGCGACCGAAGCTCTCAACGATGAGGATGACTACGTTCTTCTTTTCTATAGGGGCTATAGTATCTATAGGAACTATAGTGTGAATGGGAGTAAAGATACGTGCCATCTCCTCTTCACTATCAAAATACTTTGGGACGACAAAGACACTCTTACCTATCGTACGGAGAAGAGAGAAGGGAGTGTTCAACACCAAAGCTGCATTGATAGGGCGAGTCGTATATTGGTTGGCGTTCGAAATGGTGATGGGTCGCACTGCCCTTGTAAAACCACCACGCATACCAGCAATACAGAAGGGGGTAAACAACAGGAGCGACAGCAAACAAACAATAGCATATCGCCATTTCTGTTGTATCTTCTGGCAATCTAACTTCGGGATGGCATAGAGTACCCATAGAGCAACGATTACCACTATGAAGAGTACGACGAAATACCAATGTCGCAAAAACTCTCCCCCAATGATACTGCCCAGGTTGCCTTCGTTGGAAAACTCCTGAAATATAGTCGTTGTCGTCCGACGCATGGTATATTGGAAATATACGGCATCTGCTAAGTTGATGGCAAAAGTGATTCCATTGACTACGATAAACAACCACTTACAAACCTGATGATAAGTTTTATTCTCTTTTCTATACCAAGGGAAAAGCATCATCACGACATATAATGCGTTGGTATAGAGAATGGCAGAGGTGTCGAAAAGTAATCCCCCTTGGAAGACATCCCATGAGTAAGAGAGGTAGTCGGTATTCTCCAAATAATAGGTCAGACGTGCTACCTGATAAACCACATAGACTAATAGCAAGTTCCATAGGACTGCCAATGTAGGGGAATATATTTTATTAAACCATTGTTTCATCGCTCATTCAAATCTTTGGTTGCTGCTTGTAAGATGGCCTTCGCCTGTTGGATAAGTCGCTCATAACCTGTCCCTTCACTCTTCACTATCCTATCGCTAATGAAGTCGTAATTAACAAAACTCGTAGAGTCAATCATCGTAAAGCCATCATCATAAGTATGGATAGCAACAGGTCGGGTATAGGTATTACTCAACACGTCACGACTAAAAGTATAGGCATCGTGGTTGAGACCTAATTGTCCCAACAAGGTAGCAGGAAGGTCGGTCTGATTACAAATCTGTTCGATACGACGTGGTTCCTTAACAGCACCACCCACCCATATCATCGGAATATGACACAACAAAGGATTCGATTCGTCGAGACCAGCATGAACGATACCATGATCGGGTAACATCACCACCAGCGTATGGTCCCATGCTTCACTTTTCTGCAGTTTCTCAATAAACTGTCCCACACACTGGTCAAGATAATAGAAAGCATTCAACACCTCGTCATCAAAATGGTGAATGGGCACATCCCAAGGTACATGACTGCTGAGGGTGGAATAGCCTATCAGATAGGGCTCGTGCATCGTGGTAGTCAATTGATAGAGGGTCCCAAAGGTGATATCGTCACGAACACCCCATTGGGCAGATGACTGCTCTTCTTTGGTATAGTCATCCTTCCATGTCAAGTTGGCAAAACCACCAGAGACAAGATAACTGCGCATATTCGTGAAGTTGATATCACCACCATAAAGATAATGGGTGTCATAACCTCGTTCTTCTTGCAACGTACGAGCGATATTGGGTAATGTACGAGATTTAGAGGGAATCTTCATCACTGACATGGTAGGGAAAGAAGGATAGCCACTCCACGTACATACCGTACCACGGTCCGTACGCCAGCTGTTGGCATAACAATTCGTGAAATAAATACCCTCCTTTGCAAGACGGTTCAGATTCGGGGTGATGTCATCACGACCACCAATTTCCGTGAATGTTCCACCACAACTCTCCAAGAGTATCACAATGATGTTCGGCTGTTGGGTCGTCAACAGCGTATCAATACCAATACTTTGCGTGTTGTATAGCTCGCTGATGATTTTCTCACACACCTCATCATCCATAAAGTGGTAAGTGACATTGTTGCTTGCCGTCTTCTCAAAAGACGCAAAGAAAGAAAAGAAGGGATTGACAGCAGAATGATTCAAAAACTGATTCTGCGAGAAATACACTTGCCCGATATTCGTCGTCGACTCGTCTAGCCCACCTCTGATACCTACAATTATGAGAGGAATCAACAATAGAGCTACGAGGGAGGAGATGATCTTTTGTCTGAGAACTGTTAGCTTGGGGAATTGAGGAGTCAGTTTATCATATACCCAGTAAATTGCAGCAACAAGAACAACCAGACATAAGAAACGAACAACAACATATCCGATACTAACACTTGCCATTGCCTCAGTAGGGGTTTCCAAGTACGACAAACAAGAAGCATCCAACTTAAACTGCCAGAACTCATACAGACTGGTGTCGGCAACAAAGGCTAATGCTAAGAGGAGGGCTGCTATGACATAATATATCCTATAAACCCATCGTGGTATATGTATCCACAAAGAGATGATCACCAGCAGGAAAGGTACGATGAAAATATAAAGAGAAGTGCTGAGGTCTAACGACAACCCATGTCCAATCACTTGCAGCAAGTCCCTATAGGTAAAGTCATGTCCTCCATAATGGTAGAACATAAACCCTATTTTA
The DNA here is from genome assembly GCA_905235835.1 of uncultured Prevotella sp. Classification (GTDB taxonomy): domain Bacteria; phylum Bacteroidota; class Bacteroidia; order Bacteroidales; family Bacteroidaceae; genus Prevotella. Next base: position 4,656 of record CAJONQ010000002.1, read on the forward strand.
GCAACCACAAAGAAAAAGAGGGTTGCCACATAGAACTTTAACAGATATAGCACTCTTTGCTTCATAGACTCTGCATGTCGTTCAGTTTCTTATAATAGCCATCTATATTCAGTAATTCGTCATGTGTACCACGCTCCACTATCTGTCCTTCATGCAGCACACATATCTCATCGGCATTCTTGATTGTCGATAGACGATGAGCGATAGCAACGGTAGTACGTGTCTTCATCAATCGTTCCAACGCATCCTGTACTAGTCGCTCACTCTCTGTGTCCAAGGCAGAGGTAGCCTCATCAAGTATGAGGATAGGAGGATTCTTCAAGATGGCACGAGCGATAGACACACGCTGACGCTGACCACCACTCAAGCGACCACCACGGTCACCGATGTTCGTCTCAAACTGGTGTTCACTCTGCATGATGAAGTCGTAAGCATTGGCAATCTTAGCTGCCTCGGCAATCTGCTCGTCTGTCGCAGCGTCCACTCCAAAGGAGATATTGTTCTTAAAGGAATCATTAAAGAGAATTGCTTCCTGGTTGACATTGCCAATTAACTGTCGCAAGTCCTGAATACCTAAGTCCTTGACATTGATGCCGTCAACCAGCACCTCTCCTTCCTGTACGTCATAATAACGAGGAATCAAGTCTACCATAGTTGATTTTCCACTACCACTCTGTCCGACAATAGCGATCGTCTTACCTTTGGGAATGATCAGATTAATATGTCGCAATATCCATGTCTCACCATAACGGAAGGACACGTCACGGAACTCTATCTGATGCAATATGCTTGGGACGCTCCGGCTCTTTGATGGTATTCTCTGCCAACAGAATCTTGTCGATACGCTCCATAGAAGCAAGTCCCTTAGGAATATTATAGCCCACCTTAGATACTTCCTTTAATGGATTGATAATCGAATAGAGGATTACCATATAATAGATAAATGTTGGTCCAGAAAGGCTATGATTGTTTAACACCAACACACCACCAAACCACAGAACGATGACAATCATACAGGTACCCAAAAACTCAGACAAGGGATGTCCGATATTTTGACGGATATTCACCTTCATAATATCGTTCCGATAGGTGGAGTTTATATTGTTAAATTTATCACGCATCTTATCCTCCGCACAGAATGCCTTAATGATGCGAAGACCACCCAAAGTCTCTTCTACCACACTCATCGTATCACTCCATAACGATTGTGCCTTAATACTCTGTGCCTTCAATTTACGACCTATCCATCCCATAAACCAACCAATAGCAGGAATGATCACCACAGAGAAAAGGGTGAGTTGCCAAGAGAGGATAATCAATGTCGTAAAATAGGAAATAATCAGAATAGGATTCTTGAACATCAGGTCGAGCGACGACATGATACTGGTCTCTACCTCCTGAACGTCACCCGTCATACGAGCAATAATATCACCTTTACGTTCTTCTGTAAAGAAGCCTAATGGAAGACTGACTATCTTGTTGTACAATTGGTTTCGCATATCACGTACCACACCAGTACGAATAGGAACGACACTGGAAGATGCAAGAAAATAAGCGAAGGTTTTCAGTAACGTGGCAACAATCAGGAAAATACCAATGAACAACAGTGTTGTGGTAGAACCTACATCTGCGATAAAATAATTAATGTAATAGTAGATATTGTTGATGAGTACATCCTTAAAACTCCCTTCACCCCACTCCATCAAAGAAGTGACGACGACCTGGTCGTCTGTCTTAAACAGAATCTGCAAGATTGGTATCAATGCCGCAAACGAGAAGATATTAAGCAGTGCCGACAGGATATTAAAGACTATCGAGAGGGCTACATATTTCTTATAAGGCATTACGAAACGCCTTAATACTTGCATAAAATCCTTCATACCTCTTCACCAAATAAAGTTGCACTTGTACTATTCGTTATTCTCACACGTACCGTCTCACCAATATGATGGTTACCCTTATCAAACACCACCATCTTGTTTTGCTCGGTACGTCCACAGAGTTGCTGACGGCTACGCTTAGAGAAGCCTTCCACCAACACCTCAAACTCCTTCCCCTCATCCTTCTTGTTTTGCTGGGCAGATATCTCTGTCTGTAAAGCAATCAACTCGTTCAAACGACGAATCTTCTCTTCCTCTGGTACGTCATCGGGTAAATGCTTCGAGGCATAAGTACCAGGACGCTCAGAATACTTAAACATAAAGGCAGAGTCATAGCCTACCTCACGCATCAAATCCAAACTGAGTTGATGGTCTTCCTCTGTCTCAGAGTGATAACCCACAAAGATATCCGTAGAGAGACCGCAATCAGGAATGATACGACGAATAGCCGCAACCCGATCAAGATACCACTCACGAGTATATTTGCGGTTCATCAGTGTCAGGATTCTGTCGGACCCACTCTGTACTGGCAGATGGATATGCTTACAGACATTAGGCATCTCTGCAATGACACGTAATGTCTCATCACTCATATCCTTAGGATGAGAGGTAGTAAAACGAATGCGCATTTGAGGAGCCTCCTCTGCCACCCTGCGCAGCAGTTGTGGGAAGTCAACTCTGAACTCTGAACTCTGAACTCTGAACTGATAACTATTCACATTCTGTCCCAACAGCGTTACCTCCTTAAATCCACGATCTCTGAGGTCACGCACCTCACGAAGGATGCTCTCCACATCCCTTGAACGCTCTCTGCCCCGGGTATAAGGTACGATACAATAGTGACAGAAATTGTTACAGCCACGCATAATGCTGACAAACCCGCCAATCTTCGCCCCATGCAATCGTTGTGGAACAATATCCTTATATGTCTCTGAGGTAGACAACTCTATATTCATTGCCTTATGTCCTGTCTCTGCTTGCGCTATCAAATCCGGCAGGGAGAGATATGCATCAGGACCTGCTACGAGGTCGCAATGATGATGCTCAAGCAAGTCGTCTTTCACCCGTTCTGCCATACATCCTAATACACCGATAATCAAAGGATGCTTCTTACGCTCTGCGTTCAATGCTTCCAAACGATGATAAATCTTCTGCTCGGCATTATCTCGCACAGAACACGTATTCAGAAATACCGCATTTGCCTCTTCTAACTGCTCTGTCGTCTCATAACCAGCCATCTGCATCACGCTTGCCACCACTTCTGAATCAGCGACATTCATCTGACAGCCGTATGTCTCTATATAGAGTTTCTTCATGTATTTTCTCTTTTTGCTTGCAAAGTTACGCTTTTTTTTGTATTTTTGCATCGTTATTAATGCTAAACTTCAAGAAATGATGAAATTACTACGTGTTTTATTTGTCGCTTTGATGGTGATGATGACTCCTGGAGCATCTGCCCAGACTGTCTATAACAGCAACGGTAGCAGTTGCGGAAAGATTGAGAGTAATGGTACTGTTCGTAACAGCAGTGGAAGTAGTATCGGAAAAATTGACAGTGATGGTACTGTTCGTAATGGCAATGGTAGTAGCATTGGAAAGATTGACCGAGATGGAACCATCCGCAATGGTAATGGCTCGAGCATTGGTAAAGTAGAGAGTAACGGAACCGTCCGCAACGGTAATGGTTCGAGTATCGGAAAGATCGAGAGCGATGGTACTGTCCGCAATGGCAATGGAAGCAGTATTGGCAAGGTACAAGGAGTACCCAAGGAATGGGCTGCCGCCTATTTCTTCTTCTTTTTTAAAAACAAATGACCTAATGGAATTGATTAAAGACAAAGAGTTTGGTGGGGAACGTCCGTTGTTCACCATTCATGACACACGACTGGAGAATATCACCATTACAGATGGTGAGAGTGGCATTAAGCAATGTCAGAATATAGAGGCAAGTAATTGTCGCTTTTATGGCAAGTACCCTTGGTGGCATGTGGATGGTGCCTTGATTGAAGACTGCTATTTCGCCTTGGACTCCCGTTCTGCCATCTGGTACACCAACGACCTTGTGATGCGTCGATGCCGTATTGATGCTCCAAAGTTCTTCCGAGAGATGAAGAATGTAGAACTCGAAGACGTACAAATCTGTGATGCCGATGAGACCTTCTGGAAAGTTGACGGGCTAAAGTTAAAAAATGTACGTCTTCATGGTGGCACCTATCCCTTTATGTTCTCTAAGAATATCTATGTGGATGGCTTGGAGAGTGATGCGAAGTATGTGTTTCAATATTGTCAGAACGTAGAGATACATCATGCCAAGATTCTGACAAAAGACTCTTTCTGGGAGTGTGAGAATGTCACTATCTACGACTCAGAGTTAGATGGTGAATATCTGGCTTGGCACTCGAAGAACGTACGACTCGTCAATTGTCACCTTGCAGGAGAACAGTTGTTATGCTATACGGATAACCTGGTGTTAGAGAACTGTACGTTTGACAAGGCATGTGACCGTATCTTCGAGTATTCTACTGTTGAAGCTGACGTCCGAGGACACATTGAACATATCAAGAATCCTACCAGTGGACATATCACGGCTGATTCCATCGGCTCAGTTACGATTGACGAGAATGTCCGTCAACCTAATAACTGTGTGATTAAGACAAGAGGATGAAATATCATTTTGACGAACTGATTGACAGACGAGGCACCAGTTGTGTGAAGTGGGATGAGACTAATGCCGATGTGATTCCCATGTGGGTTGCCGATATGGATTTTAAGGTAGCTCCTGCTATCCATGAGGCAATCAGAAAACGTGCCGAGCATGGTATCTTCGGCTACACCATTGTGGAGGAAGACTACTATGAAGCCATTATCTCATGGTTTCGTCGTCGTCACCAATGGTCGATTCAACGAGAAGAGATTCTCTACACCACAGGAGTGATTCCCGCCATGTCTTGTGCCATCAAAGCACTGACGATGCCAGGAGAGAAGGTGTTGATTCTCTCTCCCGACTATAATTGTTTCTTTTCTTCTATCCGTAATAATGGCTGTGAGGTGTCACCATCCTCTTGAAGAAAGGAGATTCCTTTGTGGTGGATTGGAAGGACTTTGAGCAACGATGTGCAGACGAGAAAACGACTGTTTTCCTACTCTGTAACCCCCATAATCCGACAGGACGTGTATGGTCCAAGGAGGAACTGGAACGTATGAACACCATCTGTATGAAATATGGTGTAAAAGTCATCAGTGATGAGATTCATGGGGAGCTCATTATGCCAGGTTATCGGTTCCAACCCTTTGCTTCTGTTAATGAAGGTTGTCGTCAGAATAGCGTTATTCTTAACTCACCTTCTAAGTCTTTCAATATCGCTGGACTCCAAACAGCAAATATCATTTGCTCGCAACCAGAATGGAGGCGCAGAATCGATCGTGCTATTAATATTAATGAGGTGTGTGACCTGAATCCTTTTGGTCCTGTATCATTGAAAGCCGCCTATAACGAGAGTGAGGACTGGATTGACGAGCTCAACCTGTACTTATGGAATAATTACCAAGCACTCTGCCAGTTCTTTAAGAAGGAACTTCCACTCTGCCAAGTCACAAAACTGGAAGGTACTTATCTAGTATGGGTAGATGTTACTTATTATTATAATAATGTAGAGGAACTTTGCAACCATCTCTTGACAGACGGAAAAGTTTGGGTAAATCCTGGTACGATGTATGGATCTGAAAGTGGTAAGGGTTACATCCGTATTAATATTGCATGTCCTCAAAGCCGTATGATGGAAGGATTAGAACGTATTAAAAAAACTATCAATCATGAAACGAAGAAGTGAAGTAAACACCTGGTCTGTGACATGGGGTGTACTCATGGCTGTGCTTTTCTCTGCTGCGGCAGCCTATTTAGGATTAAAAGTCGGTCAGGTATTTGAAGCAGCAATACCTATTGCTATCATTGCCGTTGGTGTTTCTGCCGCTGCGAAACGTTCCAACGCTCTACGTGAGAACGTTATCATCCAGTCGATTGGTGCTTGTTCAGGTGCTGTGGTGGCTGGTGCTATATTTACCTTACCTGCTATTTATATTCTTCAAGCGAAATATCCAGAGATGTCGGCAGACTTCCTGAAAATATTCATCGCATCTCTATTAGGTGGTGTTCTGGGTATCTTGTTTCTTATTCCATTCCGTAAGTATTTCGTAGAGGCCCCACAGGAGCAGTTTCCTTTCCCAGAGGCTACCGCTACCACACAAGTATTGAAGAGTGGTGATAAAGGAGGGGCACAAGCAAAACCCTTGTTACTAGCAGGGTTAGTAGGTGGACTATACGACTTTATTGTTGCGACGTTCGGATGGTGGAATGAGAATGTAACCAGTCGAATGATTCCCTTTGGTGAGGATATTGCAGAAAAGGCAAAACTCGTGTTTAAGAATAATACAGGAGCTGCAGTTCTTGGACTTGGTTACATTATCGGATTCCGTTATGCATTGATTATCACACTTGGCTCTTTGTTCGTATGGTGGTTGGTAGTACCTAGTATGGCTCTCTTCTTCGGTGATGCTGTACTAAACCAATGGAATCCATCCATCACTACTGCTGTTGGTGACATGTCACCAGAACAAATCTTCACGTCTTATGGAAAGTCCATCGGTATTGGTGCTATCGCTATGGCGGGTATCATCGGTATCATCAAGTCATGGAGAGTTATCAAGAGCGCAGTGGGACTGGCTTCCAAAGCAGGAGCAACAGATGAGGGGCAACAGAAGACGGACCTTCCTTTTAAGTTCATTGCCATTGCATCGGTCATTACCCTATTAATCACCTTCCTCTTCTTCTGGCTTGGAGTGATGGACGGCAACCTATTATTTGCTGCTGTTGCTATTATCTTAACAGCAGTCATTGCCTTCCTGTTTACGACTGTTGCCGCCAATGCAATAGCTATTGTGGGCAGCAATCCTGTATCGGGAATGACCTTGATGACACTGATCCTTGCCTCTGTGGTAATGGTGGCTGTAGGACTAAAAGGTACTGGTGGTATGGTAGCAGCCTTGGTAATGGGTGGAGTGGTATGCACAGCACTCTCTATGGCTGGCTCTTTCATCACCGATTTGAAGATTGGTTATTGGACAGATACACTTCCTAAAAAACAGGAAACCTGGAAGTTCTTAGGGACTTTGGTTAGTGCTGCTACTGTCGGTGGAGTAATGATGCTGCTCAACGAAACATATGGTTTTGCCTCTGGTGCCCTTGCTGCTCCCCAAGCTAATGCCATGGCGGCAGTCATTGATCCATTGATGAATGGTGTGGGAGCACCTTGGGTCCTCTATGCTATTGGAGCTGTTATAGCCATTATCCTGACATTCTGTAAAGTACCTGCCCTTGCCTTTGCCTTGGGTATGTTCATCCCTATGGAACTAAATGTACCATTGGTCATCGGGGGTGCTATCAACTGGTATGTGACAACACGTTCAAAAGACAACGAGGTCAATCAGGAACGAGGAGAAAAAGGCAACCTTATCGCCTCAGGTTTTATAGCAGGTGGTGCCCTGATGGGAGTGATTAGTGCCCTCATACGTTTTGGCGGTATACAGTTCGATTATGCCGCATGGTGGGGAAATCCACTGAGTGAACTTTGCTCACTTGTTGCCTATGTACTGCTAATTGCCTATTTCATTCGCGCCACAAAGAAATAACGCTGACCTGCCCTGGTTGGCAAATCATACTCATACACCTGACGAATAGCAGGTGATGGAAGGTCCTTGAGCTCTTTTGAGAGCTTAGGGACCTTTATCTTTGCTGGTGCGAATAATGGATTAGCAGAACTTTCTTCATATATATAATAAGGTGTTTATTGGTTGATTAATTCCAACGCCCGGCAGACAATATCGTTCGTCTCATTCATGATGGCGAAATACTGACTGGTCTCCCAAAGGTCACGTGCCACCAATGCCTTTAGTTGCAAGCGCAGATAAGGAAGTGTCTGCCGCAATTCCTCATCGTCTTTCGGCTTGATTTTCTGTTTCTCAGCCTCAGCGACAATATCATCCGTCACAGACTGTGATATCTCGAACTGCTCCTTGAACTTCAAAAACGTAGGATATTGCTTCTTTAGCTGCTTACGATGCTGATCAACATAACGCAGACTGGCATTGATGATATAGGAGCGAGCCGACAACTCTCGATGGAAACGAGTGTATTTGGTGGTGTCCAATGGTACGTAATAGTCTGGCATGATACCACCACCTCCATAGACAACACGATGTTCTTTCAACGTATAATACTTCAAGGAGTCTGCGAAATGAATACTGTCAGCATGCATTAATTCGCCACTCTTCAAACGGTTCAACACATCCATCGCATAGTCCTCCGCCTTTCCTTTCACATACGGTTTCTGAATGCAACGACCAGAAGGAGTATAATAATGGGCAATGGTCAGACGAATCATCGAACCGTCAGGCAGATCAATCGGACGTTGTACCAGTCCTTTACCAAAAGAGCGACGACCAACCACCAGTCCACGATCATGATCCTGTATGGCACCTGTCACAATCTCAGCTGCTGATGCAGAATAACTATCTATCAATACGATGACCTTTCCTTTCTCAAAGAGTCCGTCACCCTGTGCCCGATATTCATTACGGGGAGCACGACGACCTTGCGTATACACTATCAAATCATTACTACCCAAGAACTCGTTAGCAATAGCAACTGCCGCATGCAGATAACCGCCCCCATTCTCCTGTAAGTCGAGTATCAGCGACTGCATCCCCTCCCCTGTCAGTTTCATCAGACTCTGACAGAACTCATCATGGGTCTGGGCACCGAAATTGCCAATACGGATATAGCCAATACCAGGACGAATCATGTAAGCAGCATCGATAGATTTCACAGGAATCTTATCACGAGTTATCACAAAACGCAGGGTATCGGCAATACCACGGCGGACGATACCCAGACGAACCTTTGTTCCCTTCGGACCTCGCAACCGTCGCATGATCTCCTCTTTGGGCATAGATACTCCCGCAATGGTGGTGTCATTCACATAGACGATACGGTCACCAGCAAGGATTCCTTGTTTCTCTGACGGTCCTCCAACGACCGGCTGAATCACCAATAAGGTATCCTCCACCATATTAAACTGCACGCCTATTCCATCGAAGTTTCCCTGCAGTGGCTCGTTGGCAGCCTTCACCTCTTTTGCTGTCATATAACTGCTATGAGGATCCAGTTTCTCTATCATCCCACGAATACCGTCCTCTACCAGTTTCTGTTCATCGACAGAGTCCACATAGAGGTTCGAGATTGCCATCTCTGCTATCTGCAACTTACGTATAGGACTATCCTCGCCCATATTGATACGGAGTTGGGCTGAGGCTATAAAGGGGAACAGCGATAACATCGCTGCAAACAATATATGCTTCTTAATCATAGTATTCTTCCTCTTCTGGACGATCTTCCTCGATAACGAGGTTGTCTATGATGAAGTTCTGACGCTCCATCGTGTTCTTACCCATGTAATACTCCAAGAGCTTCTGTACCTGGTCGTTCTTTTGAAGGGTCACCTGTTCCAAACGGATATCAGGACCAATAAAGCCTGCGAACTCTTCAGGACTGATTTCTCCAAGTCCCTTAAAACGGGTAATCTCCGGATCAGGACCTAAATCCTGTATCGCCTTTACACGCTCTTCCTCACTATAACAGTAACGAGTGACGAAATCTCCCTTCTTACCATCCTCACGCATCTCCTTCTTCCGAATCTTGGTACGGCGATTGCGAACACGGAACAAAGGGGTCTGCAACACGTAGACATGTCCTTTCTTGATAAGCTCTGGGAAGAACTGAAGGAAGAACGTGATAATCAACAAACGAATGTGCATACCGTCAACATCGGCATCTGTCGCCACAATCACCTTATTATATCTGAGGGTATCGAGTCCTTCCTCGATATCAAGTGCTGCCTGTAGTAGGTTAAACTCCTCATTCTCATAGACCACTTTCTTCGTCAATCCGAAGGAGTTCAGGGGTTTTCCTCGCAGAGAGAAGACCGCCTGTGTGTTCACATCACGGCTCTTGGTGATACTTCCGCTGGCAGAGTCACCCTCTGTAATGAAGATACACGACTCCTCTTTGCGGTCGTTCTTGGTATCACTGAAATGGATACGACAGTCACGCAACTTACGATTGTGCAGGTTTGCCTTCTTGGCACGCTCACGAGCCAGTTTCGTCACACCTGCCATTGCCTTACGCTCTCGCTCTGTCTCCTTGATCTTCTGCTCCAGCACCTCCACCACATCAGCGTGGATATGCAGATAGTTGTCGACCTCCTGCTTGACGAAATCGCCAATATACTTATTGATACTGACACCGTCTGGTGACATCGTCGTAGAGCCTAACTTGATCTTTGTCTGACTCTCAAAGATAGGCTCCTCCACGTTAATGGAGATGGCAGCGACGATACCCGTGCGGATATCACCATACTCATACTTGTTGAAGAACTCTTTGATGGTACGGGCGATATGCTCTTTGAAGGCACTCTGATGGGTACCTCCTTGGGTAGTATGTTGTCCATTGACAAAGGAATAGTACTCCTCACCATACTGATTAGCATGTGTAAAGGCGATCTCGATATCCTCTCCTTGCAGATGGATAATAGGATAAAGGGCATCATTCGTCATGCGGTCTTTCAATAAGTCCTCCAATCCATGACGACTGAGGATGCGACGACCGTTATACATAATGGTCAGTCCGATATTCAGATAGGTATAGTTGCGAAGCATGTTCTCCACGATCTCATCATGGAACTGATAGTTGAGGAATTTCGTGTTATCGGGTTCGAAATAGATATAGGTACCATTCTCATCTTGTGAGGGCTCCGTCACGTCACTGATTAACTCACCACACTCAAAGACAGCCTTGCGAACCTTGCCGTCACGATAGCTATGCACCTCGAAACGACTGCTCAGCGCATTGACAGCCTTCACACCTACACCATTCAGTCCGATAGATTTCTTAAAAGCTTTAGAGTCGAACTTACCACTGGTATTCAGGATACTGACAGACTCTATCAACTTTCCTTGGGGAATACCACGACCATAGTCACGTACAGAGATACGCAGATGGTCCTCCACCGTCACCTCTATACGGTCGCCCGCCTTCATCTTGAACTCGTCGATAGAGTTGTCGAAGACCTCTTTCAACAACACATAGATACCATCTTCTGCAGAGGTACCATCACCTAAGCGTCCGATATACATACCAGGACGGAGCCTGATATGCTGCAGTCCTGTTAAGGTTTGTATATTACCCTCGTCATAGCCAGGGGTGTCAGAGCCCCCTAAGTTAGGGGGTTGGGGGGCTGAACTAACTTTTTTCTTTAAATCTATTTCTCCCATAATCTCATTTTTAACGGAGTCTTGTTCAGACCCCCATCCCCCTAACTTAGGGGACTAATTAAGCGTTTATAACAACGGCGACGCTTGTGTTGCTCGTGCTCCAAGTACTGCCACTGCGACTGTACTTTCTCGTTGGTCTCCATCTCCACATTGGTCTCACCCCACTTGAATCCGTATTTCTGGTACTTGGGGATAAGGTCATAGAACAACAAGGCATTGGCACCTTTCTGCTGGTATTCTGGCAAAAAACCAATGAGCAGCAAGTCCAAACACTCTGCCTGATGGAACTTCAAGGCTTTCAGACAATGCCACCAGCCAAAGGGGAACAGTCGTCCGTTCTTACATTTCTGCAGGGCTCGGGTCATATTGGTAATACTGATGCCTACTCCTATAATGTCGTGATTGGGAGTGTTCCAGTCTTCTATCAGACAGAGCATATCCATGTCGAGCATCGGAAAGTACATCTTCAGATACTCGTCAATCTGTGCTTCTGTCATCTCTGAGAAGCCATAGATGTTCTGATACGACTTATTGACTACCTCAAGCACCTTACGACCTATCTGCTCCTTACCTAATATCTGACTGCGTTTGGGATGTACAGGATGCAGGTTATAGCGTTTCATCACCATCTCGGCAATCTTCTTGTATTTCTCGGGCATGCCGTCCTTGGGTACGATGAGTTTGAACTCCACATAGTCGTTGTCCTTCTCCCATCCGCCCAACTGCTCCATGTGACGAGGATAATAGTCGTAATTATAGATGGTTGACATGGTTCCCAACTGGTCGAAGCCCTCAATGAGCATTCCCTCTGGGTCCATATCTGTAAAACCTAAAGGTCCTACCAGTTCGGTCATGCCTTTCTCCCTTCCCCATGCTGACACAGCATCAAACAAGGCAGCCGACACTTCCATGTCGTCGATGAAGTCTATCCATCCGAAACGCACACTCTTACGACCCCAGCGGTCGTTGGCACGATGATTAATAATACCTGCTATACGTCCTACCACCTTGCCGTCCTTATAGGCAAGGAAATACTCTGCCTCACAAAACTCAAAGGCTGAGTTCTTATCCTTACTCAATGTATGCACCTCGTCCGAATGTAAATTGGGTGCATCGTAAGGGTTATCTCGATATAAGTCGTAGTGAAACTGGATAAAAGCTTCCAGGCTTTGTTTGTCGGTGACTTTCCGAATTTCTACTGATGACATTTTGTTTCTAATTGTTTATAACATGGCAAAGTTACGAAAAATCAGACAAAATCCCAAAGTTTTAACCTATTTTACGGCAAATAAACAACTTATGCGTACTATCGGACAGGGTGGTTCCGAAGATGAACATGTCACCACCATCTTTGATTTTCAGTTTTTTACGCAACTGTTCTGCAGTCAGGGGGAAGTTACGAACGGCGATATTTGCCTTGTCGATACCAGCCAAAGCCTGCTTTAGCTCTTGTTTATTCATCGAGGTCATCGTCTCTACCACAAACTGTCTCCCTGGAAAATCCCTCACCTCATGGTCGGAAACAAAGAGGTGGGAGTTAGCCGACAACGGGTTAACACCAAACGTCTCAGCCACTTCTCCGAAGCATCCTGCCTTCATGATACTGGCATTCGGCTCATAAAGAAAACATTTCGAATTTGTTCCACCCCATGGAACATTTTGTTCCACCCCATGGAACATTTTGTTCCACCCCATGGAACACTTTGTTCCACCCCATGGAACAAATCGGAACTCTTGGGTATTGTTCACACAAACTAACGACATCGGCTCCTGATGGACGTTTCGGATGACCAGAAGGAGTTCTTTGCACTCATTATCCACACTCACGATATGCACCTCGCTGACCCCTCCTAAGTCGTTGACAACCTTACGCCAGTCGAGCATCGGCGATAGTTTGAGGATCATCGTGTCAGCTTTCTCTTTCAATAAGGGCAACAGTTCAAGGATATTAGGGGTACAGTCCTCGATACCATAGGTACGACTGCCATGCTGATCTCTTCGTGCAGGGTCCAAGAATACCACGTTGGCATGGGGCATCTGGGCAAGATATTCCTCTGCATCGCCACACACAATCTCAGCGTCCAAACCCAAAAGTTGGAAATTATGCTGGGCTATCTCACAGAGTTCCGGGTTACGCTCCACATAGATCCGCTTCTTGAATGGACGGGACATCAAGGAGAAGTCAATGCCAAAACCACCTGTCAGATCGATGAAGACCTGATGGGATTTCGAGATATCGAGATATCGAGATTCCGAGATGTCGAGATCTTGAGAAATGATCTTTGCCTTATAACGAGCCGTCTCCTCACTGGAACACTGCTCCATATTCAGATGGGGAGGATAGATGATTCCCTCGACAGCAGCCCATGAGGGTAGTTTCCGCCTTGCTGTCTGCCATCCCGCAATCTGTTGTAAAGCGAATGGCATATCCACCTCTGCCGACTTTCCCCCACTCAGGGCAAGTCGCCTGACATCGTCCATACGATGTTCCTGCACATACTGCCATGTCACCTCGTTGACATTCATGTTTGCAAAGATACGAAAAAGAATCTACATTCCTCGCAAACGAGCGTCAAAATCACGGGCTCCACCTTACACAATCCTTCATTTTTTAATTTTGAGTAATCATTATTCCAAAAAACTTTTGTACTTTTGTAGTCCGATGGCGATTCGGTATACACATAAGGAAGAACTATGGAACGCATGGAGCCATGCTGGCGGTATCGTGATGGGTGTCGCTTTTGGTATCGTTTTCCTGGTGATGGCATTCAAGGGCGACAACCCTTGGGCACGATTAGGCGTGTGCCTTTACCTCTTTGGTATGTTAGGGAGTTATGTCGCCTCTACGATATATCACACACTACCTCGTCGCTCGAAATGGAAAGAAAGATTGCGTAAATGGGATCATGCCGCCATCTACTGGCATATCGCCGGCTCCTATTCTCCCTTGACGTTGATAGCATTGAGGACACAAGGTTATTGGGGATGGAGTCTTTTCTGCTTTGTATGGACTTGTGCCATCGCAGGAACCATCGTCAGCTTTGTCAAACTAAAAGAGCATTCCAACATCGAGACGTTCTGTTTCATCGGCATGGGGTTGAGTGTGTTGGTTGCCTTCAAGCCTTTGATAGACTCTGTATCGACAGCCGCTGTCATCTGGATTATCGCAGAGGGTGTCTGTTATATCACAGGTGCCGCCTTCTACACCTTCCACAAGAAGCGGTGTATGCACAGCGTCTTCCACTTCTTCGTCCTCGCAGGCAGCATCTGTCATATCATCGCTGTCTGGGATGTCTTGATGGAATACCTATAAAAAAGACCGCCTCACGAGAAGCGGTCTTTCCTTTTATCTTATTTCACGTATTCAGAGAAATCTGTCAAATGCATATCGCCCTTGCGAGCCAGCGTGTCGTGCATGGCGAAAGCGGCAGGCAGGTTGTGACGGGTCTGTCCCATCTTGGCTATCTTCAAGTAGTCCCACAATAACTGCTTGTAGTCAGGATGGGCACAGTTCTCGATGATAATCTCGGCACGCTGTGCTGGACCCTTACCACGCAAGTCGGCAATACCCTGCTCTGTAACGATGATGTTCACATCGTGCTCGGAGCTGTCCTGATGGCTGACGAAAGGTACGATGCTGGAGATGACGCCACCCTTTGCCGTAGAAGGACAAGTGAAGATGCTCAGGTAAGCATTGCGGATAAAGTCACCAGAACCACCAATACCATTCATCATCTTCACGCCACTGATATGGGTAGAGTTGGCATTACCATAGATATCACACTCGATAGCCGTATTAATAGCGATAACGCCCAGTCGGCGGATGACCTCCGGGCTATTGGAAATCTCACTCTGACGGAGGGTCAGGTGACTCTTGAAGTAATCCATATTATCATATACCTGCATCAGACAGTCGTTAGAAACGGTCAAAGAGCAAGCAGAGGCATCCTTCACACGACCATGCAGCATCATCTCTACCACTGCATCCTGCAATACCTCTGTATAGATATTGAAGTCGGGCACATGCTTATCCTGTCCTAAAGCGCCGAGGATAGCATTAGCCGTGGAACCCACACCACTCTGCAAAGGCAGGAACTCCTTGGGGATACGCCCCTTGTGCATCTCGTCCACCAGGAACTCAGCAGTCAGATAACCAATCTTATCGGTCACAGGGTCGCTGTCTTTGAAGGCACGAGCCTCATCAGGAATGTTACACTCAACGACACCTACCACCTTATCCTTAGGGATAGAAACATAAGACACACCGATACGGTCGCTCACATTCACGATAGGGATGGGCTTACGATAAGGAGGGTCCAATGGCTCATAAACGTCATGGATATATTTCGCATTGGGGTTATGGAACGAGTTAAGCTCCAGAATGACATGCTTGGCAAGACGGGCAGCCGTTGGAGAGATACCACCAGCGGCAGTCAGATAGACGTGATAGTCGTTACCACAGTCCTCGATATCACACACCTCTAAGATCGCCCAGTCTACATCACCATAGAAACCATAGCGCAGCTCCTGAGCCATGTGACTCAGGTGGAGGTCGTTATAGGGAATCTCACCCATGTTCACATGCTTGCGGAAGTCAGGGTTCGTGGTGTAAGGAGCACGATACTTGATAGCCTGTGCATTAGCAAGCACACCATCTGTCGACTGACCCGTCGACGCACCAGTGAAAATACCCACCTTAAACTCTCTGCCTGCAGCATGCTCAGCCTCGGCAATCTTTGCCAGTTCCTTGGTGGTAGCCTTTGCCACACCTGCTGGTGTAAAGCCACTCATAGCGATGTTGTCGCCATTCTTAATCAGCGCTGCAGCCTCTGCAGCGGTCATACGTGTATAAGCCATTGTATTTAATAAATTTACGAATTTGGCTGCAAAGTTACTAAAAAATCGACAATTGGCAACTGATAATTGATAAATTTTCGTATCTTTGCAGCCATTAAATAGATAAATGTATGGAATCCAAGTTAGTTATTTACAATACGCTGACTCGTCAGAAAGAGCGTTTCGAGCCTATCAACGCCCCTCATGTGGGTATGTACGTCTGTGGTCCTACCGTCTATGGTGACCCCCATTTAGGACATGCCCGTCCTGCCATCACCTTCGACTTGGTGTTCCGTTACCTGAAGCACTTAGGCTATAAGGTGCGCTATGTCCGTAATATCACTGACGTAGGTCACTTGGAGCACGATGCCGACGAGGGCGAGGACAAGATTGCCAAGAAGGCAAGAGTGGAGCAGTTGGAGCCGATGGAGGTAGCACAGTATTACACCAACCGCTACCATCAGGCGATGGACGCATTGAATGTGCTTCCTCCTTCTATTGAGCCACATGCCACAGGACATATCATTGAGCAGCAACAACTGGTGCAGCAAATCCTTGACAATGGTTTTGCCTACAAGTCAAACGGCTCTATCTATTTCGATATCGAGGCTTATAATAAGAAGTATCAATATGGCATCCTCTCTGGTCGCTCGTTGGAGAATATCAAGGACGAGAGCCGGGAGCTTGCCGGTGTGGGTGAGAAACACAACCAAGCCGACTTCGCCCTTTGGAAGAAAGCGGCTCCAGAGCATATCATGCGCTGGTCCTCTCCGTGGAGTGACGGCTTCCCTGGCTGGCATTGCGAATGTACGGCGATGGGACGCAAATACCTTGGAGAGACGTTTGATATCCATGGAGGTGGCATGGACCTTGTCTTCCCACACCATGAGTGTGAGATTGCACAGGCTACCGCAGCGATGGGACATCCTGCCGTCAAGTACTGGATGCACAATAACATGCTGACCATCAATGGACAGAAGATGGGTAAGTCGTATAATAACTTCATCACCTTGGAGCAGTTCTTCACTGGTAACCACCCATTGTTGGAGAAACCTTATACGGCAATGACGATTCGTTTCTTCGTGCTCTCCGCCCACTATCGTGGTACTGTCGACTTCTCCAACGAGGCGTTACAGGCTGCCGAGAAGGGACTCCAGAAACTGCTACAGGGTATCAGCGACTTAGACAGAGTACAGGCAAGTGCCAAATGCGATGCTGAGACAGAGAAGATTGTCAAGAGTCTGCGTGAGAAATGCTATGATGCCATGAATGATGACTTTGCCACGCCACAGGTTATCAGTTATCTCTTTGAGGCTTGCACGGTTGTCAACAAGCTCGTCGACCACAAGGCTACCATCTGTGCCGACTGCTTAAAGGAACTGTCAGATACCATGCGTCTCTTTGCTTTCGACATCCTTGGACTCAGAGAGGAGAAGGGTAACAGCAGTGATGCCCGTGAGGAGGCTTTCGGCAAGGTGGTGGATATGGTGCTCGACCTGCGTGCCAAGGCGAAGGCAGACAAAGACTGGGCAACCTCTGACAAGATCCGTGATGAGCTTGCCGCTGCCGGTTTCGAGGTGAAAGACACCAAGGACGGTGTGACATGGCGACTGAATAAATAATCAAGAAAGCCGGGGCGACTCAACCTCGGCTTTCTTATTGTTTATATGCTTCCCGTGTCATATAGACCGCCACCGTCTTGTCGCGCAGATATTCCGCTGACATATACATCAGCCCTTGGTAGGGATTTCCCGTTCCCCATGAGTTCTTCATGATAAAGAACAGCCGATGATGCGGGTCACGAGCCAGACCAACGATTGCCATACAGTGGTTGTCGGTGGGGGTTGAGTCAAAATGACTATCGGCAATACCATCCTCGAACGAGAAGCCATACTCATCCGTATCTCCTTCCCAACAGACAGCATGGCGGTTACGGATAGCCCGCTCCACATGGGCAAGCAGGGAGTCCTTGGGGATATTCAGAAAACGGTTGTGCTCCCAGTTGTCGGGCAAATCAAGTTCCACCTTTTTATAATAAGGATACTTCTCGTTACTCGTCAAAGCGATATACTCATCGGGGGCACAGACACTATGAGCGAACTCCAAGGGAGTATAGCGCGCTCCTAACATAAAGACCCATTGAGGACGGGGTAACTTATGGTAGGAGGCATCGGGATAGGCATCGTAACTGACAATACCATGCTTGGCTATTATATTTAATAAGGTGGAGCCCATACCTCGCAAGTGCCTCCTTCTCACCATCCTTTCGACATAGGCAGGAGAGAGGTGCACCGAGTCACCTCGTGCGATATGCTCCGTCTCGATGGTGGCAAGCATAGCATACGACCAACAGAATTCCGTATGCCCTTGATCCTTAATAGGTGTCATGGGTAGTCGCACCTCATCAGTAAACTCCACCTTAGGACGCTTCTGACAGGCGACGACGGATATGATTAGAAATAAATATAACAGTTTCTTTATCATTTGGTGACAAAGGTACAAATAAGTGAGTAAAGTTCCAAATATATTTGAGTATTTTCAAACGTTTTAAATAGTAAATAAAGTAATTGACGCCATTGTCCTGCAATGGAACGGTAGCACAATTGGCTGGCAGGAGGCATCCTATGCGATGATTTCCCCCTGTGTGTTCGATGTGAAGGCATGCCCTTTGCGAATGAAAGGATGCTCCTTCTTAGCGGTTGACTCCAGTCAACCGATCTGCCGACTCTAAGTCAACAGGTGACACTCTTACCTTTGACACGATGTCTCAAAGGAAGTTACGTCTCAAAATAAAAAATAAATGAATTTATTTTGTTCTTTATTCGGTTTGCACTACCTTTGTCCCCGAAATGAAAGAAAGTATTAATAATTTCGAGATCATGGCACCTGTGGGTAGCCGCGACTCCCTCGCCGCTGCTCTGAAAGCCGGGGCAGGCTCTGTCTATTTTGGAGTAGAGCAGTTGAACATGCGCTCGCACTCTGCCAACCACTTCACCATTGACGACCTGCGGGAGATTGCCGCCACTTGCGAGGAGCACGGGGTGAAGAGTTACCTGACTGTCAACACAATCATCTATGGGGAGGACATCGAACTGATGCACCAAATCATCGATGCGGCTGTCGAGGCTCATATCTCAGCGGTCATCGCCTGCGATATCGCAGTGATGACCTATTGTCGGCAGAAAGGGATGGAGGTTCACCTCTCCACCCAACTGAACATCTCGAACATCGAGGCACTGAAGTTCTATGCCCAGTTTGCCGATGTGGTCGTCCTTGCCCGTGAGTTGAACCTCGACCAGGTAGCCGATATCTATCGTCAGATAGAGGAGCAGCATATCTGCGGACCCTCTGGTGAGCAGATCCGTATAGAGATGTTCTGTCATGGAGCCTTGTGTATGGCTGTCAGCGGTAAGTGCTATATGAGTCTTGACAACACTGGACGCTCCGCAAATCGGGGGGAGTGCATGCAGATCTGCCGACGCTCCTATATCGTCACAGACCGTGAGACAGAAACGGAGTTGGAGATAGACAATAAATACATCATGAGTCCGAAAGACCTGAAGACCATCCGTTTCATCGATCGGATGATGAAAAGTGGTGTAAGGGTCTTTAAGATAGAGGGACGTGCCCGTGGTCCGGAATATGTGATGACTGTCGTGCAATGCTATAAGAAAGCGATACAAAGTGTACTCGACAACACCTTCTCGGAGGATAAGAAGGACGTATGGGACGAGCGTCTTGCCACTGTCTTCAATCGTGGCTTCTGGGACGGCTACTACCAAGGGCAGCGCTTAGGAGAGTGGAATAAGCACTATGGCTCATGTGCCACAGAGCGTAAGCAATATGTGGGCAAGGGTGTGAAGTACTTCTCCAAACTTGGTGTTGCGGAATTCACCTGTGAGGCATGTGAGTTCTCTGTGGGTGACAAGATGCTTATCACTGGTCCTACCACTGGTGCGCTCTATGTCACTGTTGATGAGATACATGATGACATACAGGCAGTACAGACTGCACAGAAAGGAACACGCGTCAGTATCAAAGTGCCAGAGAAGGTACGTCCCAGCGACAAACTGTTTAAGATAGTTCAGAGTTCATAGTTATAAGTTCATAGTTATAAGTTATGGCAACAATCAATGAAATACAAGACGAGATTACTGAGGAGTTCTCTGGTTTCGACGACTGGATGGACAAATACCAACTGCTGATTGACTTAGGCAACGAGCAGGAACCCTTAGACGAGAAATACAAGACAGAGAGTAACCTGATAGACGGTTGTCAGAGTCGGGTATGGCTGCAAGCCGACTATCACGATGGTATCATCGACTTCACCGCAGAGAGTGACGCCTTGATCGTGAAGGGTATTGTCGCATTACTGATACGAGTGCTTAGCGGACATACACCACAAGAGATACTGGATGCGGAACTGTACTTTATCGACCAGATTGGCTTGAAGGAGCACTTGTCACCCACACGCAGCAACGGTCTGCTTGCCATGGTGAAGCAGATGCGGATGTATGCCCTCGCCTTCAAGACCAAAGAGGGACTTTAACGACTCGCTTCGTAAGCATCGAGTTTCTTGAGATAGTAATCACGGAAATCACTCCAACGATAATAAGGGGCAATACTGGATGCCAAGGGCAGTGTTGCCTCTTCTTCGTTCAACAGTATTTTGAAAATCACATCCTCATCGGAAGGACTCTCGCGATAGAAGATAAACTGAATGTTCGCCGCCATCGGGAAGACACGGAAAGCAAACCAGTAATTACTCTCCACCTCCTCTAAGTCCATCGTCTTGAAATCATAACCATTCAAGTTGAGCAGACAGGTAAGGGGCAATATCACTGTATCATGACCATAGCGCAGAGAGACACCAGGTTTCGGCAGAGCGATACAGCTGTCTGCCTCCTCTATGATACGACGCAACAATTTCCTTTGAGTATAGGGCTCGTCACCTCCATTCAGCAAAGAAGGACCATAGGCTATATACCACCAGGCATTCTCCTTCTGCCAGATATGGTATAACTCTTCACGAGTAAAGATGTTTATCAAGTTCAGACTATCCGCGAGGTGGGTATTCGGCAGGATGGTGGCAATTTTAAACAGATAATAGTTCATGGCCCCATTATCTACATACTGACGCACATACGCAGTATCGTTGAACAGACTTCCCACCAGACGCTCGTTATGCTCTCGCTTCTGCGTGAACTCCTGATAGGCTTTCGTGGCGGCATAGGTCATCATACTGTCACGCAACAGTTTGTCCTGATAGTTCAGATACCACATGTCATGCTTGGAGGCATCCATCCGTATCTGCAGTTTGGGATTAAGAGCCACCATCTGTTGGATGGCAGCACCCATCGAGAGGACACAACGAATCTTGGTTGAACTATGGGCATCAATATGGGCACTGCCCTCGAACACCTCTGGATAATGCTCCATCATCCGACGGGCAATATGCCGATGTTGGATGCTACCCAACGCTGTCAGATCACCATAACGACCTTGTACATTCTCATGAACGATACGTAATTGGCGAAGAACATCCTTTCCTAATGGTGTCAACTTACCCAAAGAGTCTGCCTTTGCCATGATATCCAAAGGGATGTCATAAGCCTTAGAGTTACTCATATTACGAGAGCCATGACGACCATAGTGACTGATATAAAATGGACGTTTACCTGCTGGCGGAGGAGTCTGTCGCAGGAGAAGGGTGTCTGGATAGATACAATAATTACTTGCAGATAAACGATGGTCGTGACTGATACGGTCAAAAGCCGATAACGATTGTGCGTGACAATAGTCTGTCATACAAAATAGTATGACCATGACAGATATCATATGTTCCAACAGCTTATTCCGCATGGTAGGTAGCAAGTTTTTTTAAATAGTAGTCACGCACATCCGACCATCTATAATAAGATTCCTCGACGGTATCAACAGGCAACTTCGCTTCATTCTCATTCAGCAGGACCTTCACAAGTATCTCCTTGTCCTGAAAATCTCTCCGATAGAATACAAGCTGAATATTCGCAGCCATTGGGATCACTCTGTAATCTACCCATCCTTTACGCTCCAAAGACTCCAAGTTATCAGTCTGCAAGCCATAACCGTTCAACTCCATAAGACAAGTCAACGGTAACAGCACCGACTCATGACCAAAACGCAAAGTGGCTCCTGGACGCTCCAATTGAAGACAGCTGTCTGCCTCTTCTATGATACGACGTAGCAAGTTACGTTGACTATATGACTGTTTTCCACCATTCTCAGTATAATTACCATAATGAATATACCAATATGCATTGCTTGCTTTCCAGTAATCATAAAGTTCGTCATCAGTAAACAAGTCATACAGCGTGATCTTCTTTCGAGCCTCTAAGTTCTGGAGATTAGATGCCAAAGTAAAGATACTATTTGCCAATAACTTGGCATCTACTTCTTTGTTGACATATTCCATGTCACTAAACAATTTAGACATCAGTTGCTGACTATGGTCATATCTCATGACGAAAGCTTTATATTTCTCATTGATAATGGTGTCTGTCCTTTGACTTTTAAGCTTCTTGTCTTGAAGATTCATGTAATACATGTCATGTTTAGAGGCATCATGGCGAAGACGTAACTGGGGATTCAACATGGCAAGTTGCATCAATGCGTTCTCCATGGAGAGGATGCAACGAATCACAACAGTACTCTTTGCATCTATGCAGGCATCTCCCTCAAATACTTCTGGGAATCGCTCAAACATTCTACGGGCTATTTGCTGATGTTGTATTGCACCCAATGGACTTAACTCTCCTAACCGTTCATCTGACTCATCTTTTAATATGGAAATGCGATGAAACACATCTTTTCCTAAAGGAGTGAGTGCCCCTGCACTGTCAGCCTTAGCCAAAATAGCATAAGGTCCTCTATAGTCATCTTTTCCCGTCAAATATCTTGAGCCATGTCGACCATAATGACTAATATAAAAAGGCTTCTTCCCATTAGGAGCAGGAGTAAGCCGTGTCTGTTTGGGACCTGGATAAGCAAGTTGATTACTTGCAGTATTATGTATATCTTTTTGTATTTCTTCCCAAGCGCTCTGAGCATTCAGTGCTAATACCGAAACACACAAAAGGATAATGGTCAATATCAGTTGCTTCATAAGATTACATACATCTTTTGGAGGTGCAAAGTTACACATTATTGTTCAAAAGCTTGCAATTGTTTAACATTTTCTTTGCATTTTCCCTTTTTATCGCTATCTTTGCCGATAGAACAAAAAACGTATATTATGGCAAAGAATCAAAAATGGCAAGATGATTACTGGTTGCTTATAATGCAATTGTATTTAAAGAAACCTGTGGGGGTAAAGCCTGTCTATAGCAAGGGTATGGTAGATCTTGGTATGGAACTGCATATTGCCCCACAGTTCTTATTTAACAAAATGTGTGAGATTGCCAATTTGGAGACACCACGCATTGAGCGCATCTGGCAGGAATATGGTAATAATCCCCGCCGACTGAGTCGTGCCACTAGACTATTGAGACAGATGAAAGGATTCGGGAACAATCATGAGTTCTATGAGGGAGTAGATATCCAAGAGACTTTTGAGCGTGACTTCCGTCCTGTAAGCAGCAATAGCCCCATCACTCCTGTTATGCTAATACTGATTCTCGATCTGTATTTCCGCCTGACCCCTATCACGATGGTGGCAGAGACTCCAGAGATTCAAGAACTTGGTCGTCTGATTCATTTGCCCGCTCGTAAAATCGCCGATATTATGGATATCTACCAGCACTGCGATCCATACCTGAATCGCAAAGAAGCGATAATAGACCCTCTTTTCCCTGCATGCCAAGAAATATGGCAACACTATGGGAATAATGACACTGAGCAACTAGCCTCATATGCGAAACAACTAAAAGAATACTTTAAATAATTGTCTCAATTATCAATTATTTTGTAATTTTGCAGTCGAAATGGCGCAAGAGCAGATACAGGAACAGCAACAGACTCTGTCGTTAAAACAAACACAGAGTATCACGCAGCAACAATTGTTGCAAGCGCAACTCATCGAATTGCCTGTTGCACAACTACTGGAGCGCATCAATACTGAAATGGATGACAATCCTGCCTTAGAAGTTAACACTGACGAGGACTCTGAGTTTTCAGAGAACTCTGATTTTTCGGATAACTCCGAGAACTCCGAATCTCCTGATGAGTTTGAGAAAGAAGAGCGCCAATCTGCCCTAGACGCAGCATTGGAGAATATCGGTAGGGACGATGAGGATCTGCCAGTGTATCATAGTGGACAGGATTATCATGAGGACAAGGAAGAAATAGTCTATGGAGAGACTCTGTCGTTTTATGACCAACTCAAGGAACAAATGGGTGTCCTCGATTTAGATCTTCGCCAACAGGATATTATGGAATACCTTATAGGATCCCTTGACGACGATGGGCTGCTTCGGAAATCCCTTGACAGTATAAGTGACGAACTTGCCATTTACCATACTATAGATGCCACTCCTCAGGAGATAGAGAGTGTGTTGCACCACTTGCAAGAATTCGACCCTGCTGGTATTGGAGGACGCTCCCTTCAAGAGTGTCTTATATTACAAATACAACGTCGATCCCCATCACATCTTCGAGACTTGATGATGCAAGTCATCCAAAACTATTTTGTGGAGTTCACCAAGAAGCATTGGAAGAAAATCCAACAAGCTCTGGGGCTTACTGACATACAGGCTGACACTTTGATAAAGGAATTGCGAAAACTCAATCCTAAGCCAGGGGCATCTTTGGGGGAAGCGGTAGGGCACTCTATGCAACAAATCACACCAGATTTTATCATTGACACACAAGACGACGGGACTGTCACTTTCCTGTTAAATACTGGTGAAATTCCAGAATTACACATTTCACAGTCGTTTACGGATACTTTACGTGAGTATCAAAATAACAAAGAACACATGAGTCGCCAGATGAAAGAGGCATTGCTATATACTAAGAAAAAGGTAGACGCTGCACAAGGTTTCATCGAGGCAATTCGCATACGCCGCCAAACGCTATCCCTAACTATGAAAGCCATCATACAATGGCAACATCGCTATTTCGAGGAAGGCGACGAGGCTTTACTTAAGCCCATGATTCTAAAAGATATTGCTGAAAAGACTGGGCTCGACCTAAGCACCATCTCACGCGTCAGTAATTCCAAATACGCACAGACCAGATGGGGTACTTTTCCACTCCGTCATTTCTTCAGTGACAGTTATATAACTGCTGAAGGCGATGAACTCTCCACCAGAGAAATCAAGGCAACCTTACGTGACCTTGTTGATGCTGAGGATAAACAAAAACCCTTGAGTGATGAGGCATTAGGGAAGCTCCTTGCAGAAAAAGGATACCCCATTGCCCGTCGTACCGTAGCAAAATATCGTGAACAGTTAGGAATACCCATCGCAAGACTAAGAAAATGAGAAAGCGGCAACAAATGATATTAGCAGCACGAGTGATCAGCATGCTCTTCACTCCGTTCTATCTTCCCATTATTGGATTAATCGCCTTATTTACTTTCAGCTATATGAGCATCTTCCCATGGTCTTATAAGCTGCAAGTGCTTATCATGGTTTATCTGTTTACTATCCTATTGCCTACACTGATGATTCATTTTTATCGCCGCTACCAAGGTTGGAATCTTATTGAACTTGGACAAAGGGAACGACGTATGGTGCCTTATGTCCTTTCCATTGTTTGTTATTTCACTTGCATATATGTCATGGAGCGACTTCACATGCCCCATTTCATGATATCTATTGTGATTGCTGCACTAATGGTGCAAATCGTTTGTGCATTGATTAATGTTTGGTGGAAAATATCTACCCATACTGCAGCCATCGGTGGTGTTGGTGGCGCCCTCTTCGCTTTCGCAGAATATCTAGGTTTCAATCCAGTATGGTGGCTATGTGTCGTTTTTGTGGTTGCTGGCATCTTAGGAACTTGTCGGATGGTGCTTCGCCAACATACGCTCTCACAGGTTATCGGAGGATTCTGGGTTGGTTTCTTCTGTGCGGCTATTGCCATTCTCTTCTTGTAATATCAAAATAACGAAATATCGAATAAATATGAATCCAATTGTCAGCATTATCATGGGCAGTACAAGTGACCTGCCTGTTATGGAGAAAGCCTGCAAACTTCTGGATGAGATGCAGGTACCGTTTGAAGTCAATGCCCTCTCAGCACATCGTACACCTGAGGCTGTAGAAGAATTTGCTCGTCATGCAAAAGGACGTGGTATCCGTGTGATTATTGCAGCTGCCGGTATGGCGGCTGCTTTACCAGGTGTTATTGCCGCTTCCACTACCCTACCTGTCATCGGTGTCCCTATTAAGGGTATGCTTGATGGTCTTGATGCCATGCTTAGCATCATCCAAATGCCTCCAGGCATTCCTGTTGCCACTGTTGGAGTTAATGGTGCGCAAAATGCGGCTATCCTTGCTGTTGAGATGCTTGCTCTCAGCAATGAGGCTATTGCACAGCGACTTAGTGACTATAAGAATGGGCTGAAAGAGAAAATCGTTAAGGCAAACAAGGAACTTGCTGAAGTGAAATATAATTTCAAGACAAACTAAATGACCTATCAAAGAAGATTATCTTCCGTCACTCATGTCGGTAATATCGAGATTGGTGGCAACAATCCCATTCGCATTCAGTCAATGGGTACGGTGGACACTAACAATACTGAAGGTTGTGTGGCACAGGCAAAGCGCATCATTGACGCTGGCGGTGAACTGGTACGCTTCACGACCCAAGGTACTCGTGAGGCTGAGAACATGAAAAACATCTCGACACGTCTGAAGGCTGACGGCTACAATACCCCATTGGTAGCAGACGTGCATTTTACGGCACACGTTGCAGATGTTGCTGCTCTGTATTGTGAAAAGGTTCGAATAAACCCTGGCAACTACGTAGATCCTGGACGAGTCTTCAAACATTTGGAATATACGGATGAGGAATATGCAGCTGAGTTGAAGAAAATAGAGGCGAAACTGATACCTTTCCTAACAATCTGCAAAGCGCATCACACAGCCATCCGCATAGGTGTCAATCACGGATCCCTTTCCGACCGCATCATGTCACGCTATGGTGACACACCCGAAGGTATTGTTGAGAGTTGTATGGAGTTCTTGCGTATCTGTAAGAGAGAGGACTTTAACGACATCGTCATTAGCATCAAGGCAAGTAATACCGTCGTAATGGTCACCACGGTCCGCCTATTGATAAAGACCATGGATAAGGAAGACATGCACTATCCTTTGCACTTAGGTGTGACAGAGGCTGGTGAGGGCGAAGATGGCAGAATCAAAAGTGCTGTTGGTATCGGAGCCTTATTGACTGAGGGTATTGGCGACACTATCCGTGTATCATTGAGTGAGGAACCTGAATGCGAAATTCCCGTCGCTCGTAAATTGGTCGATTCTATTGAGGAATGTGCCCGTCTGCGTGCCGAGGCTGAAACTTCCATTAAAGACGACACCATCACTCTCAATATTGACGAGTCTGATTGGGAGACACTTCAACTGAAAGCAGCTATGGCAGTCGGAGCTTTACTAATTGACCGTAAGGCTACGAAATTAATCATTAATTCTAGTTCTTCAAGGGACACTATTTCTCCTAGGGATCCTAGATTAACTAGTTTATCTGATGCCATTCTACAGGCAGCCCGTATTAAATTTACTAAGACTGAATATATTTCCTGTCCTGGTTGCGGGCGTACCTTATATAATTTACAAGAGACTATCGCTCGCATCAAAGCTGCTACCAGTCATTTGGTAGGCTTGAAGATTGGCATCATGGGCTGTATCGTTAACGGTCCTGGCGAGATGGCAGATGCCGACTATGGTTATGTCGGTGCAGGCAGAGGAAAAATCAGTCTCTACAAACAGAAAGTCTGTGTAGAGAAAAATATTCCCGAAGAAGAGGCTGTTGATAAGCTGTTACAGCTTATCAACAAAGACCTCGCTTAATTATCGAAGTAATAGAGGAACGACGCGATGCCCTCAAGAGCGGGTTTGCGTTGTCCTTCTATTTCGATGACGAACTTAATTTCCGCCTTACAGATTCCTCTCAGATTCTGAATGTTATGTAGTTTAGTAACCAGTCTTACACGACTTCCTGTAATAACTGGCTGACCGAATCTCATATCATTCATACCATAGTTCACTAACATCTTGATATTGTGAACCTCAATAATTTGGTCCCACATATATGGAAGTAAACTCAATGTCAAGTATCCATGAGCAATAGTACTTTTGTAAGGACTATCTTCCTTGGCACGAGCCACATCAACATGAATCCATTGATGATCAAGAGTTGCATCAGCAAATAAATTGATACGTTCTTGGTCTACTTCCAACCATTCTGAAGCACCTAATTCCTCGCCCAAATGAGCGGCAAACTCGTCATACGAGTTAATAACTAATTTTCCCATCATTTAAAAATTTTAAAATCTTTGGCAAAGATAGCAAAAACTTTAAACTTTAAACTCTAAACTCTAAACTTTTTATTATCTTTGCAAACACTAAGACTCGCCCTGATAGTTAAATGGATATAACAAGGCTCTCCTAAAGCTTAGTTCCGAGTT
Source organism: uncultured Prevotella sp. (assembly GCA_905235835.1). Classification (GTDB taxonomy): domain Bacteria; phylum Bacteroidota; class Bacteroidia; order Bacteroidales; family Bacteroidaceae; genus Prevotella. The sequence continues at coordinate 33,381 of CAJONQ010000002.1, forward strand.
CGATTCTCGGTCGGGGTACTATGAAACCGATAGAAATCAGAAAAGTTGATAACTTGCAGGACCTGAAACTATTCGTTCAGTTCCATTATGACTTATACCGTAATTGTCCGCAGGCTGTTCCGTTTCTATACTCTGACGAAATGAACACCTTACGGCGTGACCGGAATGCATGTTTCGAGTTCTGTGAGGCTGACTATTTTATGGCATTTCGTGAGGGGAAAATGGTGGGACGTGTAGCTGCCATTATCAACCGTCGAGCCAATGAACGCTGGCAACGGAAGGAAGTACGGTTTGGTTGGCTTGACTTTATAGATGACATAGAGGTATGCCGTGCCTTGATCAACCAGGTGATTGATTGGGGAAAAGAGAAAGGAATGACAGAGATTGCCGGTCCATTGGGGTTCACCGATATGGATCGTGAAGGATTATTGGTTGAGGGGTTTGACCAGGATGCCACTATGTACATTAACTACAACTATCCTTATTATGTACATTATTTAGAGCAGTTAGGTGGATTTAAGAAAGACAATGACTATATGGAATATCGGGTGAAAGTGCCAGAAAAGGTACCTGATAAGTTTCACAAGATTGCCGAAATGATTCGCAACCGCTATAATCTGCAAGTCAGGAAGTTTACCCGAAAGGAGCTTCTACAAGGAGGGAAGGGAAAAGAGATCTTCGATGTGATTAATGCAACATACAAGGATCTTTATGGCTATTCCCAACTCTCTCAGAAACAAATCAACCAGCTTGTGAATCAATATATCAAGGTGGCAGATGTGAATCTTATGACTGGTATTGAAGACTGGAACACCCCCGAGCATAAGTTGATTGGTTTCGGAATCACTTTCCCGTCATTCAACAATGCTTTAAGGAAAACACGAGATGGAAGATTATTCCCCTTTGGGTGGTGGTATCTCCTTAAGGTATTAAAATGGCATCAAACAGATGTTGTAGACCTACTACTCATTGGAGTCTTACCAGAATACCGAGCTAAGGGTGCTAACTCTCTTATCTTCGATGATCTCATCCAATGGTTCCAACGATATGGTTTCAAATGGGCTGAGGCGATGCCGCAGATGGAATCTAATGAGCATATGAGAGGACAGTGGCAATATTTGGAATCTATTCAACATCGTCGCCACCGTTGTTATCGAAAATTATTATAAAACTAAAACATAATATAAAAACTATGATACAAACAGTCGTAAAGCGCGATGGGCGCATTGTGGGATTCAACGAACAAAAGATCATGGCTGCCATTCGCAAGGCGATGCTTCACACTGATAAGGGAGAAGATGAGCGTTTACTGCAGACCATTACAGACCGTATTGCCGCTAAGGGCAATTCACAGATGACGGTAGAGGAGATACAGGATGCCGTAGAAATGGAACTGATGAAAAGTGCGCGAAAAGATGTAGCACAACGCTATATCGCATATCGCAACCAGCGTTCCATTGCCCGCAGGGCAAAGACACGTGACGTTTTTCTCGACATTGTCAACATCAAGAATAATGATGTCACTCGTGAGAATGCGAACATGAATGCCGACACTCCTGCTGGTATGATGATGAAGTTCGCCTCTGAAAGTACCAAGCCCTTTGTTGATGACTATCTACTATCACCTGAGAGTCGTGACGCTGTAGAGCATAACTATCTGCATATTCATGACAAAGATTATTATCCTACCAAGTCACTGACCTGTGTACAGCACCCTTTAGACAATATTCTGACACAAGGTTTTATTGCTGGACATGGAGCCAGTCGTCCAGCAAAACGCATCGAGACGGCAGCTGTCCTCGCTTGTATTTCCTTAGAGTGTGCTCAGAATGAGATGCATGGTGGACAGGCTATTCCCGCTTTTGATTTTTATCTGGCACCATACGTTCGCAGTTCCTATATTGAGGAATTAAAAGCACTTGAGGATCTCAACGGTGAAGATTACAGTGCGCTATATGACGAGGTCCTCATGGACTATATTAAACAACCGCTCGATAAATTGACAGGTACAGACAGGATTCGTCAACATGCCATCAACAAAACTGTTGGACGCGTTCATCAAGCCATGGAGGCTTTTATCCATAATATGAACACCATCCATTCACGTGGTGGAAACCAAGTGGTCTTCTCCAGTATCAACTATGGTACAGATACTTCTGCTGAAGGACGTTGCATCATGCGTGAATTACTTAACAGTACTTATCAGGGTGTAGGAAATGGAGAGACAGCTATCTTCCCTATCCAAATATGGAAGAAAAAGAGAGGGGTCAATTATCTCCCCCAAGACCCTAACTACGACCTTTATCAATTAGCTTGTAAGGTGACCGCACGTCGTTTCTTCCCCAATTTCCTGAATCTTGACACGACCTACAACCAAGATGAAGAGTGGCGTGCTGATGACCCGAAGCGCTATATGCATGAGGTGGCTACGATGGGCTGCCGTACCCGTGTTTTTGAAAACCGTTTTGGTCCTAAGACCTCTATTGGTCGTGGTAATCTCTCATTTACTACGATTAATATCGTACGTCTTGCTATCGAGTGTATGGATGTTAAGGACAAGGACGCACGTATCGCCAAATTCTTTGCTAAACTTGATGAGATGTTGGAAGTGGCTGCCAAACAGTTAGATGAGCGTTTCCAATTCCAGAAGACAGCCTTCGTAAAACAATTTCCCTTGTTGATGAGAAGTCTATGGATTGGTGCTGACAAACTCAGTCCTAATGACACCATTGAGAGTGTCATTAATCAAGGTACTCTCGGTATTGGTTTTATCGGACTCGCCGAGTGTCTGGTTGCACTTATTGGCAAGCATCATGGTGAGAGTGAGGAAGCCCAAGAGTTGGGATTGAAGATTATTGGTTATATGCGACAGCGCATCAACGATTTCTGTGACCGTTATCAGCATAACTATTCTGTACTGGCAACGCCTGCAGAAGGACTCAGTGGTAAGTTCACGAAGAAAGACCGCAAAGAGTTTGGTATTATCCCAGGTGTGACAGACCGTGACTACTATACCAACTCCAACCATGTACCTGTATATTATAAGTGTTCTGCTCGTCATAAGGCAGAAGTGGAGGCACCCTATCATGAGATGACTCGTGGTGGTCACATCTTCTATGTGGAGATTGACGGTGACGCTACCCATAACCCACAAGTCATCATGAGTGTGGTAGATATGATGGATAAGTTGAATATGGGTTATGGTTCTGTTAACCATAATCGTAACCGTTGTATGGACTGTGGTTATGAGAATGCCGCACCACATTTAGAGAAATGTCCGAAATGCGGTAGCACCCATATCGACAAACTGCAACGTATCACGGGCTATCTGGTAGGAACGACAGACCGTTGGAATCACGGTAAACTTTGTGAGCTTAATGACCGTGTAACCCATATCGAAGGCTCCCAGCAGCAGGAGTTGTTCTAGGTTATCTAGAAATACTAGAAGAACTAGAAATACTAGAAGAACTAGGAATACTAGAGAATGATCTCCGTATTAGATATTGTAGAAGACACGATGGTAGACGGTCCGGGATTCCGGACCTCTATCTATTGTGCCGGTTGCCGTCACGCATGTCCTGGATGCCATAACCCGCAATCCTGGGATTTCAGTGGCGGTCACCCGATGTCTACAGAACAAATCATGCGGATTATCGAAGCAGACCCCTATGCCAATGTCACCTTCACAGGCGGCGACCCGATGTATCAGCCTGAGGGGTTTACAGAACTGGCTCGTGCCATTCGTAAACGAACGACAAAAGATATCTGGTGCTTCACTGGTTTTACCTATGAGGCATTAGTAAACAATCCACGCCACCGTCAGTTACTAGAGCTGATTGATGTCTTGGTGGATGGTCCTTTTATCAAGTCATTACGTGATGAGAGTCTATTGTTCCGTGGGAGCAGTAATCAGCGACTCATTGATGTCCCTGCCTCTTTAAAAGCCGGAAAGGTTGTACTCTTCCAACCTGACGTATAGTTATTTCAGGTATTTCTCTATTTCCTGCTCTATGTCCTTCTGCTCTGGGTCACGTGCAACAATCTTTCCTTGTTTGTTGACAACAATCACAGAAGGGACGACAAATAGCCCTAATTGCTGTACCAATGGTGTCTGGAATAATTTACCATCCCACACAACCGTCCAGTCAAGGGTGTCACGGTCTACCCGTTGCTGAAATTCCTTCTTAGCACCATCCAAACAGATACTAACGAGTGAAAGGTTGTTTGGATATTTACGTTGCAGCTTTCGTAACTTACGCTGAATATCCGTGCTGGGATAATTCCACGAAGCCCACGTGGAAATAACACCGACCTTCCCCTTCATCTCACTGCTATTATACTTCCTCCCTTTATAATCCGTCACTGTAAAGGAAGGAAGAGAAACCTGTAGTCGACTGCTCTTCAATCCTTCAAGTTGTGTTTTCAATTTGCGCAATCTTCCGTTATCCGGATCTGCTTTCAGCATCAGGTCTGCCAACCGTTGTCCTTCTGAATAGTCTGGCTCTTTAGCAGACACGAAATATTTGTCAAGCAGATACATACTGACGATAGAGGTAGGATCCTCCTGGATAAACTCAGCAATAGCACCAGGAATTTCTGGAGGAGTTAGTTTATTGACACGGGCACGAAGTTTCGTCAACTCCTCATTCTCATCAGTCCCTTTGATGGTCATCTCTTTCAAGTGAGTGGCATCACCTTTTATCTCCACCTCCTCACCTGGTTCCGCAAATACCGCTTGTTCACTGAAATTTGGGAAGACGATCATCAAAGTCACCATGTTTCGAACTTCTCTCTCATAAGAGAAACGACCACTCTGCACCTTAATAGTATCAACTCCGACAAATCCACCGTCAGGACTATAAACCAAGAACTCTCCTTGGTTGATATTACGCAGACGACCAGACAAGCGGAACTTATTCCCCTCTGGACCGCAACTGCTTAAAAGTAAACAGCCAACGGCAAACAGCCAACAGTTAACTACAAGTCTCCTCATCAACTTATCGGTTCACACCATTCAACTCCAGATCCTTATCGGCATATTGTTTGAGCTCGGGGTTCTTCTGCAGAGCACTACGCAGGAACGATGCTGCTGCATCATTATTTCCTTGACGAGCCTGCACGATGGCAGCGAGATAATCGGTTATACCGTTTGGATTCTTAATATTCTTCAAGGTCTGCTGAGCACGAGCATAGTCTTTGTTCAGCAGTTGTGCTAGGGCTGCGCTGTTACTGGGACGATAGCCAAAGTCCTGCTGAGCGAGCGCATAGTTACCTTGTGCCAGATGCAGATTACCCAGAGCCTCAGCAAGACCAGCGGCACCAGCCGACTTAGCGATCAGATTCTCGGCTGACTGAATATCTCCCTGCTGTAACGCTATCAGTCCCAGATTGGCTGTCGTCTCTGGCAATTGCTGTACCGCCTGTGCCTGCTGGAAATACCGCTGAGCCTCCTCGTTCTTTCCCTGCTGCATAGCAAGGGTACCAAGATTATTGTAAGCTCTTGCGTCCTGCTGATACAGACGTGCCGTCGTCTTGAGGATATCCTCTCTCTCCGCATCCGTGTCAGCAATAGAGGCTGCATAGATGAGTTCCTCCACACTGAGTTTCGAGGCATCTTGCTTATATTGACTGAATATCTGATCATCATCACGACCAATCACCTCGTAATTGATGGTCATACGGGCACGGCGTAACTCAGGCAGAATACCCTCAGCGAGTTCACGGAAGCCCTCACTCATATTCTTAATCTGCTGCTCACGCTCCTGAGGGTCCTGATACATGGAGAGGACTCGCAGGATGACATCCTTGTCTTGGATATTACTTGCCTTCACCAACTCCTGGAAGCCTTCCCAGTCCTGAGCGGTATACTCAGAGTTGACACCACCTTCCAAGTTAGCGTTCTTCAACTGCTGACGTACATAACTCTCTGTATTCTGCTGACGCTTGTTGGCAAGCTGCTCATTGAGTTTCAATCCACCATCAGGAGAAGCATAGGCGGATATCTCCACATTAGAGAGATTCAGTCCCTCCTGGTCGCGAGCGATCTCCTTCAACAGCTTCACGAAGTCCTGTACGGAATTTGACTGCAACTCACTCTTACGCAACTCTGCCTGCTGTATCAAGAACTTGACATTTGCCTCCTGCTTCTGTTCTGTAATACGCTGGAAAGCATCTGGAGCCACACATGGCTGTGCCGAAGCAACAGTCTGATGATACAACTCGCTGGTGGCAATAACACCAGTAGCCACTTTCACTGCAGGCACCTTGACGGCTTTATTACCTACTTTAGCATCAAAAGTCAGGTAAAGGTCACTCTGCTGCATCGCTGCTTCAAAGGGAAAAGCGGTCTTCATGGTATAATGTCCTCCCAACAGGTAGGATATCACCTGGTCGTTACCCATCACATTCTCACCTTGGAAGGTTGCCGGCTGTCCCTTGATGGCTTGCTGTACCCCATTCTTGGTGTAGCGCAACTCTGGAACGACGGTGACCACTGCCTTTCGGTTCATGTACTGCTCCGGAAACATTCCGTTAATGGTTGCCTGAACTTGTCCGCCCTCTGCCTCTAAAGGATTGGGGGCTACCTTGAAATTATCAGCAGAGAGAGACTTCAACCCTCCGCCACATGATGTCATCAATGCCATGACACCAGCCAGTAATATCAGATACTTTTTCATCTTTGTCATTTTTAGATGCTGGCAAAGGTACGAATAAGTAAGTAAAATCCCAAATTTATTTGAGGATTTTCGAACGCAAGTACCTTCGAACGCAGTTCAAAGGTACGAATATTATTTGAAAAAAGGAAAAGAATAAATATTATTTAGGATTATACGTCCTAAAAACCAGATAGCAGTCATCGGCATGGATGGTGAAGGAAGTCCCTAATGCTTCATTCAAGGTCCCCTGCCACCATTCTGTGGTTGGATAACACTGCCACTTCAGTCCTTCGGATGATAACGCTGTACACCCGAAATTGAAGACACTTACCTGTTGACCGGAGAATGTCTCGAAAGTCATATCCCCTTTTGCAGGGACAAAGAAACCATGATCGGTAAACATCACTCCCTCCACTTGATATTCCTTGAAATACCGCATGAGCAGCGAGATATTCCCGATGGTATGATCTTCCCGCTTCCCTGTACACCCCAGGTAAGCGATTCGAAGAGGTGAGAGATGAGAGGTGGGAGGTGAAAAGTTCTTAATACAATAGCATGTTGCTTTCGTCAGGTCATTGTCTTCCTGTTCCTCTACTTTAACCAAACGGTCGTGATACATCGCAGGCACAGAGTCGCCATCCCCAATAACGACATCCGCAGAGGGGAATGCTTTGATGGCACCATCACAACAGACAACCTTGTCTGCCGTATGCAGCACCTTCAAGGGAACGGCATGGGAAGGGAAGGTACCGTTTGCTAATATGACGACATCAAACTTTCTCATACTTCGTGAATTTAGTCATCTTCTTCCACTTATAGTAGCCTGTAATGGCGATGACAACGTAGAGTCCGTATAGTCCTGCCTTGAAAGGAATACCTTTAATGATATAGAGATAAGCACAGATGCCGTCAACGACGATCCAGAACAACCATTGCTCGAGGAACTTACGTGCCAATGCCCATAGTCCAACGAAGGAGAGGGCGTTGGTAAAGGCATCGAGCATTGGTACCGTGGAGTTGGTCCACGTGATGAGCACATAATACGTCAGTCCCCATGCAACAAAGAAAAAGACGGTCACAGGGAGATAATACCTCTTCGGCATGTGAATGATAGGCAACGGCTTATGTTCCTTTTTGGTTTTCTTGAATCGCCAGATGACAAACCCATAGAAAGCGGCAAGGGTATAGTATACAGCCATACCAGCGTCACCATAGAGCCCATGACGCCAATAGAGGATGACATCCAGTGCCGGCATCACGACCCCCACGAGCCATAGCCAGATACTGGCACGATACTCGAGCCAGATATATACCAGCCCGAGTATCGTTGTGAATATGTCTAACCAATCGCAGTTCATAGTTCACAGTTCATAATTCATAGTTCTTGATGCGCAGCCCAACTATGAACTGTGCACTATGAACTATGAACTAAATTAAAAATTAACCGACAGATGAGCCATCAGGTTGAAAGGTGCCGAGGGAGCGAAGCCTGCCGCATCCATGTCACGCAGTCCCCATTCATTGACCGCCTTCACACCACCGTTCCCGTTTTTCACGAACTGTGGTGCTGCCCATCCGTTATTATCATATTTCGCGGAGAAGATATTATACAGGGTCAGACCGACCGTTGTCTCCTTGATACCTAATTGTTTAAGGGCGAAGGTGTAACTCAAATCCACATTCGTATTAAAATGGCTCTTCAGCAACAGCGTCTCATAAGTCGTGTTTGCAGAAGCGTCCCAAGAGTCCTTACACTCCATCTCCTTGAAGCCTGTGTTGGTGAGATACTGGTCACTGACATATTGGCTCTGCACCGAAGCCTTGAAACCCTGATAGGTGAAGGTCAGGATATTGTTCAGGATAAAGTCTGGCGAGAACGACAAGGGGGTGTCTCCAAGGTTATGTACATCACCGTCGTTGTCTGTGATGGTCCAGTCTTTCGCACGATTCTTCGACCAAGTGGCGTTGGCATCCCAACGGAACCAGTCGACGGGTTGCCATGCTGCCTCCAACTCAATACCTAAGCGATAACTCTTACCGACATTGGTGGCGATCGCCTCACCGACCTCATTCAACTCACCCGTCAGCACAAACTGGTCGTTATACGACATCCAATAAAGGTTGGCGCCTGCGGAGAATTTCTCAGACAGGAATTTATACCCCACCTCCAAATCGTTCAATCGCTCAGCCTTCAGTTCTGTGCCAAGATTGTCCTGATAGTCATTACGAGTGGGTTCCTTATGGGCAATAGCAAAGGAAGCATACACCCTATGATGCGGATTGAACTGATAGTTCAGTCCGAACTTCGGAATGAAGAAATTGAATTTGTCATCGATGATATACTTTCCGTCTTGATTAAAGCCATACTCATCTGTCGGGTCCTGCATACGGTAGTTGATATGACGGTACTGCAAGTCGACAAAGGCACTCAGTCCCTTATAGAACTCATAGTTTACCTTACCATAGATATTGAAGTCGGTCTTCTTGGCATTGCTGCGATAGTACTCGTAATTGGGCACACCCACCACATTGCCGTAGTGGTCACCATCATATTTGTTCCAACCGCCGCCAAAGGCTGCCTCCAGTCCTTTCTTATTATCATATAGCAGCGAGGCGACAGCACCATAGAAGTCATTTTTCATCTTCTTCTGCTCGATGAGGTTGCCACGCTCATCACTTTCACCCAATCCGTATTTGTTTAGTTTTCTGTTTAGCTTATACTGCTCATAATAGCCGTCACCATGGGTATAGTGCAGTGCCGCGTTCAAAGACAGGACATTGTTGATGCGCTGGTTCCAGATCAACTGGTAGTTCTGCTGGTGGTAGTTATCCGTCTGGTTGTCGTAATAGCCAGTGGGCTTCCCGTTATCATCAAAACCCATCACACCACAGGAGTTATAGGTACGACCATAGAGGCTCTGCTCGTATTTCGACGTGTAGTTCCAGGCATGGTAGGTCTCCTCCACCCCATTCCATGTGATGAACTTCACCACGGTATTGTCACCAAACCATCCTGCCTGCAACAGGTAGGAGTTCAACTTGGTGGAGGCACGGTCGAGGTAACCCTTTGAGCCGATGTTCGACAGACGACCCTGTATTCCCCAGTGCTCTTTAAGCAGTCCGGTACCAAAACGTACCGTCTCCTTATGACTATAGTAGGAACCACCACTGAAGTCCAGACCGACGAATGGCTGTAAACCGATATTCTCTGTCAGCATGTTGATGGTAGCACCGAAGGCTCCGGCACCATTGGTTGACGTTCCCACACCACGCTGTATCTGCATCGACTGCACACTGGAGGCGAAGTCACCCATGTTCACCCAGTAGAGTCCGGCACTCTCTGCGTCATTCATGGGAATGCCGTTTGCCGTGATGTTGATGCGGGTGGGGTCTGTACCACGGACACGCAGTGAAGTATAGCCGATACCGTTACCTGCGTCACTCGTCATTGTCACCGAAGGAGTCAGCGACAACAAGTAAGGTACGTCCTGTCCGTAGTTGACTGCCTTCAACTGCTCCTGGCTCATGTTCGTAAAGGCGACAGGTGTTTTCTTCGTGGCACGTGTCGCCACCACCTGTACGTCCTGCAACTCCACACTCTTCAGTGTGTCCATCTCCTCTGCCTGTGCAGTCATCACAGCACCCAGCAGACCTAAAAGATACCATTTTCTCATTTCTTTTCCTTTAATTTTAATTCATAAAAATAAAGGGGTCTTGTTGAATCTCGAACTCTATCATCCCTACGTCGGTATTGCCCGCATCAGGTTAAGAGGGTATCATCTCAGCCGCCAACAGACGGCACCCCTTGATAATTCGGGTGCGAAGGTACAACAAAAAAAAGAGAAATGCAAATTATTTGCCAAATTTCTCTACTGCCTCATAATAGGTGTCGAGACTGCCGATGTCGAAACGACCTGCCGTCATCCGCCATGCATGCATCGTGGTGTGGTCGACCATATAGTGGGCGAGATTACCTGGGGCATCCTTACCACAACCGTTCTCTACGGAGTGACGTACCAAGTCGAGGTCTTTCTTCATATATATATAAATAAGGTGGCACTGCCCAATGGCTCTTCGGCTCCTGTGGTTTCTCTTCCATGTTCAGCACCTTCATCTGCGAGGGGGTATTCACATGAAAATGCACGTCACCCTCAAAAGTGTACAGGGCATTTCAAGACGGGAGTAGTTACTCCAACTACTCCCGTGCCCTCCGCCCTTTATTTATCGGGGTTTGAACCACCTGACGGGAGAAGGGGAGGTGTTTTTTCGATTATCTTAAAAATTCTATGAAATCAGTTACCGACTGAAGGGCATTCAGTTACCGACTAACCCCAGTTTTGTTACCGACTGATTCTAGTTTTGTTACCGATTAAAGCCATCTTTCCCACCGATTAAGGGCTTTATCGACCCAATTAAAGCCTTTATTCGAGTCAATTAAAGCCCTTATTTGATGAAGATATAGTTTATCCCTCCTTCCGATACCTCCTATGGGTATATTAAGATACCTCCCAAGGGTGTTGGGAAGCATCTCCAAGGGGGTACTCAAGGTATCTCCAAACCCCTTGGAGATTATCTCCAAGCCCCACGGAGGTAACACCTTCACCCCATGAAGCTGGCACCTTCGACCCTTGAAGCTGGCACCTTCGACCCGAGGAAGCGGCACCTTCGACCCTTGAAGCTGGCACCTTCGACCCGAGGAAGCGGCACCTTCGACCCGAGGAAGCGGCACCTTCGACCCGAGGAAGCGACAACGGTGACAAGGGTTAAAAAAATTCTGTGGAATGAGATAAAATTCGTTGACTCTATCGTAGCAACAGAACCAACGAGGCTTAACAATTTCGGATTCTATTCCGAAAATCCTTTAACAATTTTGGATTCCGTTCCAAAAAATCATTAATATTTTTGGATTTTATTAAGATTATATGTATCTTTGCCCTCAAATATTGAGGATATGATACATCGAATATTAGAAGATCATATTAAATCTGTCCTTGGGAATGGAAAGGCAGTTCTTATAATGGGTGCCAGACAAGTAGGTAAGTCCACTTTGCTGGAGAATATTTTCCAGAATCGCGAGAACCTAATTTGGATGACAGGTGACGATATAGACGTACAAGAACTATTCCGTCAGATGACATCCACGCGTCTCAAAGCCCTTTTGGGGAATTGCAAGACCCTTGTCATTGATGAAGCGCAGCGCATCCCAGACATCGGACTCCGTCTGAAGCTCATTACAGACCAAATAAAAGACGTACAAGTTATTGCCACGGGTAGCAGTTCCTTTGAGTTGGCATCGAAAGTTAACGAGTCACTTGCAGGACGTAAAAGAGAGTTCAGGATGTTTCCCGTTTCTTTTAAAGAGATGGTTGAGCATACTAATCTCCTCGAAGAACTCCGTCTCATCCCTCACAGAATGATATATGGCTATTATCCTGAAGTCGTCAGTAACTTGGGTAACGAGCAAATTATTTTGAAAGAACTTGCAGATAGTTTCTTATATAAAGATATCTTGTCCTTTGAGAGCATTAATAAGCCAGATAAGATTGTCCGACTCCTAAAGGCATTAGCCTTTCAAATAGGTAGTCAGGTGAGTTATAACGAAGTTGCTCAACTTGTCGGTTTAGACTCTAAGACTGTTGAACGCTACGTTGACATCCTAGAGAAATCCTATATTATTTTCCGTCTTGGTACTTTTTCTCGTAATTTACGTAATGAACTGAAAGCCAGTCGTAAAATCTATTTCTGGGATCTCGGTATCCGCAACCTTCTGATTGGGAATTTTGCCCAAGTAGAAAATCGTACGGATGTGGGAGCCTTATGGGAGAACTTCATGATAGCGGAACGACTGAAGCGCAATATGTATAACGGAAGTATTGCCCAATATTGGTTCTGGCGTACTCAGCAACAAAAAGAAATTGACTATCTCGAAGAAGAGAATGGCGAGTTGAATGCCTATGAATTCAAATGGAACGAGAAGAAAACTAATACCCATATCCCTGAGTCATTTGCTAAGGCATATCCGGAAGCCAACTATCATGTTGTCACCCCTGGACATGCCGATGAATTCCTTCTCTAAATGAGAAAGGTAAACAAGACGAGTTAATAGAAGGAAGCTATGGGGGCTATTCCTCTCCACCTGCAGGCTGATAGCCCTGGTTCTGCTGGGGCTGCTCGTTAGCCGGTTGCTGCAGTTCCTCACGCTCACCATGTTTGCGGCGGTTGTTCATATTACCGAAGTTCCAAGTGATTTGGAAGTTGACATTCGGGTCACGCCAGTTCTTCTGGTGACGCCAGAAGGTATCACTCTCCGTATAGTTCTCCCAATGACGGGAATTGAAGACATCACGCCAGTTGATAGCAACGGCAATGGTCTTATTAAAGAAGTTCTTACGGAAACCGAGGTCGAGGGAAGCGTTCGGCTTCCGATAGCCCTGTGTGATGACTCCGCGAGAGCGGTAGTTACCAGTGAGCTGCAGAGAGATATCATAAGGCAGGATGAGAGAGGCAAGCATACGGGCATCCCATGAGAAACTCTTGTCACTCTCACCCGTCACGGTCTGTCCATCGATGACGTATGAGAAACCATCGAGCTTGTTGAAATAACCATTGACCGTCGTGGTGAGGTCGAGGATGCGGAAGAGTTTGTTCTTGCCGATAATCTCGACACCCAGGCTCTGTCGCTTGGTGAGGTTCATCGTCGTCATATACATCATCCCATCAGCAGCATTCTGGTAACGGATACGCTGCATGACATCCGTCGTAGGACGGTAGTAGGTGGAGATACTCAGCGTGTGTTGCTCCCATGTCTTCAGGAAGTTGAGAGAGATGGAGTGCGTGTACTCTGGTGTCAGCTCCGGATTACCAAACGACACCATCGAGGCATCACTGGTATTGCGGAACGAGTTGAGTTGTCCACCCCATGGACGACGCAGACGGTAGGTATAGTTCAGTTGCAGCTGGGCACTCTCTGTCAACTCATAGTTCAGGAACAAGGAAGGGAAGAGTTTGAAGAAGTTCTTCTTATACGGCTCATCCTTTGTTGCCGTCCCATGCTCCTGCGCATAGTCGTAACTCTCCGTGTTCACCTTCCAGTACTCCCCACGCAGACCTGCCATGACACCCAGTTTCCCGATTTTCGTATTGACAGTAGCATAGAGCGCATGCGTATCCATCGAATAGATGAAACGGTTATAGTAAAGCTCGTCCTCCACGAGGTTGGTACCCTCCCAGTTGTCTGTCATCCAAGACTCCTGTGGGGTGTTCTCATGCGAGAAGCGACCGTTATAACCCGCCTCCAACTTGAAGTTCTCTGATATCTGATTCTCGTAGTCCAGTTTTACCTCCCAAGAGCGGTTGCGGACATGCATGGGACGGAGCTGGTAGGAGTAGGTGGTATGTTGATGTGGCACATCAACATACTGGGGCACATCAACATACCAAGTGGAGTCCTGGTAGGTGTTGTCGTTATCACTCATCCAGCGGTTGTACTCCACATGGGCAGTGAGCTTATGGGTGTCTGTCCAACGGTGCTCATACCCCATCTCCGCATGATACATGTGCATCTTACCATCCCCATTGTCGCGACGGAACATCCGGTACAAGTCTGTCGGGGCTCCGATAATTCCATAGTGGTAGGGTGTCTCTGTCGTGTTCTTAAAATTACCTTGCAGTGTCATACCACCCAACGAGAGGTCGTCATTCTTGGTGAAATGCCAGGTGAGTCCCATACGGGCGAAGAGTCCTCCACCACGATTCTTACTCTCATTCTCATAGTTCTGATACTGATTGGTCTGCTTATAATGCTGCTGACTCTCACTACCCCCACTTCCCTTACGACGACGATAGCCGAGGTTAGCATAGGCATCAAGGACACCACTGGAGTAATTGATATTCCCGCCGGTGTTCCATCCCCCATGGATATTGACACCAGCACGCAGAGAACCATAATAGCCACCCTTGCGGTCACGTTTCAACACAATATTGATAATACCTGCTGAGCCCTCAGGAGAATATTTCGCAGAAGGATTGTCGATGACCTCGATACGCTCGATGCTCTCCGCAGGAATCTGTTGCAGGATCTCCGCACGGTTGTCAGTGGTAAGACCACTTGCCTTACCATTGATCCATACCTCCACACTGGAGTTGCCACGCAAGGATATCTCACCATCCGTCGTCACCTCAACACTGGGGATATTCTCCAGCAAGTCAGTTGCCGAGCCACCAGCGGCAGCCAGTATCTGGTCGACAGAGAACACCTTACGGTCGACCTCCAGTTTCATCTGTGAGCGCTGACCAGTGACCTGTACCTCTCCCAGGACCTTAGCATCCTCAGAGAGATACAACGCATTATAATGCTGCTGACGGTTCTTTGCGGATAAGGTAAACTGACGCGTCAATGTCTTATAGCCCACAAAAGACACCTGCAACTGGTAGGTACCGTCTTTCAAGCCAGTGATGTAGAACTGACCACTGACATCCGTGATGGCTCCCTTCACCAACTTACCAGCTGGTGTCTCGACTACCACGTTGACAAACTCCATGACCTCGTCGGTCTGCTTGTCTAATACTTTACCTTTTACCGAACCCTGTGCAAACGCGGCTATTGTGCCTAAAAAAACAACAACTGCGGAAATAATCAATCTATTCATATCTACTATAAGACGCAGATCATATAGAAACGTTTAATAAGTTATTTAAAAATAAATGCTCTTTTTTCATTACTTCACTGAATTTTTACTACCTTTGCAAAGAAATTCATAAACAGACAAATAAAAAATGAGAAAGTATCTGATAGCTGCCATCGCCTTGCTGGGTATGGCATCATGTAGCGAGAAGAAATTCCATGTCGAGGGAAACATCACCAATGCCAAGGACTCCATACTCTATTTTGAGAATGTGGGATTGGAGGAGATAGCCGTGTTAGACTCCGTCAAACTGGGAGAGGATGGTGCTTTTGCCTTTGCAGAGGAGCAGACACCTGCCCCAGAGTTCTATCGTCTGCGCATTGCCGACCAGATTATCAATGTGAGCATCGACTCCACAGAGACGGTGACCGTCAAGGCACAATATCCACAGATGGCTACCCAGTATGAGATCAGTGGCTCTGATAACTGTTCGAAGATCAAAGAGCTGACACTGAAACAGATAGACCTGACACAACGTGCCATAGCGGTATCACAAAATGAGACACTCAGCATTGACGAGTCGAATGACAGTATCCTGAAGATGATCAATGCTTACAAACAGGATGTGAAACTCAATTACATCTTGAAAGAGCCCAACCGCTCGTCGTCCTATTTCGCTCTGTTCCAGGCTCTTGGCAATATGCTCATCTTCAACCCCCGCTCTGATAAGGACGACATCAAACTGTTTGCCGCTGTCGCTACCAGCTGGGATACTTACCATCCGAATTCCGAGCGTGGCGCTAACCTGCATAATATCGCCATCGAAGGTATGAAGAATGTTCGTATCTCTGCCCAGAACGAGGCCCGCACCATTGATGTCAACCAGATTCAGTCAACAGGACTGATAGACATTGCCCTGACAGACAATAAAGGACAGGTGCGCCATCTGACAGACCTGAAAGGAAAAGTCGTCATCCTCGATTTCCACTTGTTCGGACTGGAGAATTCACCAGAGCGTATCCTGCTGTTGCGTGAGTTATATAATAAGTATCAGGCACAAGGACTGGAGATCTACCAGGTATCGCTGGATGCTGACGAGCATTTCTGGAAACAGCAGACCGCCGCACTGCCTTGGGTCAGTGTTCGTGACCCACAGGGACTGGAGTCACAGACGCTCGTTACCTATAACATACAGGGACTGCCAGACTATTTCCTTATCAGCAGAGATAACGCCCTCTATAAGAGAGCTGCCCAGGTGAAAGACCTGGAGGCAGAGATCAGAAGTCTGCTGTAATAAGTTGAAAGTTGAGGGTTGAGAATTGAGAGTTGAGAGTTGGTTGCTGACGATGGGGTGCTGGCTGGCTGCCACCCATGCTTTGGGGCAGACGTTTGCCCTGGAGCAGAAGAATGACACGCTATCGTTCCTGACACTGAGGACTGACTCCACCTTCGACCAATGGAGACTACCCTACCCCGTTTACCAGTTCTGCACGGGGGATGTGGATGGTGACGGCAGTATCGATGCGATGGTGGGTGTGGTGAAAAGCACTCGCTACTACAAAGAGAAAGGGCGGAGGCTCTTTATCTTCAAGAACTACAAGGGCTTTGTGCGTCCCCTCTGGCTTGGTTCCAAATTGGGAGGAATCTTAGAGGACTTCCGTTTCAAGGACGGACTCATCAGAAGTCTCGAGCGTACCACTGACGGAAAATATGTGGTGGCGGAATACCGCTGGGCGCATTTCGGCATGGGCTTTGAACGGTTCCTCGCTAAGAATGTAACAAGAGAAGAAGCAATAGATATTTTCAATCAAGACTAAATAAACCATTTTGCCTATGAAAAAGTTATTATTGACCTTGATGGGCGTCGCTGTCGCATGGACAGTAAACGCACAGAAGGAATCCCGCCCTGTCATCATCCCTGGCAAGGCACACATCGACGTGGAGCAACTCAACAAGAAACTGCCCCTCGACATTGACGTGAACAGTCTTTCCATCGCAGAGACCCGTGTCCTCCGTAATGCTGTCTCCGCACGACAAGGCTATTGTTTTATGAGCGGAGACCTGCGTGGTCTCTTTGGAGCCACCTCCTGGTATAACCAGAAAATGGAGGACCGCTTCTGGAAAGAGGAGGAAGGAAAGGCGACACCTATTAAATATACTGTCGCTGAACAGAAATTCATCCAGAAGTTGAAAGCCCATGAGGACCAGTTGAAGGCAAAGAACGATATCGCTCCTGCCGGCATGACGGTTAATATGGACAATATCATCAACCCCTATCAGTTGGAGAACTTCGACCAGCGTCTTTATAACGCCATCGGCAAGAACGGCTTCGCCATCGTGCCAGGCACAGAAGACCAGCTCTTCAATGTCTATGAGCGTAATGACTATCACCAGTTCCCCAGTTTTGTGACTACCGACCTCTACCTGCAGGCTTTCCACATGTTCTTCGACTGTCTGCTGAAAGAGACGGAGGAACAGAAGTTCTCACCCATGGTGACTGACTTCGTCAAGCAGAACTATGACCTGATGATGCAACAGGCAGCCACTGCCAACGATGCGAAAATCAAGGCGGCAGCGGAGCATAACGCTGCCTACTATGCTATCGCTTATGCCCTGAACACAGGAAAAATACTGCCTGTCGCCGCTTCCTATACGAATCTGGTGAAGGAGGAGATTGACCACGTACACAAAGCCGAGACACAGTATTCTGAGTTCTTAGGGTATGTCCCTCAGAAGAAAATGCCGATGTTCATCTACAACATCTACCGCCCTCGTGGTCACTATACCCGCAACGAGACACTGAAACGTTATTTCTGTGCGATGATGTGGTTGCAGAACGCACCCTTCGGTGCTGATATAGACGACCAGTTGCAGCAGGCTTTGCTGTTGGCTCAGACCATTGGCAGCAACGCTAAGTTGACGAAGTTGTACAACGACCTGACTGCTCCTATCACCTATCTGATGGGTATGCCTGACGATGTCAGCATCCTGCAAGTATATGGTGAGATCCAGAAGAGTGGCAGTACACTGAGTGAACTGGTTAATGACAAAAAGAAATTCGAGGCTATCCGCACTGCCTTGGTGGAACTGTCGAAGAAACAGTCTCGCATCAAACCTAAGTTCCAAGTCTCCAGTCCGTTTAAGATCTGTCTGATGCCTCAGCGTTATTTCCCAGACAATGAGGTATTACAGGAGATGGTCGACTATGAGAGCAAACCGACGCTCCGTGATGTTCCCAAGGGTCTCGACGTACTTGCCTCTATGGGAGTGTCCGCTGCGGAGCGTATCCTTATCCAGGAACTCAAGGAACAGCAGAAGTGGAACAAATACACCAGCAACCTGGAGCGTATGAAGACCCGCATGGGAGAGATTGACTGGAAGCAGACGGTGGCTAACCAATGGATTGCCTCGCTGAAGGATGTCACCAGCAAGGACGCTAAGTATCCGAAGTTCATGTTGTCACCCCAATGGGATAAGAAAAACCTGAACACGGCACTTGCCTCATGGGCAAGCACGATGCCATCCTGTATGCTAAGCAACCCATGGGTGCTGAATGTGGTGGTGCCGGTCCCCCCGAGCCCTACACCAAGGGTTATGTAGAGCCGAATATCGCCTACTGGACAAAGGCTATCGAACTGATCGATGCCACCATGAACGTGCTGAAACGCTTCGATCTCGTCACTGAGAAAGCGACGACAGCCTCAACAGACCTGCGTGAGCAAGCCGAGTTCCTGCTGAACTGCAGTAAGAAAGAACTTGCCGGCAAGAAGTTGACAGAACAGGAACACCGCCAGATAGAGGCTATCGGTGCTGCCTTTGAGAATATCTCCCTGAACCTCGTCAAGGAGCCCGACCAGTACTTGATGGGATGGAGCGATGTGAACGGTGCCGACAAGAAGATTGCCGTAGTTGCCGATGTCTATACCGCTAATGCCGGCAACAACCCCAACAAGTCGGTCCTCTATGAGGCAGTAGGTCCTGCCCATGAGATCTACGTGGTGGTAGAGATAGATGGGTACCTCTATCTGACCCGTGGCGCCGTCTTCTCTTATCGTGAGTTCCAGGAGGATATCGCTGCTCCACGCACGACAGATGAGGAGTGGCAGCAGAACTTAGAGACAGAGCCCGACAAGGGTATTCCTGACTGGATGAAGGAAATCATGGTTCCCCTGAAAGGAAAGAGTCTCGACAACGAGCATGTCTTCTACAGCTCAGGATGCTAAGCAGTCTGCTCTTCGCCATGCTGATGGCAAGTGACACACTGTCCATCACCTTTACTGGCGACTTACTACTCGACCGCGGTGTTCGACAATACGTGGAACACCGCGGTATCGACTATGTCTTCTCCCCTTTCGTGGACTCCGTCTTCCAAAGCAGTGACCTCGTCGTCGCTAACCTGGAATGCCCTGCCACGAAGATCAAACAACCTGCCTATAAGCTGTTTATCTTCCGGGCGGAGCCGGAATGGTTGCCTGCGCTGAAAGCACATGGTATCACCCATCTGAACCTTGCCAACAACCATAGTGTCGACCAAGGCAGAAGAGGTCTTGCCGATACGAAGAAGAATATCGAGGAGGCTGGTATGATACCAGTAGGCGCTGGTGATAATATGCAAGAGGCTTCCCGTCCCGTCTTGCTGGCTTCCGCGCCACGGAGGGTCTATCTGTTGACCTCGTTGCAGATGCCTTTGGAGAATTTCTCCTATCTGCCTGAAAAGACATCGGTCAGTCATGAGGACTTCGATTCCTTGTTAGTAAAGGTGCATCAACTAAAAGACGAAGACCCACACTGTTATGTCATCGTCTCCTTGCATTGGGGAGGTGAGCACACCCTGCAACCAGTACCCCAGCAATGCCAACAGGCTCATCAACTGGTCGATGCTGGTGCCGATGCCCTCATCTGCCATCATACCCATACCCTCCAAACTATCGAGCAATACAAAGGGAGACCTATCTACTATAGTATCGGCAACTTTATCTTCGACCAGCAAAAGCCCATCAACACGAAGGCTTGTATGGTGAAGGTCACTATTACGAAAGAATCGTCCCATGTGGAGACGATTCCTATAGAGATTAGAAAGTGTGTACCCTGTCGGGGAAACTAAAAACTATTCAGCCAAGCCTTCAACTCCAGCATCATCTCAAAATGATAGGTAAACGACTGCAGACTGCCAAAGCCATGACCGCCTGAAGGGTAGATATGTAATGTCGCTGGAATATTATGCTGGTACAGCTCCTCATAATAACTGATACTGTTAATAGGAGAGACCACCTTGTCATCATGGGCTAAAACAATAAAGGCACGAGGAGTGGAACCGCTGACATGTTGCTCGTTACAGAACTCATTCAACAACTTACGCTTGGGTTTCTTACCCAACAAGTTCTCCCGGGACCCTTTATGGGTAGTTCCCTGCTCCATCGTGATTACTGGATAGAACAATATCTGAAAGTCTGGTGCCGCATCACCTTTGGAATGGGTGGCTACGGTAGAGGCAAGATGTCCACCGGCAGAGAATCCCATGATACCCACCTGACGTGGGTTAATATCCCATGTCGCTGACATCCTGCGTACCAGTCGCATCGCTTCCTCAGCATCCTCCAAAGGAACTTTCCATACACCATGGGGCATACGATATTTCAGGACAATGACGGCAATACCCATGCCATTGAAGAATGGTGCCCATGAGGTTCCTTCTTTCTCAAAGGCAAGATGTTGGTAACCACCTCCAGGACAAATAACAACCGCCCGCCCTGTCGCCACGCTCTTCGAAGGTAGATAGACGGTCACCTTTGCTAAATCATTGGGATCACCATTGGATGTCTGAGGACCTGAAGGCCACAAATCCATTTCTATCCCTTTCTGCGCATTTGCCAATGCGGAAACAAAAAGCAATACGCCAATTAATAGAGTCTTCTGTATTTTCATAATTTCTTACCTTTGTCGCTTGCAAAGATAACGATTTTTTGTATCTTTGCACCAAATTAGAACTAAAACTTTAAATGATGTACAAACGTATTCTAACATTGACTGCTCTTGCTATACTCACATGGGGTGTACAGGCTAAAGTAAAATTGTCACATCTTGTGGGTGACAATATGGTTATTCAACAACAAACAGATGTCCGCCTATGGGGATGGGCTAAACCAAACAGCACAGTAACGGCTACCACATCATGGAGTCAAGAGAAAAGTACGACGAAGGCTGGTAAGGATGGACAGTTCCTGGTAACCGTGAAGTCTCCCAAGGCATCCTACACCCCACTGAGCATTACCTTCAATGATGGTGATGGAGCTATTACTATTAATAATGTACTCGCAGGCGAGGTTTGGGTCTGTGCCGGACAGTCGAACATGGAGATGCCTGTCAAGGGTTTTGGCATGTGCCCTGTCAAGGATTACAACCACCACGTACTGGATGCAGTCAACTCCAAAGGCGTACGCAGCATCAAGATTCCCAGTGTGATGAGTGCCAAACCCCTGAACGATGCGCAGTGCGAGTGGCGTGTCTGCAGTCCGAAGACGGTGAGTGAGTTCTCTGCCACTGGTTATTTCTTTGCCCGTCTGTTGAGCCGTACACTGGATATGCCGGTAGGTATCATCGAGGCAAACAAGGGAGGATCCCGTGTAGAGAGTTGGCTGACCAAGGAGAACTTGGAGAAATACACCAACGACCCTACTGACTCCGTGGAGATTTGCAAGAAATGGGCACAATGGGACTATCACCGTTCTTTACTTTGGGGTAACGGTACCTTCAATCCCATTCTGAAAGCCACCGTCAAAGGTATCCTTTATTATCAAGGTTGTTCTAACGTAGGAGACCCTGGTGACCAGTACTCACAACGTATGAAACTGCTGGTGGACCAATGGCGTTCTCAATTCGGACTGGGTGAGATTCCTTTCTATTTCGTACAAATTGCACCTTATGCTTATGATGATAATAACGTGAATGGTATCAGTGGAGCTTTGTTGCGTGAGCAACAGTTTAAGGCAAGTCAGATCATACCCAATAGTTCATTGGTTTGTATCAACGACCTTGTTTATCCTTATGAGACCACACAAATCCATCCTGCCCAGAAGCAACAGGTAGGTGAGCGTCTCGCCTTCACCGCACTGAATCGTGACTATGGCTATGAGACCATCCAGTATAAGAGCTCGTCTTATAAAGATATGACGATTCAGAATGACACCATTCTTATTCACTTGCAGGACAACTACTGGTGTGACGCTCCTTTCGAGCAGATGAAAGGCTTTGAGATTGCTGGCGATGACAAAGTCTTCTATCCTGCCGAGGCAAAACATTTCTGGCGACCCGGTGGCGGCTACTGGGACGAGGCGATTATTGTCACCTCACCCAAGGTGAAGAAACCTGTTGCCGTACGTTACTGTTTTAAGAATTTCCAGATTGGTAATGTGAAGAATGGCGGTAACCTGCCATTGTTCCCCTTCAGAACAGATCAATGGTAATGGAACATCCTTTAGAGAAATTTACTTACTGCCCAGTCTGTGGCAGTAAGCATTTTGTTATCCATAACTTCAAGAGCAAACAGTGTCAGGACTGCGGCTTTACTTATTATGCTAACCCCTGTGCTGCCACCGCTGCCTTCATCATCAACGACAAACAGGAAATGTTAGTTGTCCGTAGGGCGAAGGAGCCGGCAAAGGGGACACTCGACCTACCCGGTGGCTTTGTAGATATGTATGAGACGGCAGAGGAGGGCATGCGCCGTGAGATCAAGGAAGAGACGGGCTTGGAGGTTGACAAAATAGAATATCTCTTCTCCAGTCCTAATGTCTATATGTACAGCGGATTAGGGGTCCACACCATTGACATGGATTATTTAGTACATGTAGGTAACGATTGTGAAGTAAAGGCTGATGACGATGCCGCTGAGTGTATCTGGATTCCTATTGCAGACATCCATCCAGAGGAATTCGGACTACTCAGTATTCGCCATGCTGTTGAAAAGTTTATAGCTCAATATCACAAATAGATTCACGACAAAGTTCATCAAATTCTGTTATTTTCTGTTGCAAACCAATGATATATCTTTGAAAATGAGTATCTTTGCACCGTATTAATACAATAACATTATGAAAATAGCATTAATCGGCTATGGTAAAATGGGTAAGATGATAGAGCAGATTGCCCTTGACCGTGGTCATGAGATTGTGAGTATCATCGACATCGATAATCAGGAAGATTTCGACAGTGAGGCATTTAAAAGTGCTGATGTAGCCATCGAGTTTACCGCCCCACAGGCTGCGTTTGGCAACTATCTGCGTGCCTTTAAACACAACGTAAAAGTGGTTTCTGGTTCTACTGGCTGGATGAAGGAGCATGGGGATGAGGTGCGTCGAATGTGTTCTGAGGAAGGACAGACCCTCTTCTGGGCTTCCAACTTCAGCATTGGTGTTGCCATCTTCTCTGCTGTCAACCGTTATCTGGCAAAGATCATGAACCAGTTCCCACAATATGACGTGGAGTTAGAGGAGACCCACCATGTTCATAAACTCGACCACCCCAGTGGTACGGCAATCACCCTCGCAGAAGAGATTGTTGCCAACCTTGACCGTAAAGAGGGATGGGCAGAAGAGACTACCGATCCTAAACTGCTGCGTGTTGACGATATCCGTCGTGGGGAGGTTCCTGGCATCCATACCATCCGTTATGACTCTGATGCCGACCTGATTACTATCAGTCACGATGCCCATAGCCGAAAAGGCTTTGCGCTGGGTGCTGTACTCGCTGCAGAATTTACCAAAGAGCATAAGGGACTGCTCACCATCAGTGATATGTTTAAATTCTGAGTAATCTGAATAATCTGAGAATAATGGAAAAAAAGAAGAAACTGAATATGAAGGTCCAATGGACCAAATTCATCATTGTTTTAGTTGTATACCTCTTATTCCTCTACTGGGTGAAGTCTTGGTGGGGATTGCTGGTAGTACCATTTATCTATGATGTATATATCACCAAGAAAATCCGTTGGCAGTGGTGGAAGGACGCAGAAGGTCCTATCAAGTTTGTGATGTCATGGGTCGATGCTTTGGTCTTTGCCCTTGTTGCCGTCTATTTCATCAACCTGTTCTTCTTCCAGAATTATGTGATTCCATCCTCATCTCTGGAGAAATCACTACTGACTGGTGACTATCTGTTTGTATCGAAGGTAAGCTATGGTCCACGTATCCCTGAGACACCACTGACGATGCCCCTGACGCAGCATACCCTACCTCTGTTCCAATGTAAGAGTTATATCGAGTGGCCCCATTGGGACTACCGTCGTGTAAAGGGACTTGGCAAAGTGGAGTTGAATGATATCGTGGTATTCAACTATCCTGCTGGTGATACGCTCTGTAGTGCTCCACAGTATCAGCCCTACGATTTCTATCAGATGTGTTATTCGCTGGGATATCAGATGTATCCACAACGTCCTAATCCTGACTCGCTCACTGTGGAACAACGTAGACAGTACTTTGATTTCATCTATCAGTCTGGTCGCAGTGAGATTGTACGCAATCAAGCAGAGTATGGATTGATAGACACCCGTCCTACTGATCGTCGTGAGAACTATGTGAAGCGTTGTGTGGGATTGCCCGGGCAGACATTACAGATAAAAGACCACATCATCTATCTCGATGGCAAGGCTAATAAGGAACCGGATAATGTACAATATACTTATAAGGTAAAACTCCGTGAGCGTCTGGATGATGATGTCATGAAAGACTTAGGCATCACCATGGAGGATCTTACTTCTCTGAATACGGCTGGCTATATGCCATTGACCAAGTATGCCGTATCAGAACTGAAACGCCGTGGACTAGTGGAGAGCATAGAGCTGAATACTGATGCCAGCGATCTGGACATCTATCCCCTCAACGGCAATTTGCACTGGACACGTGACAACTACGGTCCTGTCTGGATTCCTGCCAAAGGGAAGAGCATCCAACTGACGATGGACAATCTACCTATTTATGAGCGTTGTATCCGAACCTATGAGGGCAACACATTAGAGATCAAGGACGGCAAGATTCTGATTAACGGTAAGGAGTCTGCCTCTTACACCTTCAAACTCGATTACTATTGGATGATGGGTGACAACCGTCATAACTCTCTCGACTCCCGCTACTGGGGCTTTGTACCAGAGGACCATATTGTGGGTAAGCCCATCTTTATCTGGTGGAGCAGTGACCCTGACAGACACGGTTTCTCTGGTATCCGTTGGAACCGCTTGTTCCGCTTTGTAGACAATATCAAATAGCAGTAATGTCAAACTGGCTGAAGTTCGTGATAGCATTCGCATCGGCGTTTGTATTGATGCTTGCTTTCCGTGCTTTGGCTTTCTCTGTCTATACTGTGGAGGGTAAGGGACTACAACCTGTCTATATCAGTGGTGACCGTCTTTTGGTAAATCGATGGAGCTATGGTTTACGGGTGGATGGGAATGGAATGTTACCCTATAGCCGGATGCTCCGTAAACCAGTCAACAAAGGTGACATTGTTGTCTTTGACATACCAGGCGACTCTATCTCTGGTGAGTTTGTCGCTCGTTGTAAAGCGGTTCCCGGTGACACCATCCGATTGAAAGAGGGATTAGTGGTGATTCCCGGAATCAAGGATTGTGCTGATGCCGATTATTATTGGCTGGAATCCATTCACCCCAAGAACCCCGCTGACTCACGCCATCTTGGCTTTATCTCCGAGCGAAACATCATCGGAAGGGTTGTCAGTATTCTATATAGTCATGATGACAGCAAGAATTTCTTAGAGGGCTATCGCAAGGAAAGGATGTTCCAATGACTACAGCTGTCTTGCAAACCACCTATTTCGGACCTGTCCAGTGGTATCAGAAACTGGCTCGATATGACCTTTCTGTTATCGAGCAATATGATTCTTATCAAAAACAGACCTACCGTAACCGGTGTGTGATTGCTACTGCTAACGGACTACAGGCATTGACCGTCCCTGTGGAACATCTTGCCGATAAGATGGTGGTGAAGGATTTACGGATCAGCGACCATAACCAATGGCGACGAATCCATTGGAACGCACTGCAAAGTGCTTATAGTGAGAGTCCTTTCTTTGAGTATTATGCAGACGACCTACACCCCTTCTTCGAAAAGAGATATGCGTTTCTGATTGATTTTAACGAGGCTATCCGCCAAACCATTTGCGAATTGATAGATCTCCACCCTCATGTGGAATATACCAAAGATTATCTGCCTGCGGACAACGACTTTCGGGATATCATCCAAGCAAAACACCCACAACCTGACCCTTCCTTTATAGTAAAGCCCTACTGGCAGGTGTTCCAACATCGGTATGGCTTTCAACCCAACCTCTCCATCCTCGACCTCCTCTTCTGTATGGGACCTGAGTCCGTTTTTTATCTTTAAGAGTTCGTTGGGGAGAAGAATAGTGTCCAACGATAGAGGTTACATCCCACAAAATTACCAAGCACTTCTGAGAGATATACAATCAACACGTCTGTCTGTAATACTTGCTGAGACGGAGATACTAAGAAATAGAAAGCATCTGCAATACTATGAGCAAAACCACAGAGGATAAAGACCGGGACACCAAATATCAAGGGTAACATCTTTCCCTTTCGGGCAAACTCTACAGCAGTTGTCATAATAAAGCCACATCCTATAGCGAGAAGAAAACAGGCAAATGGTCCTTTTGCCAATCGCCCTGCCAGAATCTTTGAGGCAGGCTCTATACAATCAGGTTGTGCATAGGCAATGAGCCATGCGGAAAGCAGACAGCCGATGATATTACCTATTAATACCATCAGAAGCATCGACCAGTCACCCTGTCGACGAATAAAACCTGCTGTACCTGTATATAGTTTCAAACCATAATAGACGACTGTCGTCAGTCCGAAAGCAAATAATACGGCACCTGCCACACCACCAACCCTCAGGTTTACCACACAACCAATAGAGATACAAATACCTGCCAAAATAGATAACGGCAGGATATCTCTGAATAATTCTATTTTCTTCATGTCAAATCTTTTAATATAGACTCTATTTCCTCCAAGGAGTTAGCTACCATTATCTGGTTTCGCCATTCCTTTCTTGTGAATCCTTTTGATTGTAAATCGTCCAGTAAAGCAATGAGCGCATCCCAGAATCCTTTCATGTTATAAAGGATTACCTTTTTACTATGATAACCGATGGTTGCTGATGCTGCAATAGTGAAAATCTCGTCAAGTGTTCCAATACCTCCTGGTAAAGCAATAAACACATCGGCATAGTCCTGCATCATCTGCTTACGGTCACTCAGATTATCACAAGGTATCTCTACGTCCACCTGCTCACTGATATGCCCAGACTTCTCCAAAAGGGTGGGAATAACCCCAACTACCTGTGTACCTTTCTCATGGGCAGATCTTGCCACACTCTCCATCAACCCTTGATTGGCTCCTCCATACACAATGGAATGGGCGTTGTCCGCAGCCCATCGTCCTAACTCCTCCGTCATACGGAAGAAATCGGGGTCGATATTGGCATTAGCAGAACAGAAGACACATATTTTCATAGTATTAGATTATTTTCTCCAGAAACGACTTGTGATATCCTCAAACTCGCCATTCTCCATGTTCCGATAGAGTCGTTGGTTAGTGGTAGACTCTTTCAGTGGACCAAGGTGCTTGATATAAGGACCTATCTTGATATAATCAAAATCGGTCTTACAGATAGCAGAAGAGATACGGATGCGTCCACTATACCATGCCACCTTAAAGGTCGGATAGGTCTCGTGGATATAAATAGCCAGTTGATTCACTCCTCTGGGGTCGGCATCTCCCCCCATAAAAGCGATACAGGTAATATCGCTACCGAATTTACGCACGAAATCGTCAATAGCATCCGTATCCAGGGGAAGCCCGATGTCCTCCCAGAGATAGTGGCTGTGACAGCCCGGACAAGCACAAGGACAATTAGAGATATTAATCGCTAATGTCACTTCGTCGGGTATCTCCTGGAATACGATGCCTGTATTGACGTATTTAAGCATGATTATTTGTTAGCATGCGCATAGAAGCGACGTGCTGCCTCTTCCTGACGAGGCTGAGAGAAGTTGCTGACACGCTTCAAGTAGCCGATGATACGTGTCATATAGTCTACATTCTTAGAATGGCAATGAGGACACTCCTTCAGATAACGCTTGTCGATATGTCCACAATCGTTACATACAGTATTAGGAATATTGAAGGTGAAGTAGTTACATCCCTCCTGTGCTGCTACTTTCAGCAGATGCGCATACTGTTGTTTGCTGAGGTGCTCCTCTAAGTTCATGTGTAAGGCAGAACCACCTGTGAGGTGCTCGATATAGGGAGCTCCATGCAGCTTAAACTTATCGATAATAGACAGAGAGTCATCCTCTACCACATAGAAATAGCTGTTGTAGCAGTCACGTGGTACGAAATAACCGTCCTCACGATCCCACTTTGCATGCTTCACACCCACATTCTCTGCAGGAATCATCTCACAGTTGAACATGACTTCCTTGGTGCGATACTGCTTGTTATACTTCTCTACCAAGCCAAGAATACCCTGTACGAAGTGCATATAGTCATCGTTAGGAGTAATCTTCAGTCCCATGAACTCAGCAGCCTCAACCAGTCCGTTGATACCGATGGTCAAATACTGACGGTTGATATTGATATAACCTGCGTCGAAGAGAGGTAACATACCATGAGCCTGCAACTCTTTCAAGTTCTCATTGTAAGCTGTCTGCACCTTATGGCAAAGGTCAATAACACCACCCAGATACTCCAGATAGTCCATCTTATGATTGACCGCATACTGGATACAACGGTTCAGGTTGATGGTCAGCACACTCTTAGAACCAGTAGAAACACCACCAGCACCCAAGGTATAGCTGAAACCGTTGTCTGTAATCTCGTTACGCAGACGGCAGCAAGAGCTCAATGAGTCAGCATTATCACTCATATAAGTGAAGAACGAGTGTCCCTCAGCATACATCTCGGCAGTGAAATCGCCCCATTCCTTATCCTTGCACTCACCATTCTCGTCAACCAACAAAGCCATGGTCTCAACAGGGAAGGTCAACAAAGTCTTGGTACGCTCCTGGTTGAACCATTTCATGAAACGCTTCTGCAACCAAGAGAGTCCCTCCCAGTCGGGTTTAGAGCCATCGGGGAAATAGAACTCACCAAAGATACTCTCGAAATAGTATTTGTCGTAGTAAGCGACATTCCAGAATACCGCCTGATAGTTACGAGCACCAGTAGGCTGGTTCAGGGTATACACAATCTGCTCGAAATAGTCAGTAATCACCTTATCGAGTGTACGCTTCTTCAAACTGAGGTCAGCCTGCTCGTCTGAACGCTTATAATAATCCTGTCCATACTCCTTACCCAAGAAGTAGTTCATGTACATCAGGAACTCTGGAGTAGCACAAGCACCACTCAGCATACTGGACACCATGAACACCATATTGACGAAACCACCACAGAAACTCTTCAAGTTCGTTGGAGCTGTTGAGTTACCACCAATGGAAATGGTACCACCAATCAGCCAAGGATACATCGTGATAGACGCACAATAGTTGGCAAGACTCGTCTCGTCGTTCTTATATATAAAGTGGTGTGTCAGCTTATCAATATACTCGTCAGCCAATTGCTTTCCATACATCTTCTTAATACGATCGGTCAGCAGTCGACGGTTCAAGCGAATGAAATTAGATTTAGGCAACTCACCAATCAATGTTGCAATGTTTTTGTGCTCCACGTTTGCATTTGCGTCATACTTTGAACCTGTCGCAGCATTCACCGAATCGCAATATTCTGACAAGAATTCCAATTTGGCAAGTGTCTCACGATCCTCAGTGTGAGCCTGACGATACAGCATGAACGACTTGGCGACCTTATAGTAGCCCTCGCTCATCAGTGCCTCCTCAACCTGATTCTGAATATCCTCAACGGTAATGTCGTTATGGATGTCTAATCGACTGAGAATCTTAGAGATAGCTCCAAGGTCTGTAGGTTGGTCGACACTCTCGAATGCTTTCAAGATAGCATTCATAATCTTGTCTAATGAGAACTGGTCTTTCGATCCGTCTCGCTTTGTGATGGTAAAGTTTTTAATTTCCATTGTTATATAATTTGATAAGTTTTTAATTATTCGCTTTTACAGAAAGTTTTCCGTTTTGGATAACTTTTTCATTTTTCGGCTCCAAAAAGTTTCCCGTTTTGGAAAACCGAAATCGAGTGCAAAGATATAAATTTTCCCGTAAACTATTACTATATATTCTATAAAAAATGTAAAAGTCTATCATTTTTATAATATTCCACTTTTTATTCGTACCTTGGAGATGATGTCTCGAAGGTACTCCCGTTCGAGAAAACCCAAATAATATTTGGTTTTCTTCTCACTTATTCGTACCTTTGTCGCCGATTTATAAAGCATTAGATTTGAAGACATTTGAAGAATTAGGCGTCTGCGAAGAGATTCGCCACGCCATTGAGGAGATGGGGTTCGTACAGCCCATGCCTGTCCAGGAGGAAGTAATCCCTTATTTACTTGGTAATCAAAACGACGTTATCGCCCTTGCCCAGACAGGAACGGGTAAGACAGCGGCATTTGGTATTCCCGTACTTCAACGTATCGACACGTCTCGTAAGGAGACCCAGGCACTTATTCTGAGTCCTACCCGTGAGCTTTGCTTGCAGATAGCAGATGACTTGCGTGACTTCTCCAAATACATGGAGGGTGTGCATATCGAGGCAGTCTATGGTGGTGCCTCTATCGAGCAACAGATCCGTTCTTTACGCAAAGGTGTACAGATTATCGTAGCAACACCCGGTCGACTGATAGACCTGATGAATCGTGGTGTCGCCAAGTTGGATGACGTATATAATGTAGTCCTTGACGAGGCTGACGAGATGCTGAATATGGGCTTCTCGGAGAGTATCGATGCTATCTTGGAGGGCGTACCTACCGATCGTAACACCCTACTCTTCTCCGCCACGATGAGTAAGGAGATTGAGCGTATCGCCAAGGGCTACCTGCACGACTACAAGGAAATTGTGGTGGGAAGTCGTAACGAGGGTGCCGAGCATGTGAACCATATCTATTATATGGTGAATGCGAAGGACAAATATCTTGCTCTGAAACGACTGGTAGACTTCTACCCCCGTATCTTTGCGATTATCTTCTGTCGTACTAAGTTAGAGACACAGGAGGTTGCTGACAAACTGATCCGTGACGGTTACAATGCCGAGGCACTGCATGGTGACCTGAGTCAGCAGCAGCGTGACCTCACCATGCAGAAGTTCCGTCAGCACACCGTGCAGTTGTTGGTGGCTACGGATGTTGCCGCTCGTGGTTTGGATGTTGATGACCTGACACATGTCATCAACTACGGACTGCCTGACGATATCGAGAACTACACCCACCGCTCCGGTCGTACTGGTCGTGCTGGCAAGAAGGGAACGTCTCTCAGCATCGTACACTCTCGTGAGAAGCATAAGATTCGCAATATCGAGAAAGAGATCGGTAAGTCTTTCGAGGAAGGTAAGATTCCTACTGCCGAGGAGATTTGTAAGAAACAACTCTATAAGGTGATGGACCAGATAGTCAAGGCAGATGTGGACGAGGAGCAGATTGCCCCGTTCATGCAGGACATCGATCGTTACTTTGAGTATATCGACAAGGAAGACCTTATCAAGAAGATCGTATCTTTAGAGTTCGGACGCTTCCTTGCCTACTATGCCGATGCTCCAGAGATAGAGCCGGTAGGTGCTAAGAAAGAGCGTGGCGAGAAGCGGGAGCGTGGTAAGCGTGGGGAGAAACGTGAAGGAGGCTCACGCAAACCAGAGGCTGGCTATCGTCGTCTGTTCATCAACCTGGGCAAGAGAGACGGTTTCTATCCTGGGGAGTTGATGCAGTTCCTGAACAAGAACGTGAAGGGACATGTGGAGGTCGGACATATCGACCTGCTGACCATGATGTCCTATTTCGAGGTACCAGAGGAGGATGCCCAGCGTGTGATGAAGTATGTGAACGGACAGAGATACAAAGGCAGGGATGTCCGTTGCAATGATGCGGAGGAAGGGGGAACTAGGGAAACTAGGAATACTAGAAATACTAGAGAGCCTAGAAATACTAGAAACACTAGCGACTCCACCCCCAAAGGACCCAAGAAGACAGCCTTCACAAAGGACGAGTGGATGCAGTTCCTTAATCCCAAGTCCATGAAGCTCAAAGGGGATATCCCTGATTTCAGCGAAGAGGGATGGGCTATCCGCAAGCCAAGAAAAAAGAAAGGTTGAGAATGTTCTCAACCTTTTCTTTTATATTTTACTTAACACCAATCTCTTTTAATAACCGGTCAGCGTGTCCCCAGCGGTCCATCATATAAAGCATGAAGCGTACGTCGACATTGATGGTGCGAGCCAACTGGCGGTCGAAGAAGATATCACTCGACAGACTGTCCCAGTTGCCGTCGAAAGCGAGACCTAACAACTCTCCCTTATTATTAAAGATAGGTGAGCCGGAGTTACCACCAGTGATGTCGTTGTTAGAGAGGAAACAGAGTTGCAGCGTACCTGTCAACTTGTCGGCATAAGGTCCGAAGTCCTTGCCGGACAACAGCTCATGCATCACTGGCTCTGCGAAATACTCGAAGTTATCGTCTGCCTTCTGCATTTTCTCCCACAGACTGCGAGCGGTGGTATAATAACCAGAGGGACGACCTCCAAGGGTGTACTCCCCAACCTGGCCATAGGTCATTCGCATGGTAAAGTTAGCATCTGAGTAGTTGGGCATATCCTGCTCCATACGTAACTTAGCGGCACAGAGATATTTCTCCTGCTCAGCGATGTCGAAGGTCAGTTGCTTACGGTCTGCCCCTATCTTAGCAAGTAGCTCTGTGAGGTCGAGTCCATACCGCACACCCAAGTCCTTGCCATAGCTCTTCTTATTAACATAGATAGGTTGTCCGCTCTTCATCAACAGCGACTTCTTATAAAGGGTATTGACATAAGCGGTATAGTCGCCATGGAACTTCTCGTCAATGGTCTTATAGAATGCCGGCAGATAGTCCGCATTGGTTATCTGTGTGCGATAGTTCTTCAGCAGGGCGGCAAGGATCTCTATATCCGTTGCCGCATCCCATGCCTCACTATTATCATCGAACTGGATATACTGTTTCTTGGGCTTGTCCTCTGGTCCCTGTACCTTCATACCCCAGTTACTCCTCCATGCACGAGTAGTCAACTGGTCTTGTGCGAGGAAGGTCTCTGTGAATAGGGTGCGGACACGGGTCAGTGCAAGACGTTTCTGGTACAGCTCTGCCATCTTGTCGAAATCAAGTTGTCCTTTCAGATAACCCGTCTCGTTCTGCCACCGTCTCAGTTTCATCTCAAAGTCCTGCTTCTGCTGGATGAGTCCTATAGAGTCGATACACTTGTTCATACCAATGGAGTTCTTCCAGTAGTTAGAGCTGTTGGCATATTTCGAGTCGTATTTGATACGAACAGCCTCATCAGCACGCATGTGACGAAGCATGATCTCCTGCTTCACACCACGAACCTGAACACGAGGGGCATTAATAGCATCATGACGCTCCTTGATGCCATAACTGCTGAGGTAACGACTGGTAGAGCCGGGATAGCCCATGATCATCGCAAAGTCACCAGGCTTATAACCGTCCATCGACACCTTTGCCCATGATTTGGGATGGTAGGGCACGTTGTCCTTGGAGTACTTTGCCGGACCGTTGGTCTTGGGGTCGGCATAGATGCGGAACACACTATAGTCACAGGTCTGACGGGGCCACATCCAGTTGTCTGTCTCACCACCAAACTTACCCATCGACTTAGGAACGGCGAATACCAAGCGTACATCCTCAAAGTCACGATAGGTCGTCATGTAGTATTTGTTTCCCTCATAGAAAGGAAGCACCTCCACACGCAGGGTGGAGTCCTGCTGGCGGATCACCTTCTGCCAAGCGTTCTGGATAGAGTCCACAAACTCCTCCGTCTGCTCTGCCGAGAGGGTGTCGATACCTAATGCCTTCAGACTGTCTGTCACATCTTTCTGCTCCACCATGAAACTCACGAAGAGGTCTTCGTTGGGCAGTTCCTCACCATAGTTATTGGCGATAAAACCGTTCAGCATATAGTCGTGCTCAACGGTAGAGTGCTTGCGGATGCACTCAAAACCACAATGGTGGTTGGTGAATACCAGTCCGTCGGGTGACACCACGACACCCGAGCAATAGCCGCCAAAGTTGATGACAGCGTTCTTCACGGCATTGTCACTCTCGTAGAGCTGCTCCATAGGGAGCTGGAAGCCATACTGCTTCATCTGCTCATAGATGGCAGTAGGCAGGTTGTAGAGTGTCCACATACCCTCGTCGGCATGGGCTCCAAGGGTGCAAAGACACATCAGACTAAATAATAACTTCTTCATATCATTAATGTTTGATCTTTAATTTCTTCAATATGGGCTCCAAGGGCAGGTCACGCTTGATGATGACTCCCACGAAGAGTAGGATGAATAGCGTATTGACTGCCAACGATACCCAGAGCGACTGACCGTCTCTGACGATAATCATCACCACGAATGCGATGATGCTAAGCAACAGATAGAGGGCTATATCCTTCAACGGATAGTCGATGGGATAATATTTCTGTCCTACGACATAGGAGATGAGCATGGCGACACCATAGCCGGCGAAGCCTCCCCATGCACAAGCCATAAAACCGTATTTGGGTACGAAGATGACGTTGACGGCAAGTAATACGGCACAGCCGATACCTGAGAAGATAGCTCCCCAGATGGTCTTGTCGATCAGCTTATACCAGAACGACAGGTTGAAATAGATACCCATCATGATCTCTGCCGCCATGACGATAGGTACGACACGCAGACCCGACCAGTAGTCTCGTCCGATGATATACTTCAGGATATCCATATAGCCCACCACCATGAGGAAGGCAAGGAGGGTGAAGATGATGAAGTATTTCATCGCCTTGGCATACATCTCGTGGGAGTCCTTGTCCTTGACACCTGCGAAGACGATAGGCTCATAGGCAAAACGGAACGCCTGGGTGATCATCGCCATGATCATCGCTATCTTCGAGCAGGCGCCATAGATACCCAACTGTGCCTGCATGTCCCCACCTTTATATATATAAGGGAACAGCATCTTGTCGGCTGTCTGGTTCAGGATACCAGCGATACCGAGTACGAGGATGGGCCATGAGTAGCTGAGCATGGTACGCAGCAACTGGATGTCGAGTCTCCAGCGGAACCCTGTGTACTCTGTGATAAGACAGACGGCAAGCATCGCCGTACAGAACAGGTTGATATAGAACGCATAACCCACATCCTTTCCGTCGAGCCATGCGAAATAGATGATGTTCAACAGAATGCTGACGATGATATTCAGCAGTTTCAATGCCGCAAACTTCATCGCTTTCTTCTGTTGACGAAGATGGGCAAAGGGAATACAGAGGAAAGCGTCAATCGATACCGTCACTGCCATCACACCCACATATTCCGGGTGGTCGCCATAGCCCATCACCTGACTGAGGGGTGTGAGGAACAGCAATACCACGATGGCAAACAACAGAGAGACACTGCCCACACTGATGAGGGTCGTCGAATAGACGGTCTGCGAGTCGGTATGTGTCTTATTGGTGAAACGGAAATAGGTGGTCTCCATGCCGAAGGTCAGCAGCACCAGCACCAGTGCCGTATAAGCATAGATATTCGTGATGACACCATAGCCACCACTTGCTGCCGATAGTTGTGCCGTATAGAGAGGCACCAGCAGGTAGTTCAGAAAGCGTCCGATGATGCTTGAGAGTCCGTAAATGGCTGTATCCTTAAAGATGGTTGTTAGCTTTCCCATAATTCGGTATTTCGGTATCTCGACATCAACCAAAGAATAAATAACAAATCGCTATCGCCGCTATGATGCCGGCTAAGTCGGCTATCAAGCCGCAGGCTACGGCATGGCGGGTCTTGGCAATACCCACTGAACCGAAGTAGACGGCAAGGATATAGAAAGTGGTATCTGTGGAGCCTTGGAAGACGCACGACAGTCTGCCCACAAACGAGTCGGCTCCGTAGGTCGTCATCGCATCGACCATCATACCTCTTGCTCCACTACCCGACAGGGGTTTCATCATTGCCGTCGGCATGGCATCGACCCACTGGGCATTGGCACCTGTCAGTTCCACACACCAGCGCATACCTCCTATCAGCATATCCATCGCTCCAGAGGCACGGAACACACCTATACCTACCAGGATAGCAACGAGGTAGGGGATGATGCGGACGGCTGTCTGGAAACCGTCTTTCGCTCCTTCGATGAAGGCATCGTAGACATTCACCTTCTTACGCACTCCAGCAGCGATGAAACTGACGATAATCACCATCAGCAGGATATTCGCAACGGTGGTACTTACCTTGTTCATCGACTCTCCGTCTAACTGTGAGAAGCCCCAGATGATACCAGCGACTACCGCACAGGCTCCTCCTAAGGTGAGCAGCAGGGTACGGTTCAGCAGGTTAATATGTTGGAAGATAGAGGTGACGATGATACCTGCCAAGGTCGAGAAGAACGTGGCAAGGAGGATGGGGATGAAGATATCCGTGGGCTGGGCGGCACCCATTTGTACACGATACACCATGATAGAGACAGGGATCAAGGTCAGTCCACTGGTGTTCAGCACGAGGAACATGATCATCGGGTTCCATGCCGTGTCTTTCTTAGGATTCAGCTCCTGCATCTGCTCCATCGCCTTCAATCCGAGGGGAGTGGCGGCATTGTCAAGTCCCAGCATGTTGGCTGCGATATTCATAAAGATAGAACCAGTAACGGGATGTCCCTTGGGTATCTCAGGAAACAGTTTCGCGAACACAGGAGACAGCAGTCGTGCCAGCACGTTGACGACACCCCCTTTCTCACCGACTTTCATCACACCCAACCAGAGTGACAGTACCCCAGTCAGTCCCAACGAGATCTCGAATGCCGTCTTCGATGACGAGAATGTCGAGTCCATCATTGCGGGGAACACATCCAAGTCTCCCCAGAACACCAGCTTCACCGTTGCTATCACAAAGGCAAGCAGGAAAAAAGCGACCCAAATATAATTTAATACCATAATTCTTGCAAAGGTACGAATAAGTGAGTAAAATGCCAAATTTATTTGAGCATTTTCGAACGGAAGTACCTTCGAACATAGTTCAAAGGTACGAATAAGTGAGTAAAATGCCAAATTTATTTGCAATTTTCCGAACGAGAGTACTTTCGAGACGCAGTCTCAAAGGTACGAATAAGTGAGTAA
>CAJONQ010000003.1 GCA_905235835.1 uncultured Prevotella sp.
GGGATGCTTCCCAACACCCTTGGGAGGTATCGGAGTACCCCCATAACTGATATCGGAACGAGTGATAAACTATATCTTTG
Source organism: uncultured Prevotella sp. (assembly GCA_905235835.1). Lineage (GTDB taxonomy): Bacteria > Bacteroidota > Bacteroidia > Bacteroidales > Bacteroidaceae > Prevotella. The sequence goes on from CAJONQ010000003.1 coordinate 81, forward strand.
TCAAATGAAGGCTTTATTTGAACCGTTTAAGGGCTTCAGTCGGTATGAAAAGGGGCTTCAGTCGGTATGAAAGTGGGCTTCAGTCGGTAACTGAGTCCCCTTCGGTCGGTAACTGAATGCCCTTCAGTCGGTAACTGATTCTGAAGAGAATTTTTAAGAAAATCGAAAAAACATCTCCCCTCCTCCCGTCATGTGGCTCAAACCCCGATAAATAAAGGGCGGAGGGCACGGGAGTAGTACGGGAGTAGTTGGAGCGACTACTCCCGTCTTGAAACGCCCTGTACATCGGCATTTCAGAAGAAAACGGGAGGAGGGGAGTAGTTAGTTGGTGAGTTTGTTCTGGAGTTTCACCCTATGGAGACTTCGAGGCTATAGCCATTCACTACTCGTCCTGATAGGCTTCCTCACCAATCTGCTCACGGGCTCCGATGGTGAGTTTGCGGAGGTCGTAGAAGGAGCCGTTATAGATGTTGAAGTCGACCGTTCCCTTGATGCCGGCAAGTCGTCCATTGTCCGTATGCTGCCAGAACTTCCAAGGTCCCTGATACTCCACCTGCTCCACATAGTAGTGCGCTATCCAATACGGATAACTATCAAATACTGAGTCGTTTAGGTATTTGAGCTTAAACTTGTAATAAGTATAGATAATCGGCTTGATATGGTAATGTTTCTCCACGATCTCAAGCCACTCCAAGACACTCGCCTTGAACTGTTCGTCCGTCTGGTTCTTGGGTTTATGCTCCACATCCAGGACAGGAGGCAGATCACCATTCTCCAGTTTCACGTTCTTGATGAAATACTCCGCCTGTGCCTTCGCAGGAGAGTGGACACTGTAGAAATGATAGGCACCACGAGTAAAGCCATACTCACGAGCCTGATAGAAGTTATCGTGGAAATTCTCGTCGATAATACTGGCACCCTCTGTCGCCTTGATATACACGAAGCGCACAGGATACTTGTCTATCTGTCCGTTGTCTTTCAGTTCCGCCCAGTCGATCTTTCCCTGATGGTGACTGATATCGATACCATGAATCTCATAGCCCTCCGGATAGCTGGCATCCCCATAGAGCGCACGCCAACGGAAGCCGAACGGTCCGACAAAGATATAATAGAAGAAGAACACATACAGTCCGACGACCAAGGCTCCCCCAGCCCACCAAGCCCATCCCGGCATGTGCTGGAGCAAACGCACAAAGAGCCCTGGCCGCTTACGGCGGACAGGACTCGTGATGTGTCGCTTGGTAGTCGACTTATGCTGCGGTTTACGCTTTGTCGGCATACAATCGTATTAAGCCTGCTCCAGAGCCAGTGTCTTTGTTGGCTGGTCGCAGACCTCTGTCGGTCCCCAGTACTGGATAGGACCAGGATATACATAGCAGGTATCCTTTGCCCACTTGTCACGCTGAGAAGCGAAGCGCTTGAAGGGAGCACCCTCCAGCTCTACGAGAGCCTTACGGATAACAGGCTTCATCTCACCGTTACGACGCTCCATGTTCATCATCATGGTGATGGGCACACCACCAGCGATCCACTGGTCAGCGGGAGCGGTAGTATTCTTCACGATAGCCATGTACCCCGTCTTGCCATTGGCAATCAGCTGGGCAGCAGAGGTACCGAGGGCGTAGCAATAGTCTGCGTCGAAGTTAGAAGGAGCAGCGCAACGTCCCTCATAACCGAAGAAGTGATGGAGGGCAGAGAACTTACCAATGTACTTACCCTCTTTCTTCATGCGCTCCAACTTCTGAGCGACCATCGTAGAGAGCAGTTTCTCGGTCTCGATGAGTGATACCTGTACGTTTCCGTGCGGGTCACGGTCGAGGGCGAGCTGACGAGCCACGCCCACAGGCAGGCTGTTGAAGACAGCAAGGTTCTCCTCTGTCAGATGACTCTTCGCGAAGTCCACCTGCTCGTCACGGCTGATATCCTTAGCCTCTGGGAGAGCCAGCACGTCGTTCAGCTGAGCGATCAGTTTCTTGATAGCAGGGATGAACTCAATCAGACCCTCAGGGATGATGATGGTTCCGAAGTTGTTACCCTCAGCGGCACGAACGGCAACAGTGTTAGCGATATAGCTGACGATATCGTCAAGGCTCTGCTCCTTAGCCTCTACCTCCTCGCTGACGAGACAGATGTTAGGCTGTGTCTGCAAAGCGCACTCCAGGGCGATATGAGAGGCTGAGCGACCCATCACCTTGATGAAGTGCCAGTACTTACGTGCTGAGTTACAGTCACGCTCGATATTACCAATCAGCTCAGAGTAAGTCTTACAAGCGGTATCGAAACCGAAAGAAGTCTCAATCTGCTCGTTCTTCAAGTCACCGTCGATGGTCTTAGGACAACCGATCACCTGTACGCCATAGTTCTTGGCGGCATAGTACTCAGCGAGTACGCAGGCATTGGTGTTAGAGTCGTCACCACCGATAATCACGATAGCCTTGATGTCGAGCTCACGGATAATCTCCAGACCCTTCTCAAACTGGTCAACCTTCTCCAGCTTTGTACGACCAGAGCCGATCATATCGAAGCCACCCGTGTTACGATACTCGTCGATGACCTCCGCTGTCAACTCCATGTAGTTGTGGTCTACCAGACCGCCGGGACCCAGGATGAAACCGAAGAGACGGTTCTCGGGGTTGAGCTTCTTAATCTGGTCGAACAGACCGGTAATCACGTTATGACCACCAGGAGCCTGACCACCAGACAGGATGATACCCACGTTCATCTTCTTGGTGTTAGCCTCGTCGGCAGGAACGAACTCCACGATAGGCATACCATAGGTGTTGGGGAACAGTTTCTTGATCTCCTCCTGGTCACCCACACTCTGGGTCGGCTGACCCTCTTTGATTTTCACTGCGCCTTGAAGAGCCTTTGGCAATTTAGGCTGATAGGCAGCTCTTGCTTTCTGCAATGCACTCTTTTCCATAGAATCTATTAATTAATAAATTGAATTATTTCCTATTTGGCTGACAAAATTAATCATTTTCTGATAGAAATAAGAAAGAATAAGGGGTATTTTCTCCTTTTTAATATTTTTTTGTGATGAATGCTTGGTAAGTTGAAATAATTTCCGTATCTTTGGAGTTCAAAATACTATTAAATTTTAAGGAGGATAAAACTGTATGGCAAACAAGAGAGCACTAAAAAAACAAATCAACCTAATCTGTGAGGAACTCTTTGTAGACTTTGTTGCAGCGTCACTGTATGGGAACACGCCCAACAAGCAGGAGACGGAGGCGATATTATTCTCTATCGCTAAACTGCAGAACAACTACATCAGCAGAGTCTCACATCCAGAGCCGGGCATGCCGGCAAAGCAATACTATCGGGATCTCCGGGAGCAGTTCAGCAAACAGGTCTCCGAGATTCTCGACCAGATTAACAACCTATAGCATTATGTGGAAATCATTTTGTAACTGGCTACTTTACAAACGTATGGGGTGGACCACCGAGGTAACGGAGGCTCACCCCGACAAGTATATTATCTGTCTGGCTCCCCATACCAGCAACTGGGACTTCCTGATCGGGCAGCTATATAGTGGTGCGGAAGGTTTCAGGAGCAACTTCCTGATGAAGAAGGAGTGGTTCTTCTGGCCCCTCGGTCCTATCTTCAAGAAGCTGGGCGGCATCCCCGTATGGCGCTCTAAGCACACCAGTATGACGGACAACCTTGCCGAGACAGCACGACAGGAGAAAATCTTCCATCTATGTATCACACCAGAGGGTACCCGCTCTCCCAACCCGGATTGGAAGAAGGGTTTTTATTATATCGCCCAGAAAGCGGAGATACCTATCCTGCTCTATGGTGTGGACTACGAGCGGAAGCATATTGAATGTACCAAGACCATTATTCCCAATGGCGACATCGACCAACAGATGCGCGAGATTAAACTATACTTCAGCAAGTTCAAGGGTAAGAACCCCGAGAACTTTATGATTGGAAACATCGAATGAAAAAGAATTATATTGTATTACTCCTGACTGCCGCGCTCAGCACAGGACAAATATCGGCACAGAACACCAACACGGGTGCCATCAAAGACAAACTGGAGAATTACTTCAAGAACTATAAGCCACAGGGGGCTCAGTTCTCGAGGACGGCACACCTTTCCGACTTAGACATTGACGACGACGAGAAGACGATCACCGTCAAGGTGAATGACGCCTTCGCAGAACAGAGTTTCACACCGCAAGTGGTGGAGAATATCTATACCAATATAAAAGAGGTGCTCCCCTCGCCTTATACTAAGTATGACCTAAGGGTGGAGACCCACGATTACGAGATAGAGGAGCTGATTCCCAACCGTCTCAAGAAGCATAAGGACAAAGACCGCCAATGGGGGGATATCGACTACAAGGGTGAGCCGTGGGTCAAGAATGTCTCACTGCCTCATGATATCACGGAGGGTTTGCAGAACAGACACCTGTCGCTCTGGGCGAGTCACGGTCGTTATTACGATGTGAAGACAAGCCAATGGAAATGGCAGCGTCCGAACCTCTTCGGTACGACAGAGGACTTGTTTACTCAGACGATTGTCGTACCTTACCTCATCCCGATGCTGGAGAATGCGGGGGCGATTGTCTTCACCCCTCGTGAGAGGGTATGGCAACGGGAGGAGATCATCGTCGACAATGATGGCAGCAAGCGTAACTATATCGAAGCGACATCCCATGGGAAATGGAAGACGACGACTGTCCCCGGCTTTGCCTATCATGACTCTGCCTACGTCGACAACGAGAATCCCTTCGAGGCTGGAACGGCACGAATGGTGAAGACCACCAACAGCAAGAGTCGTTATTCTCTTGCCAGCTATCAACCCGACTTCCCAAAGAGCGGACGCTATGCCGTCTATGTGAGCTACCAGACGATGGACAACAGTATCGACAATGCCGAATATACCGTTTGGCACAAAGGTGAGCGTACCGTCTTCCATGTCAACCAGCAGATGGGTGGTGGCACATGGGTCTATCTCGGTACTTTCGAGTTTGACAAGGGATATAGTGAGTTCAACCGTGTGACACTGACAAACCAGAGTGACCGCAGTGGTGTGGTGACGACGGATGCTATCCGCTTCGGGGGTGGTATGGGTAATATCAAGCGTGGGGAGTCTGTCAGCGGACTGCCCCGTGCCGTAGAGGGAGCCAGATACTATGCGCAGTGGGCTGGCATGCCCTACTCTGTCTATAGCGGTAAAGAGGGAATGGACGACTATGCCGACGATATCAATGTGCGTTCCCACATGACCAACTATCTTGCTGGCGGCTCTCCTTTCGTACCAGACATCGAGGGACTGCGCGTACCTATCGAGTTGGCACTTGCCATACATAGCGATGCTGGTATCGCCAAAGAAGAGAACGGACTGATCGGTTCCCTGTCGATCATCACCTCCAACTTCAACGACGGAAAGCTCAACGCTGGTATCTCCCGTCTTGCCTCCCGTGACTTCTCCGACGCGCTGTTGACGAATGTCACCACAGGGTTACAATACCAGTACGGACGGTGGAACCGTCGTGAGCTCTACGACCGTAACTATTCCGAGACCAGACTGCCTGCCGTACCGAGTGCTATCCTGGAGACATTGTCACACCAGAACTTCAATGATATGCGCTACGGACATGACCCGCACTTCAAGTTCACGCTGGCACGTATCATCTACAAGACCATCCTCCGTTATGTCAACGGGCAGCATAACCGCTCATGTGTCGTAGCCCCCTTGGCACCCGACCATTTCCATATCGAGCTTTCCAAGAACAAGGCACGACTGCATTGGGAGGAGGTGACAGACCTGCTAGAGCCGTCTGCCGAGGCTACTGGTTATATCGTCTATACCTCACAGGGAGGTGCCGATTTCGACAATGGTGTCTTTGTCAAGGGCAAGAGTCATGAGCTGGAACTGGAACCCGACATGCTCTACCATTTCAAAGTGGTTGCCGTCAACAAGGGAGGACGCAGTTTCCCCACAGAGACTCTCTCCGCCTATTATCATCCCGGTGCCAAGAAGACGGTGATGATCGTCAATAACTTCCACCGCTTGTCGTCTCCCGCTATCCGTACTTTTGGTGACGAAAAGGATTTCGACTTGAACGACGACCCGGGTATCACTTATGGTACGACGGCAGGATGGGCTGGTCATACGTTTGTCGCCGGCAATGAGTTCAACTATGTCACCACCCATGCCAAGGCAATCGCCTCCGCTCAGGAATATAATATTGTCAGTGCGTCCGACAAGGTGGTAGAGGCTGGCAAGGTGAAACTGAAGAACTATGCGCTGGTTGACCTCGTGTTAGGACTGGAACGCAACGACGGACATAGTCTGGTGTACTACAAGACGTTCACGAAGACCATGCGGAAGGCGCTCTCTGACTACACCCGACGTGGGGGTGCCCTGCTGGTGAGTGGTGCCTATATCGGTACGGATATCGCCGGAGAGGAAGAGGAGCAGTTTGTGCAACAGACCCTGAAATGTGCGTATGGCGGACAGTACAGGGCACAGAGTGATGTGGTGGAGGGCATGGGAACCCAGATACCTTATTATAATAGACTCAACGAGGAGCATTATGCCGCTACCTCTGCGGATGTCCTCAACGCCATGCCGTCAGCTTTCCCCGTGATGCGCTATGCCGACGGACAGGATGCCGCTGTCGCCTATAAGGGAAAAGACTACCGCTCGTTCATCATGGGATTCCCCTTCGAGTGCATCAAGGAGGAGCAGAAACAAAGCTCCATCATGCGTGGAATATTAAACTTCCTATTAAAATAACAACAAAAAGCCTATTGATTATGTACAAGATTCAAACAAACTCAAGCGGTACGAGAAGTATCGAGATTAGCGATCAACATCTGGAGACGATTGAGAAATATCAACTCTTCCGTGATATTATCGACTCGAATGGTTATGTGGACGAGCAGGTGCTCGACAAGCTGAAACTTATCATCCGCTCGATGCTGGAGTCAGATGCCGGTAAGGACAAGAACCTGCTGGACCTCTGTCTGGACGTGATCTATCACCAGAACATGAAGGCATTCGGTCTGCAGCAACTCGTCCTGTTGTATATCAACTGGAAGAACCGTGGTAACGAAAACCTCGGTATGACGACACGTGCTTTCCTGGGGACACCGTTTAATTGAGAGTTGAGAGTTGGGGATGGAGTATAGACTGACAGATTTCCTGCCGACGACGAAGAAGGAACTCGACCTCCGTGGATGGACGGAGACCGATGTCATCCTGTTTAGTGGTGACGCCTACGTCGACCATCCCTCCTTTGGTGCCGCTGTCATCGGACGGGTATTAGAGGCGGCAGGCTATAAGGTCGCCATCGTCCCCCAACCCGACTGGCACGGTGACTATCGTGACTTCAAGAAATTAGGTCGCCCTCGTCTGTTCTTCGGTATCTCACCGGGGTGCATGGACTCAATGGTCAACAAATACACGGCTAACCGTCGTCTGCGCTCGGAGGATGCCTATAGTCCTGACGGTCGCCATGACATGCGACCGGAATATCCGACCATTATCTATAGTCGCATCCTGCGGGAGCTGTTCCCTGACGTACCGATCGTATTAGGGGGTATCGAGGCTTCCCTGCGCCGACTCTCCCATTACGACTACTGGCAGGACACGCTGCGTCGCTGTATCTTGTGTGATGCTCCTGCCGACCTCATCTCCTATGGTATGGGTGAGAAGACCATCGTGGAGATAGCCCGTCGACTGGATGAGGGACAACCGATCAGTTCTCTCCATGACCTTCCCCAGATTGTCTATCTTGCCGACAAGACGGAGATTCCCGATGGTATCAACGAGCGTGACATCGTGCTGCATAGTCATGAGGAGTGTCTGCGTGACAAACGGAAGCAGGCGGAGAACTTCCGACATATCGAGGAGCAGTCGAATATGATTCATGCCCAACGGTTGATACAGGGGGTAGACGGACGCTATACGGTCGTCAACCCACCCTATCCTCCGATGACGACAGAGGAACTGGATGCCTCCTTCGACCTGCCTTATACCCGTCAGCCGCATCCAAAATACAAGGGCAAGCGCATCCCTGCCTACGAGATGATCAAGCATAGTGTCAATATCCATCGCGGATGCTTTGGCGGTTGTGCGTTCTGTACCATCTCCGCCCATCAGGGTAAGTTCATCGCCTGTCGCTCGAAGGAGAGTATATTAAAAGAGGTGAAGCAGGTGGTACAGATGCCCGACTTCAAAGGGTACCTCTCTGACCTCGGTGGTCCTTCTGCCAATATGTATGGGATGAAGGGGCGTAACCATAAGGCTTGTGAGAAATGTAAGCGTCCCAGTTGTATCCATCCGCATATCTGTCCGAACCTCGACACCAACCACTCCGCACTGCTGGAGGTCTATCGTGCCGTCGATGCGATACCTGGTGTGAAGAAGAGTTTTATCGGCAGTGGGGTGCGTTACGACCTCATCCTGCACCATAGCAAGGACGAGGCGAGCAACCAAGCCGCCAAGGAGTATGCCCATGAGCTGATTACCCGTCATGTGAGTGGACGACTGAAGGTGGCTCCAGAGCATACCAGCGACAAGGTGCTGTACCTGATGCGCAAGCCGTCGTTCCAACAGTTCTACGACTTCAAGCGTATCTTCGACCGCATCAATAAGGAGGAGCATCTCAACCAGCAGATCATCCCCTACTTTATCTCCAGTCACCCGGGATGTACGGAACAGGACATGGCACAACTGGCGGAGATCACCAAACAGTTGAACTTCCACTTGGAACAGGTACAGGACTTCACACCGACTCCCATGACGGTGTCCACCGAGACATGGTATACGGGTTACGACCCCTATACGCTGGAGAAGGTGTATAGTGCGCATAGCCCGAAAGAGAAACTCGCCCAGCGACAGTATTTCTTCTGGTACAAGGAACCTCAGACCTTAGACATCAAACCTCAGACATCAGACATCAAACATCATGCAGATCATCGAACAAAGCCTCATCGCGAAGAATCCCCAAAGAAAAAGCGAGGACGGCATTCTCATCACCCCTGACATCATCGCCGTCATCGACGGCTCTACCTCGAAGACAGACTATCGCCATAGCATCTTCCGTAGCAATGGCAGACAGGCGATGTGGCTGGTATGCCGCTATCTGCGTCATGCCCCCAAGCAGATGACGTGCCATGAGTTCCTACGTGGCGTTACTGCCTATATCCGCAAGCATTATAAGAAGTCTCGCATGGAACGACTGGTGGAGCATCCTGAGGAGCGGTTGACCTGCTCCGCTATCATCTACAGTCGTCTGCAACGGCAGATATGGATGATTGGCGACTGCCTGTGTCTGTTGGACGGACAACTGCTGGAGAACCCGAAACCAGAGGAGGCAATCTATGCCGCCAAGCGTGCGGCGTATGCGAAGCAACTGCTTGCCAAAGGTACTACCGTTGACGAGTTGCGAACCCACGATACGGCACGTGACTATATCCTCCCTGATATTGTCGACAGCACCAAACGACAGAACGTCACCTTCTCCGTGATAGACGGTTTCCCGATTCCCGAACAACATGTTCCCGTCATCACCCTCGACTTCCAACCCCATGAGATTGTCTTCGCCACAGACGGTTATCCCTTCCTGCGCCCCACCCTTGCAGAGAGTGAGCGACTATTAGCAGAACAAAAGGAGAACGACCCCCTAAACATCAACACCTTCATTGCCAGCAAGGCGTTTATGATGGGGCAAGACTCCTTTGACGACAGGTCTTATGTAAGATTTAAAGTATAAAATTTGGCTATCTCCCATTTTTTGTTTAATTTTGCACCCGATTTGATGGTCTGGTAGCTCAGCTGGATAGAGCAACAGCCTTCTAAGCTGTGGGTCTCGGGTTCGAATCCCGACCGGATCACCAAAAGAAAAAGGAATACTTTCAAATCTTTAATTTTCCTTTTTTATTTTGGGCGATGGCTCGCGCCAGCGCAAGGGATATTCAATCCCGACCGTGCCTCATTTTATTCTAAATTTAATTTTTTTACTGCTCGTTCTATTTGGTTTAGTAGAACTTGAAATAACGACGGGCGTTATTGTAGGAGATGTCCTCCACCATCTTACCCAGCAACTCACGGTCGTCAGGCAGCAAGCCCTTTTCTCCACATCATTACCGAGGATGTTGCAGAGGATGCGGCGGAAGTACTCATGACGTGGATAGCTGAGGAACGAACGGGAGTCGGTCAGCATACCTACGAAGCGGCTCAGCAAACCGAGTACGCTGAGGGCATTCATCTGACGCTCCATACCATCCTTTTGGTCGTTGAACCACCAGCCGGAACCGAACTGGATCTTACCTGGCTCACCACCCTGGAAGTTACCCAGCATAGTAGCTATCACCTCGTTGGCACAAGGATTCAACGTATATAATATGGTACGCGTCAACTTATCCTCCATGTTCAACTTATTCAGGAACTTAGACATTGCCTTCGCAGTGTTGAACTCACCAATAGAGTCGAAACCGGTGTCAGGACCCAATGCGTTATACATCTTTGTATTATTGTCACGGATAGCACCATAGTGGAACTGTTGTGTCCAGTCTGCATCAGCATCCATCTCAGCCATGACGGTCAGGAAGCAGTTCTTATACTGGCGAATCTCCATGTTAGAGAGCTGCTGACCACGCATAGCCTTCTCGAAGATGGTCTCTATCTGTGAGTCGGTATACTCCTCGTCATAGAACTCCTCGATACCATGGTCGGAGAGCTTACAGCCCTGCTCCTGGAAGAAGTCATGACGCTTCTGTAGAGCATTTACCATGTCTACAAACTTGGTAATAGTGACACCACTCACCTGCTCCAGCTGATGAACATAAGCCCCAAACTCCGGCTTCTCAATGTTCATCGCCTTGTCGGGACGCCATGCTGGAATCATCATAGGGTCGTCGGCAGCCTTATGCTTGGCATACTCGATATGGTTATGGAGGTCGTCAACGGGGTCATCTGTGGTACATACACACTCCACGTTATAGTGCTTCATCAGACCGCGAGCAGAGAACTCGGGCAGCTTCAGTTTCTCATTACACTCGTCGAAGATCTCACGAGCCGTCTTGGGGGAGAGCAACTTCTCGATACCGAAGGCGGTCTTCAACTCCAAGTGTGTCCAGTGATACAATGGGTTGCGGAGCGTATAAGGAACGGTCTCTGCCCACTTCTCGAATTTCTCCCAGTCGCTGGTGTCCTTACCGGTGCAGTACCTCTCGTCAACACCATTGGTACGCATGGCACGCCACTTATAGTGGTCACCGCCCAGCCAGAGTTCTGTGATGCTTTTGAAGCGATGGTCATTAGCCACCATCTCAGGAATCAGGTGACAGTGGTAGTCGATGATAGGCATCTTAGCCGCATGGTTGTGGAACAAGTCTTGTGCTAATTCGTTATCCAGCACGAAGTTTTTGTCATTGAATTTCTTCATAGCTATTTATTGTTTTAGTAATTGTTTTAGCAAAATCTTTGCAAATATAGGAAATATTTTCGGCATTCCCTCATAATAGTCCTAAAAATGAAGAAAAATTAACGTAAACGATGACGGACGAACAGAAAAAATTACGTACCTTTGTGGCATTATTACCAAATGATTACTAAATTAACAAATTCAAGATGAACAAAAAACTTATTTTGGGGGCTATTCTTCTTGCAGCAGTGACTGGTACTGATGCCCAGAAATCCATGACACCACCAAGTGGGGGAAAAGCTATTAGTGACGAACTGATCGGTATCTTCTTCGAGGATATCAGTAGTGCCGCCGATGGTGGCTTGTATGCCGAACTGATTCAGAACGGTTCTTTCGAGTTTAATCTGAATGAGCGTGACGGCTGGGGTGCCGGTACCGCATGGCAGACTATTCGTCCTGGACACTCACTGGGTTATACAGAGACACGTATGGACAACCCTATCCACCCCAATAATCCTACTTACATGCGTTTGAATATCGAACGTACGAAAGAGTTTTATGACTACAAAGGCTGGAAAGGATTCGGACTGCAAAACAATGGTTTTGACGGTATCTCTGTCAAGGCTGGCGCGAAATATGACTTCTCTGTCTTCCTCCGTAATGTGAAGGGAGAGGCTAAACAGGTGCGCATCGCACTGGTTCAGCCACAGGGATGGGGCAAAGACCCGAAGCTCCTTGGTGAGACAACGATTACCGCTGACGCTAACACCTGGAAGAAATATGAGGCTCAACTGACAGCCTCTGAGACTGTCACTAACGCATCGTTACAGATTCTCGTCTTACAGAATGGTACGATTGACATCGACATGATCTCCTTGATGCCACAAGACACATACAAAGGACACGGACTCCGTAAGGACCTCGCAGAGGCACTTGCCGGACTGCATCCTAAATTCATGCGCTTCCCCGGTGGCTGTGTCGTACATGGCGGTGGCGACGGTTTCTGGAACACCTATCGTTGGAAGACAACAGTCGGTCCTAAGGAACAGCGTCGTCAACTGAAGAACACATGGGGTTATCATCAGTCCATGGGACTGGGCTACTTCGAGTACTTCCAGTTCTGTGAGGATCTGAACATGGAGCCACTGCCTATCCTGCCCTGTGGTGTCAGTTGCCAGGGTACCAATGGTGGCTGGGACATGTGGCCTCATCAGGCTCAGGACGTATGTCCCATGTCGGAGATGGATGAGTGGGTACAAGATGCCCTTGACCTGATTGAGTGGGCTAATGGTGATGTCAACACGAAATGGGGACGTGTCCGTGCAGAGGCAGGACACCCAAAACCTTTCGGACTGAAGTATCTGGGTATCGGCAACGAAGAGAAAATCACACCCGAGTTCGCCGAGCGCTTTAAATATATGTATAAAAAGGTGACGGAGAAGCATCCTGAAATCATCATCGTGGGTACAGCAGGACCAGGCTCTCATCCTGAGAATCCTGACTACGAGGCTGGATGGAAACTTGCCGATGAGCTGCAGATGCCGATTATCGACGAGCACTATTACGAGCCTAACAAATATTTCTTGGAGAGTCGTCAGTACGACAAATATCCTCGTGACCGTAAGACCAAGGTGTATCTTGGCGAGTATGCGTCCAAGGACAAGAAAATGATGGATGCCCTTGCCGAGGCACTCTATCTGTTGCATGTAGAGCGTAACGCTGATGTCGTCGTGATGACCTCTTACGCTCCACTCTTCGCTCGCAAGAATGCCACCAACTGGAATCCTGACATGATTTACTTCGACAACGAGCGTCCATACTTGACATGCAGCTATTATGTGCAGCAGATGTTTGGACAGTCAAGTGGTAACTATTACTATGGTGACTGTGTGAAGATCAAGGAGGCAACGAATCTGCAAGAGCAGTCGGTAGTACTGAACACCAAGACTCGTCAGCTGTTCGTGAAGATATGTAACGCCAGCGCAGACACCAAGACCGCAGACATCAACCTCTCTCGTTTCAAGGGTGTGAAGTCTGCCGTCAAGACTACACTGACTGGTCAGCCTGATGCAGAGAACAACTATGAGAAGCAGCCTATAGCACCAAAGACAGAGACCGTCAAGATGTCTAAGAAGATGTCCATGGAGCTGGCTCCCTACTCTTTCGTCATGCTGCAAATCTCTTTATAATTTTCGTCAAATGCAGGGAAAAGTTTTACTGATCTATACCGGTGGGACGATAGGAATGAACCGGAATCCCAAGACGGGTGCCTTGGAGCCTTTCGACTTCGAGCACCTGCTGGTGAACGTACCTGAGCTGAAAGCGTTTGATTTAGACATCTGCACCTACCAGTTCGACCCACCTATTGACTCCAGCGATATGACCCCTGCCAGATGGACAGAGCTGAGTCATGTCATCGCTGACCATTATCATGACTACGATGGTTTTGTCGTCTTACATGGTACTGACACGATGGCATATACCGCCTCCGCATTGTCCTATATGCTGGAAAACCTGACGAAACCTGTCATCTTTACCGGTTCGCAACTGCCCATCGGACAGTTGCGGACTGATGGCAAGGAGAATCTGATTACTTCCATCGAGATCGCAGCGGCAAAAGACGAGATGGGACATGCCATGGTACCAGAGGTTGGTATCTATTTCAACGGTCATCTGCTACGTGGTAACCGCACAACCAAACAAAGTGCCGAGGAGTTTAATGCCTTTGAGTCGTTCAACTACCCTCACCTGGTAGATGCCGGTGTGAACATCACCTACCACTCTAACCGTATGTTGACACCTGCTTGGGACAAGTCCATGAAGCCCCACTTCCGTCTTGATAATAATGTGATCATCTTCTCCCTCTTCCCTGGTATTCGTGAAGACCTCGTGCGCCATATCATTGCCACCCCCAATTTGAAGAGTATCGTCATGCGTACCTTCGGAAGTGGTAATGCCCCTCAGCGACCATGGGTCATGCAGGCATTAAAAGAAGCGACCAGAAACGGAAAGGTGGTCATCAACATCAGCCAGTGTATGCAAGGGATGGTGGAGATGGGACGCTATGATACCGGCTATCAACTGCAAGAGGCTGGTGTCATCAGTGGGTTCGACTCTACTGTTGAGAGTGCTGTCACCAAACTGATGTTCTTACAGTCCCATTATAAAGATCCTGAGCAAGTACGTGAACTTATGCGCCAAAGCATCAGGGGAGAAATCACTGTTAGTTAACGATATGGAGCCAAACTATATGACATTCGTTAATTTTATCAGTATTTCAACTTTCAAGCGTTAATTTCAAACAGCCGTTAAGTATAACGTTAGAATTGTTAAATTGCGACAAAAAGAAACGACAATTTGGCAGTTTACCAATTTTTGCGTCTATATTTGCACTCGATTTCATAAACAATGAATATAAACATTTAACTGAATAGACAAATGAAAAAGATTGTAAAGAATTTACTTCCTGCGGTTTACTTAGTAGTAATCGCTTTTTCTGCGGCTTCATGCAACAAGACACAAGCTGCTCCAGCTGCCGCACCAGGACAACCCGTAGACTTGACTTACGCAGCAGAGAAATCGCTGCCATCAGTTGTTTACATCAAATCTGTCATCAACTCCAAGACCCAGACAGTAGAATACAGTGATCCTTTTGAGGATTTCTTCTCTGACCCCTTCGGTGGATTCTTCGGACGTGGACAGGGGAATAATAATGGTACGCGCAAACGTCAGGTGCAGACTCCTAAGCGTGCTGCTGCCGGTAGTGGTGTGATTATCTCCGCTGACGGTTATATCGTCACCAACAACCACGTGGTGGATGGAGCCGATGAGTTGACAGTGACCTTGAACGAGAACTCTAAAGAGTATTCAGCACGTATCATTGGGGCCGACAAGACGACAGACCTTGCCCTGATTAAGATTGATGCCAAGAACCTGCCGGCTATCGTGATTGCCAACTCTGACAATGTGAAGATCGGAGAATGGGTACTTGCCGTCGGTAATCCTCTCGGACTGAACAATACCGTTACTGCTGGTATCGTCAGTGCCAAGGCTCGTCAGATGGGCGAAGGTGTAGCCTCCATGATTCAGACGGATGCCGCCATCAACCAAGGTAACTCTGGTGGCGCGTTGGTGAACACCCGTGGTGAACTGATTGGTATCAATGCCATGATCTACTCACAGACTGGTTCTAATATCGGTTACGGCTTTGCCATTCCTACCGCTATTATGAACAAGGTCGTTGAGGATATCAAGAAATATGGTGCCGTACAGCGTGCTATGATTGGTATCAAGGGCTCTGATGTCAGCAACTATGTCGATGTAGAGAAAGAGAAGGGCAACGAGATTGACCTCGGCACCATGGAGGGTATCTATATTGCAGAGGTTGTCGAGGACGGTGCCGCTGCCGCTGCCGGCTTGCAGAAGGGTGATGTCATCACGGCTATCGACGGACAGAAAGTGAAGAAGTTCGGTGAACTGCAAGGAATTATGGCTCAGAAGCGCCCTGGCGACAAGGTGACGGTAAGCTATCTGCGTAACAAGAAAGAGAAGACCGCTACGCTGACCTTGAAGAATGAGCAAGGTACTACCAAGGTTGTGAAGAACGCTGATGTGGATATCCTCGGCATCGATGTACGTCCTGTTACCGACTCCCAGAAGAAACAACTGGAGATCAGCTATGGTCTTGAGGTGTTGAAGGTCAGCGGTGGCAAGATGAAGGAGGCTGGCGTTCCTAAGGGCTTCATCATCCAGGTAGTCAACGATCAGCCGATGCGCTCCTTCGATGATCTGCAGCAAGCTGTCAAGGATGCGAAAGACCAGATGCTTGTCATTAAGGGACTCTTCCCCACTGGTAAACGCGGTGGCTTCGTAGTCTACTTACAGAATGAGTAATATTTGACATTCTGTTGACAAAAAAGTAAGGTATTCTTTTGGTGTTTCCGAAAAAATACCTTACTTTTGCATTCGGCTTATAAAAAACCACTAAATGAGACAACTAAAAATCACGAAATCCATCACCAATCGAGAGAGTGAATCTCTTGATAAGTATTTGCAGGAAATTGGTAAAGAGGAGCTTCTTTCGACGGACGAGGAAGTAGAACTAGCCCAAAAAATTAGAAAAGGTGATCGCAAGGCATTGGAGCGTCTGACCAAGGCAAACCTCCGATTTGTTGTCTCTGTAGCAAAGCAATATCAGAACCAAGGACTGTCTCTGCCAGACTTGATCAACGAGGGCAACCTCGGACTAATCAAGGCTGCGGAGAAATTTGACGAGACACGTGGTTTCAAGTTTATCTCCTATGCCGTATGGTGGATTCGACAGAGCATCCTGCAAGCCATTGCGGAACAGAGCCGTATCGTCCGTCTGCCACTAAACCAGGTTGGTGCCGTCAACAAGATCAACCGTGAGGCTAACCGCTTTGAGCAAGAACATGAACGTCGCCCATCAACGGAGGAACTGGCTGAAAAGGTTGATTTGCCAGAGGATAAAATTGACGACGCGCTTCATGTGGGTGGTCACCATGTCTCTGTCGATGCTCCTTTCGTAGACGGCGAGGACAATAGTCTGTTGGACGTACTGGTGAACGACGATGCGCCTATGGCTGACCGCCAGTTAGTATTGGAGTCACTGAGGGCTGAGATTGCCAATGCCCTTCTCATGCTCAATGACAGAGAGCGAAAGGTGGTAGAGGCATTCTTCGGTATCAACCAGCCAGAAATGACATTAGAGGAGATTGGTACAAAATACGGACTGACCCGTGAACGAGTCCGTCAGATCAAGGAGAAGGCTATTCGCCGACTTCGTGGTAACACTAAGAACAAGATGTTAAAAGCATATTTAGGACAATGAAGATTTTAAAGTATATCCTTTTCTCCCTGCTCTTAGCAGTGGCTATGCCCTCAGAGATGCAGGCAAAACGAATGAAAGCCCCGAAGATGTTTATGTTCGGGTTCTCTGCGTCATTTCAGGACTCTATCATCTACATGACAGATGTACAGGAGGTTGTAGGCGCATGGTATGATACCAAGACGAAGTTTCTGTTGGGTCGTCAGCACTATTCCTACCAGTTGAAGGATTTTCTGGCTACTAACAAACAACAGCCCAACCGTGTGTGTGTTGTTATGTATGCCTTGAGTCGTAAAGAGGCTGAGAAGAAATTCATTAAGTTGCGTAAGGAATACACCGTGAAGGCGAAAGGAAAATATGATGTCAGGTATCTGACGTTGTCGGAATTCAAGTTCGAACCGGTAGATATGAGTGAATAACCATCAAAAAGAGGAACCTTTTGAGGTTCCTCTTTCCTTTTTATGCTTCATGATTTGCTTTCCAAATCTTCATACGCTCTTCTAACTGCGCATATTGATGATCCTCTATGAAAGAGGTACATACACGCAAGCCCTCTTGATGGGAACCTGTAGTAATCAGACAGATAGCACTCACACCATAGTACATCAGCTCCTTGGCTAACTCACCACTCGTCATTCCTTTGTAGCCTATGGTGAAATAGAAGCCATCGGCAACAGGCTCATCCAGGTCTTTATCATAAACGATATGGAAACCGTAACGGCAGAAGATATCCTTCAGTTTACGGGCTCGTTCACCATAAACAATAACCTCCTGACGGAAATTATAAGTTCCGTCACTTGCCGCTTTCAACATGGCAGCCAATGCAAACTGAGCAGAATGACTGGTTCCTGACGACAAAGCATAGAGCATACGGGTAGAGAAGACAGGACCAAAGGCAAGTCCCTCGTAACGTGCTGCTAAATCTGGATAATGACGATGAAACAGCTTATTAGAGATACAGGTCACACCGATACGCTCACCCGCATAACTGAAAGCCTTGGAACCACTGATCAGCAAGATATAGTTATCGGTATAGCGTCCGACAGACGGTTGATAAGGGGCTTGGAAAGGTACACTCAGATCCTTACGGAAGTCCATGGCGAAATAGGCAAGGTCTTCCATCACGATGGTATCATATTTCGTGGCAAGTCCGCCAATGGTCTTCAACTCATCCTCATTCAGACAGATCCATGCGGGATTGTTGGGATTTGAGTAAACCAACGCACAGATATTTCCCTTACTCAGATAACTCTCCAGTTTCGGACCGAGTTTCTCACCACGATAGTCATAGACGTCAAAGGTCTCGTATTTCACACCCTGTACCTGCAACTGCATCTTCTGTACGGGGAAACCAGGATCGATGAAGAGTACGGTATCTTTCTGTTTATCTGCCTGTGAACAGGTCAGGAACGACGCAAAAGTTCCTTGCATCGAACCACTTACTGGTACGCAACATTCCGGTGCGACATCCAAGCCAATGAAAGCCTTCACAAAACGAGAAGCCTCCTGCTTCAGGATTGGAGCACCCTGTATATCAGGATAACTATGGGCAATACCTTCCTGCAAAGCCTTGATCTGGGCATCAACACCCACCTGAGCGGCAGGCAGTCCGGGAATCCCCATCTCCATCTTGATGAACTCCACACCAGAGGCTTTCTCTGCCTTTGCCGCAACTTGCTTCACCTCACGGATAGTAGCCTTGGCAAAGTCCTTGATACCAAGCTCACTGATGAGTCCGTCAACAATCTCTCTCTTGATTGGTGTCTCTATCATTTCTGTGCCTCCTTACCAATGGCAAGTGCCTTGATATTCGCCTCAACGATAGCCTCACCCTTACGACCGAACACACGGCGGATTGCCTCCTCTAATTTCTCATACTCGATACCCAACGCTTTCTGGGCAGCACCCAACAGGATGACATTCGCAGAACGGGGAACACCAGCGTCCTTTGCTGCCTGTTCGATATCCAGCATGATGACATTCTTCAGACCGTTTAAATCTGCCTTAATCTTCTCAATATCAGGATAGTTGGGAATATTCACAAAAGGAGTGCTCGATGTGATAATCCATCCTTCTTTGGAGAGAAATGGCAGGTAACGTAATGCCTCCATAGGCTCCATCGAGATAATCACATCTGCCCCACCCTTTGGTATCAGGTCGCTGGCGATAGGATTACTGGAGATACGGAGGTTAGACTGCACATCACCACCACGCTGTGACATGCCGTGAACCTCTGCCTGCTTGATATACAGGTTCTCATTCATAGCTGCCTCACCGATAATCGTTGCGATAGAGAGGATACCCTGTCCTCCTACACCACATAATATAATATCTGTCTTCATTTCTTTGCCTCCTGTCTCTTTTGTTTTAAATGTCTCTGTAAGGTCTGCATACACTCACGACGTGGAATGATAACACTCACTCCGTGGTAGTTAATCTCCTCACGGATAGTCTTCGTAATCTCCTCCATGTTCTTGGGTAATGGAACAACGACCTTCAGATGGTCATCACTCAGACCCAGACCACGGCAGATAGCCTCAAACTTATTCGTACCGGCAGAGTCCTGTCCACCCGTCATCGCTGTTGTCAGGTTGTCACTGATAATTACTGTGATGTCGGCATTCTCATTGATAGCGTCCAACAAACCCGTCATACCAGAATGGGTAAACGTCGAGTCACCAATGACAGCAACGGCTGGCCATTGTCCTGCATCCGAGGCTCCCTTCGCCATGGTGATAGAGGCACCCATGTCTACGCAGGAGTGAATAGCCTTATAAGGAGGTAGGAACCCTAAGGTATAGCAGCCGATATCACCAAACACACGGGCATTGGGATAGTCGAGCAACACCTGATTCAGTGCGGTATAAACATCACGGTGTCCGCAACCCTGACAAAGTGCGGGTGGACGGGGAGCCACATCCTCACAAGGAGCGTAGTTCTCACCAATCTCCATACCTAACGCTTTCTTGATCAAATCAGGATTCAACTCGCCTGTACGAGGCAGCTCACCTGTCAGTCGTCCCTTGATGACGGCATTACCTGGCATCACACCACGTACCTGATCCTCGATGAAGGGTTGTCCCTCCTCGGCAATCAGCACGAACTCGCAATCGTCTGTCATTCTGCGGATCAGTTTCTTAGGAATAGGATATTGTGAGATTTTCAATACAGGGAACGGACAACCGTTGGGGAAACACTCCATCAGATAGTTGTAGGCGATACCACTGGCAATCACACCTAACTCACGATCGTCTGCATCGATATAAGCATTATACTTGCTGTCGACTGCCATCTGCTCCAAAAGGGGCTGCTGGGCGGTCACGATATCATTACGCTTACGGGCAAAGGCTGGCAGTAATACCCAGCTTGATGCCTGTGCGTCGTAATTCAACTCATTCTGCTGGCGAGGCTCTTCCTTGCATGTGACAACGGCACGGGAGTGTGCCATACGGGTGGTGACACGCATCAGAACAGGCAGATGCAACTGCTCCGACATGTCGAAAGCCTCTTGTATCATGTCATATGCCTCTTGCTGACTGCTCGGCTCCAACGTAGGAATCATGGCAAACTTACCATAAAAACGTGAATCCTGCTCATCTTGTGAGGAGTGCATCGAGGGGTCATCAGCCACTAATACGACCAGTCCACCATTGGTACCTGTCATTCCTGCATTCACAAACGGGTCAGCACATACGTTCAGTCCAACATGCTTCATACAAACCAAGGCACGCTTTCCCATAAACGACATACCCAGAGCAGCCTCCATGGCGGTCTTCTCATTGGTCGACCAGCGACTGTGTACGCCACGCTCTTTTGCCAATGGCGACATCTGGATATACTCTGTAATCTCTGTGGAGGGAGTTCCCGGATAGGCATAGACACCACTCAAACCTGCGTCCAACGCACCTTGAGCAATCGCCTCGTCTCCCAATAATAGTTTCTTCATATTTTGTTCAGTTTAATTTTTTCTAGTCTGCAAAATTAATAATTAGTCAGCAAAATGCCAAATAAATAGAGCATTTTCATTCTACAGTTCTGTAAACCTCTTATGTCCCTTGGCGTAATATTGCCACAAAACAGAGCATCTTCGCTGTTCTGGAATATCGGCAACCTTGCGTGACTGCTGAATAGCAGCACGATCAGCATCAAAATCGTGTTTCCATTTCTTAAAAGCACGACGGGCACGATAGATGGCACAGAAATCTCCCCAGTTCTGTTTCAACAGGAGGGTCTCCCACGCAGCAAGGTAATCGAGGAACCAACGCCAACGCATCACATAAGTGAGTTCCGAGTCTGGAAGACACTTATAGAGCATCGTGAGATTATTACGGAAATTGAGGAAGGTCTTCATCGGATTACTCTTTGGAAGAGTACCGCCTCCCACATGATAGATATAGCTCTCTGGCAAACAGTATATCTTACGTCCACGGATGCGCAACCGCCAACAAAGGTCTATCTCCTCGTTATGGGCAAAGAAACGACTGTCAAGTCCTCCTGCTTCCCAATAGTCTTTAGAACGAATCATCAGTGCTGCTCCTGTTGCCCAAAGAATCTCTGTGGCATAGTCATACTGTCCATTATCTTGTTCTATGGTGTCGAAGATACGTCCTCGGCAGAAGGGATAACCGAAACGGTCGAGGAATCCCCCACTCGCTCCCGCATACTCAAACATATCCTTATCATAAATAGATAGTAATTTGGGCTGACAAGCCGCCACTTCCGGATGGACATCCATAAACTCAATAAGGGGTGTCAGCCAGTGATGGGTCACTTCTATATCACTGTTAAGCAACAGATAATACTCTGCCTCTATCTGCCGTAAAGCCTTATTATATCCCTCCGCAAACCCCCAATTCTTATCAAGAAGGACCACCTTGCACTCTGGGAACTCCGAGAGCAATTTCAAGGAATCATCCGTTGACGCGTTGTCTGCGACATAAACCGTCGCTTCCTTGCGAGAATATTGCAGAACGGTAGGCAGATACTGTTGCAACATCTTCTGTCCGTTCCAGTTGAGTATGACAATTGCGAGTTTATCCATTGAGCTTGGCTTTTAATGCTGTTTGGTCATGATTGAAGTCACCTAAACATACGGTCATCAGCTGGTTATCATATTCAGGACGAGCCACTGAGGGTGACAGTTCCACACGGATATAATTCTTCGTGAATCCATGCATCGCCTTCCCGCGAGGTGCTTTCTCGAAAAGAACCTCTGCCTGTGTTCCTATGTGACGCTGATAGAATGTATGGGTCTTCGTATCTGAAAGGGCGAGCAACCGCTTGCTACGCTCCCTTTTGTCTGCATCGCTGACAATATAGGGGATGGAGAGTGCAGATGTACCAGGACGTTCTGAATACGGGAAAACATGTAACTGCGTCACATCAAGTGTATCCAAGAAGTCATAGGTCTCCTCAAAGCATTCTGGTGTCTCCCCACGACATCCCACCATCACGTCAACACCAATAAAGGCATCAGGACATACCGTTTTGATACGATGAATCTTATCGGCAAACAACTGGCGGTCGTAATGGCGGTGCATCAGTTTCAATACCGTATCACTTCCACTCTGCAAGGGGATATGGTAATGCGGCATAAACGCACGACTATGAGCACAAAAGTCTATCAACTCATCACTGAGTAAGTCGGGTTCCAAACTACTGATACGATAACGCTGGATTCCCTCCACACCATCTAAGGCTCTCACCAGATCGACAAACTTCTCTCCCGTCGTCTTTCCAAAGTCACCGATATTCACACCAGTCAGCACAATCTCCTTACCACCCTCACGTGCAGCCTCCTCTGCCTGAGCCACCAGAGAGGCGATGCTGGGATTACGACTGAAACCACGTGCATAGGGAATGGTACAGTAAGTACAGAAATAGTCACAACCATCTTGCACCTTCAGGAAATAACGGGTGCGATTGCCACGTGAACAGGAGGGCGCAAAAGTCTTGATATCTTTCGTCTTCTCCGTCTTATAGGAAGCGACCGCGTCACGTCGGATAAACGCCTCCGACAAGAACTGCACAAGGTTTGCCTTTTCATTGGCTCCTAATACAAGATCAACACCTTCTATCTTACTCACAAACTCAGGCTTCAGCTGCGCATAACAACCAGTGACAACTACAAAAGCGTTGGGATGCTGGCGTACCATACGATGGATTGCCTGACGACACTTATGATCGGCGACCTCGGTAACAGAGCATGTATTAATGAGACAGATATCAGCCTGTTCTCCCTTAGCAGCCGTCAGCACTCCCATCTCCTGAAGCATCTTACCGAAAGTAGATGTCTCTGAGAAGTTCAGCTTACACCCTAATGTAAAGTACGCTGCTTTCTTACCTTGGAAAACTGATGTATCTATCATATATATAATAAGGTGTCATGTTTGCGCCAACAAAGGTACACATTTTCCATTAAAAACTACTCATTTTTAGCAATAATTCAATAATGTGTAAAAAGGATGATATTTTTAACATTTCACAAACAACTGATTTTCAGTCATTTGCGAAAAAGTTACAAAAAAGGACTAAAAAAAAGCACAAAAAAAAGTACAACGTATCAAAAAAATGCCTACCTTTGCAGCGTTTTAATAAACAAATGATTGTTTTACAGATTTTAAAAGCTTAGAAAAATGAAAAAATTAGTATTTATGTTCGCAGCCATCGTAGCTGTTTCTTTCGCTTCTTGTGGTAACAAGGCTCCTCAGGCTCCGGTTGACACCGATTCAGTAGAGGTTGTTGATAGCGCTGACACTGTTGCTGCTGACACTGTTGCTGCTGATAGCGTTAAGTAATCAGACAACTCGAACAAAAAATTGAGAGAAGTGCCGCTGGATGAGAATCCAGCGGTTTTTTGTATTCTTTACTGGAATGTAACACTTTCCCGGTTACTATCATTAGAACGGATAACCGATAGCAAAGTGGAGGGTCTGGTTTTTCTTAAACCCATCGGTATTGAAGAAGCCCGACTTACCTGTCTCATAAGGTACATGGAGACCAATTCCCCAGTCGAGACGGAGGATGAGGAAATCAAGGTCATAACGGATTCCAACACCTGTGCCGATGGCTAAATCACGAAGACAGTTCTTGAAACGGAAATGTCCCTGATCGGAAAGATTCTCTGTCGATGCATTATTGGTAATATGATTGTCAGAGGAATTCCATACGTTTCCCGCATCAAGGAACAGGGCTCCATGAAGGTTACCGAAAAGACGGTGACGATACTCCAGGTTTGCCACGAACTTGATATTACCATTACGCATCAGATAATCTACTGCTTTATCACCAAAGGACTCAATACGCCCGGGACCTACCCCACGGACAGAGAAGGCGCGGATACTGTTGGCTCCTCCTACATAAAACATCTCGGAGTTGGGGACGGCATCTGAATTACCATAGAACCAAATATATCCAGCATTCACATGTCCTACCAGCTGCGACGCACTACTAAGTGTCCATGTCTTGGTGAGGTCCGTCTCTAATTTCACAAACTGGGAATAGGGATTCCTAAACAACGTCTTGTTCTTCTCATTCCATTTCTTGCCACCTATCATATAACCCAATGACAGCAGGTTACCTGACTCCGCAATAGTGGTCTCCCACCGGATGGGATGTAGCTTACCCACAGGACTGGTATAAGTATAGGTGTAACGCATCTCAGGGATGAAGTGGTCTTGCATCGTCGCTGCAAGGTAGGGATTTTTCTTCACCAGCTCATCATAGGCATCTGTATGACTGTTCATAAACTGATACTTCACTGTCAGTGGTGAGAACTCATGACGACTTTGGGCGGAGGTCTGCCATTTATAAGTCCATTCTCCACTGACCACATGCATCTTATAGTAACTGGGGCGATAGATGATGTTGGTAGACAACTTGGCAAGCGTAAGGGGTGTGGAATAGAAACGCTGGCGACGGATGACTCGTCCATCCTTGTCACGACGCACGCGGTTACCGCCAAAGAAAGGAGCGATGATACGGGGGAACTCGATACTGACATCAGCACCATACTCATAATTATTCATCGAGGAGCCACCACTTGTCGCCCACTCATAAGAACCGTGCAGGTTGATGTCTATCTTCTCTCCGCCACGGAAGGCATTACGACGGGTAACACCCAGCTTCAACTCCGGTCCCACTCGCCCAATAGTACGCGCATTGAAATTGGTCTCTATATAGAAATCCCAGGGTTTGTCGAACACACAGTTGAGGGTCAGGTCCAGTGTATCACAGGTTGCCGTCGTGTCACGGGGTGTAAACACAAAGTCGGTAGATGAGAAGAGTCCCATGGCATTGAGTTTGTTAATGGACTGCACATAGTTGTCATAGCTATACAACTGACGAGGACGCAGTTTCATATCCGCCATCAACACACGGGTACGGATAGGTGGTTTCTTACCAGAGAAGCGAACGGTGAAATAACGACGGTGCAACGAGTCGGTCAGTTGCTCCATGAAAGTCTTGCGCATATTGATATTTACCCTACCGATATACCATTTATGGAGTGCTTGTTCTGGGACTTCTTTTGCCAACTGGAAACGCAGCTGTGCCTTACCGTCAACGGCAAAGGTATCTGCCAGATAGGAGGCATAACTCGACTGATAATAGAAATAGCCGTTGTTACGTAACAACAGGTTGACACGGCTACGCTCTGCATCCAGATTAGAGACGACGAAGGGGTCACCTTTATGGATCTTCGCCTCATCCAAAGTCGCTTGAATCAGACTATCAGCCCCGGCAGGAAAACCGAAATAGCCGACACTGTCAAGATAGCATAGACGACCAGGACTCACCGTATAACCGATCTTTGCCGTCTTCGGATTCTTTTGCGGTACTACCTCATAACTCACTTGTCCGTTAAAATAACCGTGGTTACGTAATACGGAACGAGCCACGGAAGAACGTAACTCTGGATTTACCCATGACATCAGAACGGGCTGTTTTCCAAAGGTCTTGGTCATCCATTTGGCAAAACCTGAGTCTTTTCCGCTATAATGGTTCCATACTGACAAACGGAAAGAGAAAGGCATACGATGATAGCTGCTGCCGAAGATAGCGCCATTGGGTGCCGTGGCAAGGGCTGCCTCCACCTCCTCCTGTGCCTGGATGAAGTTATCATTCGCCTCGTAGTTCTCGTAGGCGATCTTCGTCAGACCAGTGAAGAGCTTGTCATCCTCTGGGATATTCTTTGTCATCGAACAGGAGGAGAGCAACATGCCAGCGACAATATATAGAATACTATTTCTTTTCATTGCTTTCAGTTTTTAGGGAGTCAGTGGGAGTACTCTGATTGTTCGGATTACTCGGAGTATTCTGATTATTTTGCATTCTCTGCGGTCGCAGGTTCTGCTCCTTGAAGCGGAAGATATCCCAGAAGTTCTGTAAATAGCGACGCCAGGTGAATCCTGCACCATATTTCTGGGTATAACCATCCAACCAATCATAACTGTTGTTCTGGTAATACAACGTGATAAACTTATTAGCCGTCTGGTCAAGACGATACTCAAGTGACACGTTATCAAAGAAGGAATTGTTACGTTGCTGTAACTCCGCACCTGATGACACCTTACCACCAACGGCAATCTTTAAGCGGTTGTTCATGAACCGTTTGGCAAACTTAAACGAATAGTCGGTATGCATGGCACCAGAGGCATCCGTGGAATTGTCCATACCAAACGAGAGGTCGAGGGTGCGCAGGGCATTTCCCGTAATCTGGTTGATCTCTGAGTTCAGGAACGAACTGAGGGCAGAGTTCATCGAGAAGCTTCCTGTATTACCATCAGCAAGATACATCCCTGTTGTCAACATCGTCACAGCCAGTTTTCCTCGCTGTTCCACACCCATTGCCTGTAACTCACTATGCAGCTGCATATCCTCTGGGGCATCCAGCGTGAACTCCAGTCCCATATCCTTTAGGGTCTTGGTGATGACAACACCACAGTCGAACTCCACACTACGTCCTGCCCCACTACCGGAGACTGCCGCACGGGTACGTTCTGTTGCCGTGATATTCAGCGTAGGATTCACCGGTTCCCCAGTGAACTCAATATATGAGCCGTCACGAATAGTGAACGTTTTCAACGGAATGACTGGCAACGAGTATTTCATCTCTCCATTTGACAGGGTATATCGACCACGCAGCTGGAGGTTTTCCATAGGAGAATACTGCATACGAAGAGTACCGCCTCCCATCAGGTCGATATAGTTGGAGTGGTCGGTATTCAGATATGCCATGATATGAGCTCCCTTCGATACATCAACGGTCATATCCATCGTGAAGCCATTCAGTTGCGGACGCCCCACCACAACTTGTGCGGTATCACTGAAATCAGTAAACTTGACCAGTTCTTCTAACTGGTTATCGGTAGACAATGGGGTGTCACGCAACACATAACTCATATCTGTGGAGCCTAACACATTCAGTCTGCCTCGCATATTCAAGTTATCCAACGTACCCTGCATCCTGGCGAATAAGTCTACAAATGCTGTTCCATAGGCTATACTGTTGGGATTCTCCTTGGCACCAATGGCCTGATAGTCCTTGGCACGCATACGGAGGTCTACCAGGATTTGGTCGAGATTCGAGAAGTTAATACTACCCATCAAGGTCAATGGGTTCTCGTTATAGGCATACAGGGAGAAGTTCTCTAATAGGAGGTTGGAACCTACAACACGCACAGGGTCGTTGTCTATGCGCAGGCGCATACCATAAGGAATACTGACGAGATAGGAGGAGTCAAGGTATATCTCACCATCGACTTGTGGGGTCTTCAAGGCTCCTCTGATGGTTAACTCTCCTTCACCAAGACCTTCTAAACCAATGATCTGGTCGGGAACGAAACCATTGACTATCTCCAAGGGGAAACGGGTCAACTGCAACTTAGCGTCCAAGGCACCGTCACCCTCATTATAATAGGTACCGTTCAACAAACCGATCTCCATGTCATCCCTCAGCAGACGTGCTTCCACAGCATGGGCATCATTCTCTTTCTGCATATAAACCAGCTCGGTGCTCACATTACCTATCGGACTCTTCTCGTAAGTCATGTCCTGGACAGCCATATCACTGACCACGGAGAAACGACCATTCTCATGCTGTACGACATGATAGTCACCATCTAAGGTACCTGTCATACGAGGCACGTATGGAAGGACGGAGGTTATCTCACCCAGATTGAAACGGTTCAGACTGACCGTGATATCCTGTAAGGCATTGGGATTACTCTCCTCGGAGTAAATCTTCACACCCATCCCGTCATCTGCCACCAGGTCAATCTTCGCCTTCACCTTACGGTCACTTCCCAGGAACAGGAAATTATCCTTGTTCAGTGCATACTCCTTATAGCCTAATGTCGGACGGTCTGGTACCAGATGAACATTTATTCCACTGTCGACCATCTCTGCTTGTGCACCGATACGAGCACCCAGCTTATTCTCTGAGTCATAATAGCGGACACCCATGGTGGCACCTCGTTCTTGCAACACCCCGTCAAAGAGAGCGTTAAAGACAAACTGCGGGTTACGCTTGTTATTGCGTATCTGTCCTCCAAAACTGAGTCGCTCTTTCCGCTGTGTCAATCGGAAATTGACGGTATCCAGTTGGGTACCGTCATAGACGAAGGAATGGATATGCCCGTTGCCATTGACACCAGTCTCTGGAGAGGTCGACATATCGAAGAGCAAGTCTTTGAAATCAATATTCTGTCCACTCTTCAAAAGGGTGGCAATAGGATTGTCTTTCTTACTCTCCACATGGAGCTTCATGGTGGGCAGCAGTCCACGCAATGCTGGCTGGTCGATAATCTTTTGATGATATTGTGCCAAGGCTGAGTCTGAGAGTATCGTCAGTTGCTTCAGCACCTGCTCATAATGTCCACTGGCATCAACTTTCACGATAAAGTCTCCTGCCTGTATACGGGCATAAGTGGTATCGGCACGAAAATTAACGAGTAATCCTAAGTCTTCTGGACGATAGACCTTGGCAGAGTCACGGATTGTAAAATCGGAGAAGAAGCCACTGGCATAATGCGTCTTTTTGAGGTCGGAACTGACATCCACATGACCGCAAAGTCCGATAGTCAGGGGCTTGTCAACCAAGTGAAGACGGTAAAGGTCCAACTGCGCCACATCGGCTGTGATGGTTCCGTTCAACTTATTCTTGCTCATCAGGGCATCCAGTGCTATTGTACCATTCAGTAATTGATTATCACCAATGATATTGGCAAAGGCACGACCGTTCTTGACATTTGCCGTTGCCACCATATTATTCAGGTGATAAGGCCCATATCTCAACTGGTGAATCTTCGCATCAGCCTCCAATGTTGTACGGGGGGAGAAGAAGTCGGTCCCCTGCCCTTTCGCTACAATATCGGCAGAGACGGTATAGATAGAGTCTCTGGGCATGAAATGAAGCACGTTCAGGTCACGGATATTGACGTTAGCATCATAACGCAGGACATCTGCATTGAAATGACCTTTTGCCTTGACGATACCTTTTCCCTCATGCAACACGACATCTGCGGAATATTGCGCGCCATCAGCCATGACAAGTCCTTGGGCTGTGATACCACGAGGAATACAATAGTCACGCTGCATATCTTTCGGCAACAGAGCAGCCACAAATCCTAAGTCTTCTGTCCTTGCCTTGAAATCAACCTTGGCACGAAGACGCTTGGGATCGGTCAGGTTAGCGGCAAAGCCTGTAGCGGTAGCATGGAAAGCGGTGGGTAATGACACATCGAGTCCGTCAAACTCCATATAATCCATGTTACCATTAACGGAGCCTTTCACACTCAACGGGTAGTTGGGCCAACGCTGTTGGAACGACTGGGGCATACCTCCCATGAAACGCATCAGGTCTTGCTTACCTAACTGGGCATTC
The DNA here is from genome assembly GCA_905235835.1 of uncultured Prevotella sp. Classification (GTDB taxonomy): domain Bacteria; phylum Bacteroidota; class Bacteroidia; order Bacteroidales; family Bacteroidaceae; genus Prevotella. The sequence goes on from CAJONQ010000003.1 coordinate 30,206, forward strand.
ATCCGCATACGCATCTTTCCTGGCTCTAACTGATCCATCAGGGAGAGGGGCATATCCAGCTCCACCTCTACATCAGAGTCTGGCGTTTTCAGGCGCATCTTAGGTAACTTGATTTTCCCATTCTCCATTGCTAACTGTCCTGTCAGGTCGACAACTTGCAGACCGCTCTTCTCTTTCAACTGGAGGGAGCGCATCACCAGTCGTGCTGTCGGGTCGTGATAGTAAACAGAGTCAACACCGATATCCACATAACTGAAATCGATATGGTTATAGTCAAGTCCCTCTATCCGTGGCTCGTAGTTCTGGTCATACTGCAGACTGCCGTTATTCCAGTCTAAAGAGGCAAGCTGGTAAGTTTGAGTACCCAGGTCAAAGTCTCCCCCTTTGGCAAGCAATCGCCCGAAATGTGCTTTCACACTCATCGTGTCACCCGGCATATGGAGGGCGACATCAGAGTGGATAATACGAAGACTGTCAGCAAAAATCTTCCAGCGGTTCTCGGAAGTTGTCGTATCCTCAGGGACACTATCGTTTAAGGCGACATCTATCTTCGCCTCCTCCAATCGGGCACCATTCATCTCAATAGTCTGCTTGTCAAGGTCAATACCCTTGCTCGACAAGGCGAGGCGCTTAAATTGTCCCTTCACACGGGCGGCATCCACCAACTGGGCGGTATTGAACTTGGCATGCTCGACTTCCAGTTCATTGATAATGACCTTACTCTTTAACAAGGGTAAGAACTGGACATCTACCACCATGCGCTCCACATCAGCAATCGTGTCTGGCTGCTGAATGACATGAAAGCCGTCAATTCCTAAGTCTAATGGGAAAGAAATATCCACATGGTCGACAGTAATCTGCATTCCTGTTTTCTCCGACGCAATAGCCGCTACCTTATCTACCATCCAGTTCTGCACAGGAGGGAAATAAAGCAGCATCGTCAGAATCAGGAAAAGCAGAATGGGACTCAACAGAATACCCAATATCCACCAGAAAGCTTTCTTCATGCGCTGTAACTTTGCAAAATCTTTTGCAAAGTAAGTAAAAATATCGGAAATACGAAACTAATTATTAAGAAATTTGATGTTTTGCCACAGATTATCCGCTGGTAATGGCGACTCCACGACAATAGGTTCTTTGGATACAGGATGGATAAACTCTATACGGTGTGCTAATAAAGAGATACCTCCATCTGGATTACTTCTTTTAGCACCATACTTCAAGTCTCCCTTGATAGGACAGTCGATAGTCGACAACTGACATCGGATCTGATGGTGCCTACCAGTCATCAGATTAATCTCCAACAGATAATAATGGTCAGACTGCCCAATGAGTTTGTAATGCAACAGACATTTCTTGGAACCAGGAACCTCATGATAATAGGCATAACTCTTATTTTGTTTTTCATTACGCACCATCCAGTGCTCTAATGTTGCCTCTTCCTCCTCAGGTTTCTCTTGTACCAATGCCCAATAGGTCTTGTGAATCTCACCATTCCTGAACATATCATTCAGACGGCGTAGCGCTTTCGAGGTACGGGCAAACATCACCAGTCCACTCACGGGACGGTCCAGGCGATGCACCACACCTAAGAACACGAGTCCCGGTTTGGCATATTTCTCTTTGATATATGCCTTCACCGTCTCTACCAAGGGTGTATCACCTGTCTTATCACCCTGTACGATCTCTCCACTCTCCTTATAGACAATAATAATATGATTATCCTCGTAAATAACTTGCATAACTCCTACCCTATTTAAGACCAGTAAAAACTGTCATAACAATTACAACGGCAAAGATAAGCATTTTCCCGTTCCCATGCAAATTGCACCTACCGCGTAAAAGTTAAACTTTCCAAAAAGGGCTGTTAAAGCATCCGGATATACAACTTTTGTCTACTTTTGATGAGAATTATCCAAAGAGATGAAAAACGCACAATAGGTAAGATAGGCTATTTCGCAGGCAATGACTAATGCCCCGCCGACAATGCCCCAGGTATCATTGGCAGCGCCGACCAGGAACGACAACGTACCGCCTGCCACTGCCATAATCATCAATCCACTGATTTCATTGCCCTTGTCGGGGCGGCTCTTCAGTGCCAGACCATAGATAATGGAGAACACACAGGAACAGCAGAAGCCGATACCGCCGATGCAGATAAAGTCTGCCACATCATGACTGATGAAAGCCAGTCCCAAGGCAAACAGCAGGCAACCAATAATATTGAAGCGGAAATATCTGATCTCAGCAATACGAGTCATCATGAACACACCGACAAACGCACCGACGGTACGACAGATAAAATATATCTGTGGTGCCATACCTGCCGTCTCCTTGCTGTAATTGAAACGCGAAATCATCACTTTCGAGGAGAGGAAATTGGTAGACACATCCGTACCGACGGCAAAGAAGATACCCAGGAAAAGCAACAGGATAGTCTTGTCACCCAGAAGCGAGAGAGCTTCTTTAAATCCAGACGTGTCGACACTCTGCACGACCGCCTCGCGGGGGATGGGAGTAAGCAGCAGCCAAAGACCTGAGACGAGTGTGACAGCCCCCATGATGGGGAAGCAGAGATACCACCTGCCCTCGTCGCCACCCCCGAACCAGTTGACGGCAGCCAACACAATGAACGGTCCGACGAATGAGGAGACCGCCTTCACCACCTGTCCCGCAGTCAGACTGCTGGTCAGCAGTTTCTCGTCAGTAATCACATTTTGCAACAAGGGGTTGAGCGACACTTGCAGAATGGCATTTCCTATACCTAACAGGGCATAGGCTGCCAGCGTCATCATGCTGTCATAGTGTAGGAGCGGCAAAGCCATGCCGACAACGGTAATCAGCATGGACAGCAGAACGGTGTTCTTGCGTCCGATGCGGTTCATGATCAGCCCGGACGGGATTCCCAGCAAGAAGAACCAAACGAAAACCACCGATGGAATCAGTCCCGCCATCGTCGGTGACCAGCCGAAAGCCGAAGCAGCATAGTCGCTGGATATGCCCACTATATCGCAGAAGCCCATCACGAAGAAGCCAAACAGGACGGGCAGTGCGTAAAGAACAGAATTACTTCTTGTTTTTTCCATTTTGAATCTTATATGTCGTTACTTCTTGTCTGCGTTCACCTCCAGTCCTGACAATCATTCTGTGCAGTCAGGATCGCTCTTCACGATGTCAGCCTGTGGGAAGGCGCTGATGCGCAGACGTGCTGCCCCCATAGGGATAAGGGTGATGGTCTCCGTCGTCGTGCTACGTCCGGCAAAACGGGTAGGCAGAATGTCGGTCATGCCCTTGCCGTCAAAGCCCCATGACGGAACTTTCTTGCCCTTGGCGGTGAAGGTAAGGGGCACGGATTGCTGGGTGAAAGGATAGTTGTCTGCCGGCCAAGCGCGTTGGCTGACGGTGATATCTACAGGTATGCCATCGTTGACACATAGTGCGTAGTTCCAGTCGGAATTTGCGAAAAGTTCGTATGCCGGCCATTTCGACTTGTCTACTCCAGCCTGCCAGTGAGAGTCACCCTGCACGATGTCGGGATCGCTGGGGTCGCGCTGCTTGTACTGCTCGTCAATCTTGAGCGAGAGAGTCAGCGGACCGTAGTTCACGCTGACGCTGCCCTTGTTTTGTGCCCACACCTGTGTGGTAATGGCCATGGGCAGAGTGAGGGTCACCTCGTCGCCGTCATTCCAAGTCTTTTTTATCTTCACATACTTGCCAGCCTCAGCATTGGTGGTATTGCCACCGGCAGTAACCGTAGCATTCTTAGCCCATGCAGGAATACGCAGGTACAGCGGGAATTCAACAGCTCCATCGGTCTTGACGGTCAACGAAACCTTTTCCTCAAAGGGATACTTGGTATCCTCTATCAGCGTCACAGTCTTGCCACCACCCACGGTGGTCGTGGTCTCGCTGGCACTGTAGAGAGCCGTACAGAGTCCACCGTCATTGGTAGCCATCACCAGATGCTCCGTAAAGTAGGGCCATCCCATGCCGTGGTTATGCTGACAACAGCGGCTGCTGAAGGGACTCATGGAGAGCATGCCTAAAAGTCCGTTGTCGATGCTGCCGCCGTAGTTCCTACCGTCGCTGATTGCCATGTTAGGCGAGGTGATGTAACGCAGCGACCGCATGTCGGGCATAAGGGCGGCAGGCAGGGTGTTGAAAGCCACGTTCTCACAGTGGTCTGCCCAGAAGGGGTCGCCGGTGATACCCATCATCATCTCGTCGCTCGCCATCTGCTCCACCAGTGCACACGTCTCTGCGCCCTGGCGCGGGTCAAAATATCCCTGTCGGGCATTCTCGTCGGCGCCGTACATACCGCCGGGCACCTGTCCGTAGCGCTTGCGCATGGTGTTGTGGTTGTCGTAGGCAGCCTGCAACATCTTCTCGTCTCCATTATATATATAATAGGTGGCGGGCTCTCGGAATCCCTGTGCCACGTTCACGCCGTGCCAGTTGGGCAGATCGTCCTTCATGGTCCAGTCCACGCCGCAGCGGTGCAGTTTGTCGATGAGTGGCAGGATACTCTGGTCCCCAGTCTGGTTGTAAAGCCAAACGACGCTCCATTCGTTGTCACCGCCACGCTTGCCTTGCCACAGTCCTTTCAGGAAATGATCGTCGGGAATGGTCAGCTCCCACTTGAAGTAGTTGGTCATCGCCGTCAATACCCGCTCGTCACCCGTAGCCTCATAATAGGTCTGCAAAGCCCAGAGCATGGGCATCTTCGCCCACAGGTCTGGGGTGTTGGGGTCGCCGTCGGTGCCGCTGGGTCCCAGCTCTCCGTTCGCTTTCAGATGTGTCAGCACACCCTCGAACCACACCTGAGCCTCATTCTTCAAGGCATCGTCATTCATAATGTAAGCCAGTGACGAGTAGCCGCGCAACCAGTAGGGCACCTCCTCCCAGCCATGATTGCCGGTGTCGCTGAGCCACTGGTTGTTGTTCTTGTCCAGCCAGTCGCTCACGGTGCCTAACTGTCCGTTGAGTCCGTTCTTCTGGCGGGTGAGCATCTCTAAGAGCCAGCCTTTGGGCTGTACCTGTCCTACAGGCAGTTTCTTCAGGTAACCGCCATGCAGGGGGGCACGATAGCCCCCGTCGGCAGTCATTGCCGGACGGTCAACGATGGTGATTACTGCCTGTGCCTGTGCTGCGAGTGCCATGGTGGCAGCGGCAATCATTGTCTTTATTCTTATTGTTCTCATTGCGATATAAATATTAATCAGTTTTTGTTTATACTATTTAATGACGACTTTCTTTCCGTTGACAATATAAATCCCTTTGCCGAGTGCCTGCCAACTGTTACCTACGAGCTGTCCTCTGAGGTTATACACCCGCTGGTCGTCAATTGTCGGCACGTTCCTTGTCACGGTGGAGATGGCAGTCGGTGGTGTCAGTGTACCTTTATAGCAGAGTCCATAGTCGATGTGTCCGCCGCCATCGCCGGCTGTCAGCGACACTGCCAAGACGTTGTCGCCCTCTTTCAGCAGTTGTTTGTTTCTTGGTGTCAGCGTGTACGACGCATACTCATTGTCATTAAAACCTATCTTCTGGAAGAGGAGCGTTCCGTTCAGATACACCTTGGGGTTCTCGTCGTAGCTGCACAGCACCTGCACTGGCATGTTCTGCAGCTGTTGCACCTCATCAGCCGTCAGCGTGAAGTGGCGGCGCACCAGCAGCGGCAGCCGCTCACTGCCCCATTCGGTGGTACGGAACTTGTCGTCGCTGTTGCTGAGCGGTCCGTAGCCCTGGTACCAGTCGTCCTCTGCAATGCAGCGTCCCGTCCAGTCGGCAGCTTGCACGGTACTCAGCTCTTCGTTGCTGTTCAGGAAATAGTAGGCACATGGCCATGATCCGCCATCGAGTGTCGGCAGCAGGAAGCGCAGCATGTCTGCCTCGTAGAGTCCGCAGTCGGCATAAGCGCCTCCCCAGTTCTGGTGTACATGGACGGCAATGACGTTCTCCGTCCCGTCGGTCTTTATGAGTGCTTTCTGCTCAGCCGTCAACAACACATATTCATCGTTGTTCCAACCGTCGGCGACGCTATGCACCAGAACACCGTTGATATACCATTCTGCCGGAGCGTCGTCATGTCCGCATGCCAGGAAAATGTCGCCGGCAACGGGGTTGCTAAGCGTAAACGTGCGCCGCAGATAGATATCACCCGTGATACCAGCGTTAATCCACTGATAGGAGCTGTAGCCCTTGTAAGTGGCATCGCTGCTGAAGGGAGCCTGCCGTTGCGCCCACGACTTAGAACCGTTGGTCAGCGTGTAGTTGCTGTCATACCACTTTCTGCCTTGGTCATCATCGGGGGGAGTTCCCCATACGGAATATTTGGTACCCTCAGAGCAGCTGACTCCCGAGTTAAACACCATGACCTGTGCCGACCAGCGCTGCGACGGTGTCCATTGTGATGACGGCAGCACGACTTTGTTGGCGTTCCATGTAGCCACATCAGTAGCGTTTCCATCCTGTGCGTTGCATACTGTGCTTGTCGTAAGCACAACAGCAAGCATCGAAATGAGTAAGAAATTCTTTTGCATATATATATTTATTTTATTTAAACAATGAATACTCAGGTACTTCCCACGCCAAAGCACTGGCTCCCAGGACATCACGCTCACGGTAGTCTAAGCGAGACCTGATGATTTTCACCTTGCCGCTCAGGTTGGGGAAAACATGACTCTCGAACGACTCGATAGCTGGTTCAAGCAGCCAGTGACCTGCCTGTGAGATACCACCGGTGACGACAATGACCTCCGGGTTAATGATAGATGCATAGTTAGCCAGTCCGATGCCGAACAGATAACCTGTCCGCCGGTAGGTCTCTATGGCAAGTGCGTCACCCTTTTCGCACAGTTTCTCAATGATAATGGGGGTCAGTTCGGCTTGCTCCCTCATCAGTGACGGCGCATCACTCTCAGCCATCAGATCCCTGGCATTCTGCACCAGACCATTTGCGGCAGTATAAGCCTCTAAGCAACCTTTACGTCCGCAACCACAGGGGCGTCCGCCGTCGATGAGACAGGTATGCCCTATCTCACCGGCATAGCCCATCGCCCCATGCTGTTCCTGACCGTTGGAGAAGTAACAACTGCCTAAGCCGATACCCAGGTTAACTACCAGAAAGTCCTTCAGTCCATGGGCACAGCCAAACATTCTTTCGCCAAGTGCTGAGGCATGGCAGTCATTGCCCACAGCCACGGCAGCTCCCAGCTGGTCACGCAAAATAGCTGCCAGCGGAATGACTCCTTTCCACGGCAGATTGGCGGCATTTTCGATGCTGCCTGTCATAAAGTTGGAGCTGGGACAACTGATGCCGATAGATCTTATCTTGTCATAGCCCCCATTATTCTCAGAGAGTGTGATGATGACTTCTACCAATTTGTTCACATAATGGTTGATATCAGGATAATCATTGGTGGGAAAACAATCCTTTGCGATGATATTGCCCCGCACATCAACGATAGCAAGATTGGTGGCATCATTACTTATGTCAACTCCGATGACACGTTCTCTTAAAACAAGGGCCTCCATATTTTCTTGATTTTGGTTTTTTGTTATCAGACAATTGGTTTGCATTATTTCATTATGCAAATGTACGGGATAATACTGACAGCGAAGGCTAAACAGCGTTCAGAAAAGGAAAAAAGTAGGTCAAAACCGCAAAACACCGTATAATTCGACCTATTATTTGTATGATTTGACCTATTATTTATTGCGCGACACACGGAAATCTATTAAATTTGCAGACATGGAAAACAAAAACAGAATCGTATTTATCGACTACATCCGCGTGGTAGCCTGTCTGATGGTCATGCTCGTCCACGCCAGTGAGAATTTCTATGGTGCCGACGCTTCCGGACTGGCAGGCAACGTGTCTATGCTTGCCCATGAGCAGAACCGCTTTTGGGTGGCATTCTGGGACGGCGGCGTGAGCCGTACGGCAGTACCGCTGTTCATGATCGTCTCGGCATTTCTGCTGGTACCTCTAAGGCAGGGACAGACCATGACGGGTTTCTATCACCGTCGCTTCCTGCGCATCCTGCCGCCCTTCTTCTGCTTTCTGCTGCTCTACACTTTCCTGCCATTGGCATGGGGAGGAATGACGTGGGAGCAGTCACTTGCCGACCTGAGGATACTGCCTTTTAACTTCCCGTCGATGGCGGGTCACCTGTGGTTCATGTATCCGCTCATCAGCCTCTATCTCATCATCCCCGTGGTATCGCCCTGGTTGGAGCGTGCCACTGCTAAGGACGAGCGGGTCTTTCTCGGCATCTTCGCTTTTACCACACTGACACCATGGCTGCACCGCTTCGTGTCGCCCGAGCTATGGGGCGAGTGCTTCTGGAACGAATATTCGGCATTCTGGTACTGTTCCGGCTATTTAGGCTATCTGGTACTGGCGCATTATATCCGTGTGCACCTCGCACACTGGACCAGACAAAGACGACTGCGCATCGGCATACCCTGCTTCCTGCTGGGTGCCGCCTTCACCGCATGGAGTTTCTGGTGGAAGGGTGTTCCTGGTCAGCTGATAGAGACACCGATGCTGGAATGGTCGTGGGAGTTCTGTACGCCCAATGTGCTCTTGGCGACCTTCGGATTGTTTCTGCTCTTCAGCTGCGTCGAGCGGCAGCGTGCCGTCATCACAGAACTGTCGCGCCTCTCGTTCGGCATGTATCTCATGCACCTGTTCTTCCTGACTCCTATCGCCAGTTGGTTCGTGGCAGGCAACGCCGCGGAGCCGCTGCTCCCCGTATGGCTGGTCATCCCCGTCATAGCGCTGCTCACGTTCCTCTGTTCTGCCGTGACCACCAAGTTGCTGTCACTCCTGCCCGGCAGCAAATACCTCGTGGGGGCATAGATCAATAGTCAATCTCTACAGTCACACCTTCCGGCTGATTCTCAAAACTGAGCCAGAGGGTGTGACTGTTGTCGTCCCATCGGCTGTCGTTTTCCACAGAGACCTTTACCTTCTTCGGCTTCTTGGGCAGTAATACACGCATCACATTTGTCGTCTCTATAGGAGCCTTTGAGGTAAACGAGTAGGAATGTTGACCTACCACCTCGTCATACTGGCGGGAAGCGGCTGCCAGCACCTGCGGACGGTGTGCGTCCTCCACCTTATTTATATTATATAGGAACGCCTGCTCACCGGGAGCGACAGTCTTCTTCGTGACTACCGGCAACTGCGGGTCGAAGAGGTCGATGTACAGTCCGCTGAGTGTCAGCGGCTCTTGGCTGACGACATCCTCGTCCAATACGGCAGCCAACTCATAGGCGCCGCGTGACAGCAGGAAATGGTTCTTGAAATCGACCGTGCCGATTGCCGTCCTGACGGCTTCCGTCAGAACGGTGTCGCCACCTTGCCGCATGACAAACTCCTTGGGGTTCTGCCGGATAACCTGTACGGTACCTTTGCCGTAGCGGTACGTCCCTGAAGCGGCACCGGCTTCAATACCCATCAGCGCAAACAGATGGTCGGCAGGTGCCTGATAGCGGTTGTCTCCCTGATTCCACCACTCCTGCACATGCTGGAACGGGTCGTCGTCACGCGAGGCATATATCAGGTGTCCGCCGTCATGTACCCACCGGGCGATATGCTCGTTCTCGCCGGCAGACATCGGCTTCTGGTTCGAATAGCTCATCAGCAGCACACGGGTGTCCCGCCAGGCATCCTCATACCCCGTATTCTCTGAGTGTACGATGTTTACGGGAACGCCACGTTTCAGGAGCGGCAATGCCAGTCCGTAGAAGTTGGCAAGTTGCGGGTCATCGTAGCCCTCCACCGGTTGTGGCGAGCGCTGGAACATGAGCGAGTTGGACATCAGTATGCTTACCCCTTGCGTACCGCTGAGCTTGTCCGTACTCACGGGCATGTCGTTCAGCGTATTGATCATGACCTGCATCTGGGTGCTGTAGAAACGCGGGATACGGATGCGCTCGTCGCTGTCAAGGCTTTTACGGTAGTGTCCCTCGTAGATACGATCGGGCCATGGCATCACCTCATAGAACTGATTGCCCGGAAAGAGCAGCTGGGCAGTAAAAGTAGCCTGATAGTTGCGGCGGTAGTCCTGCCAGTCCTTGGCGCGGTCCTCTATCGGGTCTGTCAGGAAATAGACGCGGCGGTGCGTGGGAGCCACCATGGAGTACATACACCCGTATTCCAGATAGGCGGTCTCAAAGGTGCGTTCTTTGACGACACCGTTGAAGAAGTTCGGTTCCCGCGCCGTCCCCGTCCACACCTGAGCGATATATCCGTCACAATTCTCCATGGATGCCAGCGATGCCTCAGGGCTCACAATCTGCCACTGGGCATAGTTGAGCAGGGAGTGCGTAGGGACATAGCATTTCACGTCAGCACCCCGCTCCCTGCCATACTGCTTGGCGTAGGTGAATGCCTCGTCGAGCGCACGGTAATAGAGATGGTACTTCAATTTGTTGGAGAGGTAGGTGTTCTCCGCTGACTCATGCTGCGGTCTCCATGGGAATCCGTAGTAGTCTTGCCATTCACGCTTGAAGGCGTCGCTGTAACCGCTTCGCGCCCAGAATTCCGGCTCTTCCAGGAAGATGGAGCTGATGCCAGCATCGATGACGGGTTTGATATGTCGCTCCTTGAAATACGCCAGGTAGTTCTTGGTCGGCACGATATAGGGTATCAGGTGTCCGTGCCAGATCGTGTCGCCATTTACCTGTTTCTGTCCCTCGTCAAGATGCCACTTGCCGTCCCACTTACCAGTGAAGTAGTCTTGGTATTCTCCCCAGGCGATACCTGTCATGAAGTGGGTCGTATAGCCATGCTCGCGCCAGGACGCTACCCGCTGACGGAAAGTCTCACCCCTGCGGTCGTTGGCGCCATACACCATGACCAGGTCTGAGCGGATATCAGTGGCGGGCTTCCAGTGTGCGCCAGTCTGAAAGGTGGTGCGCTCCCCCTGTTTGCTGAGCGACAAACGGACAAATACCGGGTAATGGTCTGAGGGTTGTCTCCTTTCTCCACTCTGCATCCAGTAGCTTCCGGTCATTACGCCGTAGGCGTCGACATACGTTGCCGGAGATACAAAGACATGGTCGATGCGGCTGGATGACAGACCGTTGGGGTCGAAACCGTTAAAGGTCCCATTGGGCGCAAAGCGCAGACGGGTGGACTCATAGCAGTCTTTCAACAGACCGGAATCGGTGAAGATGTTATAAATCTCATTGGTCTGGTCGACGTTGAAGTCTCCGGTCAGGATGACTGGGCTGCCCTTGGCTATCTCCCTGATCTTGCTGACCACAAGGCGGGCTGCCTCACGACGGGCGACGATACCGATATGATCCATGTGTAGGTTGAAAAAGTAGAAGATCTCCTGTGTCCTGACGTGTTGGAACCGTCCCCACGTGCAGATGCGTATGTTGGCGGCGTCCCATCCTAATCCCGGACGGTCGGGGGTCTCGCTGAGCCAGAAGTTTCCTTGGTCGAGCACCCTTAGCAGATTGGTACGATAGAAGATGGCAGAGTGTTCGCCTGCCTGCTTTCCGTCATCACGTCCCACTCCGATGTAGCGATAGCCGTCAAGCCCTGCCTGCAGGTCTACAAGTTGCGTATGGTATGCCTCTTGCGTACCGAAGATATCGGGAGCCAGGAAGTTGATTTGCTGGCAGATGACAGGGCAACGCTGTTGCCAGCTATTGCCATTAATGCTGTCGGCGGTGTTCTTGTAGCGGATGTTGTAGGTGCCTACCAGCATTTGGGCTTGTAGTGTCATGACAGAGAGGACTGCTGACAGACACAGAAGAGAAAGTCTTTTTTTAATCATAGTTATTGCATTTGTAAGTTTGCTGCAAAGATAGCATAATATGCGGACATAGCCATCATGACCGGGGACACAAACTGTTCAAAAAAGGATATAAATTGACTATAATATCCAATAACGGCAGTTTTTCTCTGATAATTTACCGTTTTCAACTGAAAAGATGTATCTTTGTAGCATGAAACGCCTATGCATCCTACTACTGACCAGTTGCCTGCTTCTCCCCGCGGCGGCTCAGAAGATAGTCCTCCATCAGTTTACCACTGCCGACGGGTTATCGGACAACTCGGCGCTCTGTGCCCTGCGTGACAGTTACGGGCTGCTCTGGGTAGGCACGGAGAATGGGTTGAATTATTTCGACGGACACCAGGTACAGCCCTGGCGCGACGTGCTGACCCAGGCAAACAGCGCCGGGACGAATACCGTCATGTCGCTTTTCGAGCACGACCGTAATATCTGGATGGGCGGCATATCGGGAGTTTACGTGTACGACCGCCGGCAGAATCGCTGCAGCCGCTTCAGCAAGCATACCCGCTATGGTGTGACCATCAGTTCTGCCGTACCCCATATTTTCGAGACCGACAACCGGCTGGTGTGGTTTCTCACGCAGGGTCAGGGCATCTTCGTCTACGATATTCAGAACGACAGTCTGTGGCAGGACAGCCGTCACGGCAGTTTCTTCACCGACGCGACAGTGGGTGCCGATGGACTGGTCTATGCCGTCACCCTCAACAAGATGCTGACGGTCTTCCGTTCCAACGGACAGTTCTTGCGGGAGTACGCGCTGCCTGACAGTCCTCTCGACAAGAATCCTGTCTGCATCACCAGTACGCAAGGGGGCTTGTGGATGGTCAGCAACACCAGTCTGCTGCACCTTGGAGCCAACGGTGTCGAGCAAAAGGCTAACGCCCCTGCCTTGGGTGCCATACACAGTCTGGTGTCCGACCGCCAGGGGAATCTGTTCATGGGCAGCGACAAAGGTGTGTCGCGCTATACTCCGTCGACAGGACAACTGGTGTCCGTCTGTCAGTCCAACGACAGTCATACGGCACTGACCGACAATCAGGTAAACCGTCTGGTATGGGACGCCGACAGTACCCTGCTGGTACTGACCCGTATGGGGGGTGTAAATATGTTGCGCGTCAATGAGCGTAACTTCGTCTTTGTCCCCCTGCCTGACGAGTCTGCCCGCACAGGTCGCAACATCGTCCGCGCTCTATGCCGCGGTTCCCATGACGAGCTGTGGATAGGAACCGACCAAGGCCTGTATCGGGGCGACTACGAGAAACGGCAGATCACGCACTACGCCCCCGACCGCCTGCCCTATGAGATCACGTCACTCATGATGGATGCCGGCGACCTCTGGATCGGCACGCGCCACCACGGCATCCGTGTACTCAATGTGGAGACGGGACAATTAACGGCATACACTTTCTCATCTAACATCCCCTATACCCTGCCCAGCAACGAGATCAACAGCATCTTCCGAACCAGTCAGGGCGACATCTACGTGCTCACCGACTGGGGACTGAACCGTTTTGACCGCTCCAACGGCAACTTCTACAGTTATGCCAACATCTCTTCCATGACCTCGTTCGTATGTATGCAGGAGGCAGGAGATCACTGGCTCTGGGCATCGTCCAGCAACTACGGCTTATACTGCAAGCGGACCGCTGACGGCTTGTTTGAGAGGTTTATCTCGAAGACCATTGACCAACAGACCGTCGTCGTGATGCATAAGGATGGCATGGGCGACCTCTGGGCAGCCACCATCGGGGGCGGACTATACCGCTACAACAGTCAGCAGGGAGACTTTGAGCGATACGACCAGGAAGGCACCATCCTATACGACCAGCCCATCTGGTTTATCGAGGAGGACAACCGCCACATCCTCTGGTTAGGTACACCTGCAGGCATTGTGCGCATCAGTCCCTCGCGTGACATCCTGAGTCTGCAGGCGTATGGAAACTTACAGAACCTCGATGTCACACAGACGCAGCTTTCATCGTGTATCTACGGTCATGGCTATGTGCTCTTTGGCGGTAACGGCGGCTTCTACCGCTTTTCCGTGACGGAGATGCAGCAGGAGAGTGTACGGCAGCATGTCTATGTCGACGGCATCTCCTTCCCCTTTGCCGACGACAGCGACGCTAAACTCCGCGAGTTAGGTCTCGACGTTCCGCTATACACACGCTCCTATATAGAACTGCCTTACCGCAACAACTCGTTTACACTGCATTTCGCATCGGCACGCTACAGTGGTATGGCACAGGCACGGTATGAGTATATGATGGAAGGCTTCGACCACTCCTGGGCAAACGGCACCTTCACCCCCGAGGCAACCTACGCCAATCTGCCGCCGGGCACCTACACCTTCCTGCTGCGCCGTGTCGGTCAAACCGACCCGGACAGTATGGCACGAATCGGCATCACCATTCTGGCACCCTGGTATCGGACATGGCTCGCGTACCTTATTTATATATTAATGGCAGGTCTTGCCGCCTATTACATCTACTACCGCGCCCAACACCGCCTAAAGCGCAGTTACCAACGCAAGATGAAGGCTTTCCAGCAGGAGCAGGAGAAGCAGACGTTCCAGTCGAAGATACGTTTCTTCGTCGACTTGGTGCATGAGATACGCACACCGCTCACACTCATCAATCTACCGCTGGAGGAGATGGAGAACAGCCAGTTGTCAGACGAGAACAGACAGCACACACAGTCCATACGCCGTAACATGAACTACCTGCTGGGCATCACCAACCAGTTGCTCGACTTCCAGAAACAGGAGAATGGCGGCATCTCGCTCATGCGACGGTCCGCAGACCTCTGCCGCATGCTGGACGACATCTACCTGCAGTTCCAGGACGCCGTCAATGCGCAAGGCAAGCACCTCTCTCTGCTGGTGCCCAACGAGCCGGTGGTGGCTGTCGTTGACAGCGACAAGCTGTTCAAGGTGATGATGAACCTTGTAGGCAATGCCGTGAAATATGCTAAGAGTAATATCGTCATCCGTCTGGAGACGACTGCCGACGACAAGATCACCATTGCGGTGATGGACGACGGTCATGGTGTCCCCCCGGAAGAGAGAGATAAGATATTCGACCGCTACTACCAGATTGGCAAGGACAGCAAGGCGGCAAGCCTCGGCACGGGTCTCGGACTGTCTTACGCCAAGATGCTGGCAGAGATTCACCAGGGCGACCTGTACTATGAGGATGCCCCCGGCGGCGGCTCGTGCTTTGTGCTGGTATTGCCCGTCGGACAGGTCTCCGACAGGGAGGAGACTGCCGAAAAGACCGTGGAGAGCAGGGAGACGGTCGACGACACGGCTCCATCCGCTCCATCCGCCCACGCTACCTTCCGCATCCTGCTGGTCGAGGACAACGAGGAACTTCTCCGTGCTACTGCCGACGCCCTGCGCCAGTGGTACAAAGTGACGAGGGCACACGACGGCACAGAGGCATTGGAGATGCTGAAATACCAGGAGGTCGATGTCGTGGTGAGCGATGTCATGATGCCTCGCATGGACGGCACCGAACTGTGTCGCCGCCTGAAGCAGGACATCAACACCTCCCATCTGCCCGTCATCCTGCTCACCGCCAAGGTGACCGTCGAAGCCAAGGTGGAGGGCATGGAGAGCGGTGCGGACATCTATATAGAGAAGCCCTTCTCCATCAAGCAGCTACACCTGCAGATCGAGAACCTGCTGCGCCTGCGCCAGCAGTTCTACGAGCGTATGCGCAGCATCGACGGATTCCATACGGTGGGCGACACCGACACCACACCGTTAGGTCTCAACCAGCAAAACCTTCAGTTTGTGGAGCGCCTGCAGAAGTTCGTGGAGGAGAACATGCGCGATGAGGAGTTCTCCATTGACACACTCGCCGAGCAACTCAATATGAGCCGCAGCAGTTTCTACCGTAAGATCAAGGCACTTACCGGTCTGGCACCCAACGACTACCTGAAGACAGCCCGTATGAACCAGGCTGCCAGACTGCTCCGGGAGGGGTTGCGCCCGTCAGAGGTCTGCGAGCGTGTCGGCTTCACCAGCAGCAGTTACTTCGCCAAGTGCTTCCGTGCCCAGTTTGGTTGTCTTCCAAAGGAATATACCGCAGCCCCAGACGGCGGCTCCACTGCTGTTTGAACAGATTTTATCCTACTCTGAACCGTTTTTTTCGCTGCCTCTTCTATCCAATTACTACCTTTGCAAGCAAAACCTAAATGTATTTGGATTTATGAAGAGAACCCCGCTATTCGCCACATTACTGTCGGCATTCGCACTACTGATGTCCTGTCAGAAGTCATCCGTTCAATTGACACAGTCAGGACTGAACCCGACAGATTTCGACACCGTCATCAACGAGAAACCTGTGCACCTCTACACCCTCACCAACCGGCAGGGCATGGAAGTATGCGTCACCAACTATGGCGGACGTATCGTCAGCATCATGGCGCCCGACCGTCAAGGGAACATGCAGGATGTCGTGCTGGGCTACGACCGCGTCAGCCGCTATGCGGACATAGAGGGGTCACCCAGTGACTTCGGCGCAGCCATCGGACGTTACGCCAACCGCATCAACCAGGGACGTATCACGGTCGGCGACAGCACCATCCAACTGCCACAGAACAACTATGGGCACTGTCTTCACGGCGGACCTACCGGCTGGCAGTATCAGGTCTACGACGCCGAACAGGTGGGCGACAGCGTACTGATCCTGACGATGCACTCGCCCGACGGAGACAATCATTTCCCTGGCAATGTGACGGCAAAAGTGACTTATACGCTGACATCTCAGAACGATATAGACATTCGCTATGAGGCAACCACCGACCGGCAGACGGTCATCAACATGACCAACCACTCCTACTTCAACCTCAACGGCGACCCGTCGCGGGCTGCAACCGACATGGTGCTTTACATCAATGCCGACCGCTTCACGCCCACTGACACCACCTATATGCCCACGGGCGAGGTGCGCCCCGTGGAGGGTACTCCCATGGACTTCCGCCAGCCTACCGCCCTCAGCGAGCGTATCCCACAGACCGGCTACGACCAGATCAAGTATGCCGGCGAGGGTCTCGACCACAACTGGTGTCTCAATACGTATGCCGACGGCAAGGGCGACGACACCCAGGTGGCGGCAAGTCTCTTCTCTCCCAAGACAGGCATTCTTTTAGAGGTACTCACCGACGAGCCTGGCATTCAGGTGTACAGCGGCAACTTCCTCGGCACCAGCACCGTCAGCGGCAAGCGTGACATCGTCTATCCCAAACAGGCTGCTGTCTGCTTGGAGACACAGCACTATCCCGACTCTCCCAACCATCCCGAGTGGGCTTCGCCGTGGCTAAGCCCGGAGGACACCTACAGGAGTCATTGCACCTATCGTTTCTCTGTCATCAAATAGTGATACAATACAACCATACTATCAATATTTTATTAATTTAATTAAACAACAACGTTTATGAAGAAAATTTATCTTATTTTAGTTGCTGTGCTGATGAGTCTCTCGACCTCGGCACAGACTGTCGTTGTCGTTCCGGACATTTCGAAGTACACAGGTACGGAGCAGTATGTCTACAACGAGGCGGACGGCAAGACGTACGTCCGCAACAACATCGGTGCCTACGAGCTCTACGGTCTCTATGAAGAAGTGAATACGCTGAAAGTAAAGAGTGCTACAGGAGAAACGCAAGTGGACTACCTCATGTCCACCAATGATGCTTATATCAACTTAGGATACATCCCTAAGAAGAACACAAAGATTGAGGCAGTCTTTGAGGCTCAAAAAGATGGCGATTGGCTGGCACTCTACGGCAACAGTTTCCAGGCAAACACAAGAAAGGTGAATGACCAAGATGTAGAATTCCCCGGAACGGCAGACCCGACAAATTTTTCAGCGGGCAACGGCTGGAAGCATAGCCTTGCATTGTTCCCTAACAATGGAATGATGAACATGGTTAATATTGACATTAACTTCAAGGAAAAGGGCGAACTCGATGACTCCCAGATTTTCAACACGAAAATCAAGACAGTTCAGGATGGAGTTACAGGTTCTCTGACCGTCTATGATGAAAGTGACATCGAGATAGCATCTATTACAGACAGTCCACTGCCAGGCGACTGCGCGACTCCTCTTTATGTCTTTGCCGTCAACAAGCACCTGCCTGTCATCGATGGTTACAACGATGACCCCAATGCCTTTGGTGCCAATGCTGGCTATTGCTACAACAGCAAGGTAAAGCTCTATAGCCTGAAGATCTATGAGGGGTCGACGCTGAAGTACGACCTCGTACCCGTGCTGTCAGATGGTAAGGGTGCCTTGAAGGACGTTAATAGCGGCAAATTTTTCTATAATGCCAACGAAAATGGTAACTTTGTGGTGCCCGAGGAGGCAGGTATCACAGCCTATCCAGGCAAGATGGTTATCTACGAGGATAAGGTTTACAAGTACAATGATGCGTCAGAAAAGTACGAATTTGTCAGCAATGCTCAATGGTTTCCCATTGCCAACAACAACTATCAGGACATGAATAACTGGGTGACGAACAACGATCACATGGGTATATTCAAGGACAAGTGGACGAAGACAGAGAATGGCTACAAGATTGATCCATATGTTGGTACTGGCGGTCACGAGCCTCTGATGATAAAGATTGACAGCGAGAAAGGTAACGTCTATAATTATTCGTTCACTTCAAGTTGGGGAGCATACAACTCCTGGCACAACACAGAGATGCACGCCTACGTTTGCAACTTCTGGGACTTGGGCACACAGGAGTCAGGTCTTGAAGTCAGTGGCAGCGTATTGGCTACGCAGACATTCTCATTCGACGGTGGCGAGAATGTACCATTCTCACTTGACTTCGTAGCCGACAGAGATGACCAGACCTTAGTGTTCCAGTTCGGTGATGTTGATGACGGAAAGAACTTCTGGTTCGAGTTCGACAATCTGCTCGTTCAGCAAAAGAAAGGAACCGAGGAATATACTGCAGTGAACATCTTCGGTCCGCAGATAGAGAAACTCCTCCCGGAAATAGAGGAGGCTGAACTGAACACTACTGATCCCATACAGAAAGCCCTTGACGATGCCGTGAAAGAAGCTAAGGCTTCACTCGATGGTAACAACCTCGCTGCCCAGCAAGCAGCTCTGGAGAAACTGCAGAAGGCGTTCTCCCTGGCTAAGGATGTCGACGTGACCATCCTGCAGAAGACCATCGCTATCGCTAAGGCTGAGGGTGTCAGCACCGCCGATGCCGAGGACTTCATCCAGAACGGCACGGAGAACAAGCTCAACAGCAAGCTCAATGCCCTGCGCGTAGCACGCAAGGTGGCTCACATGGAGAAGGACGACGCTAAATATAAAGGCAATGCTCCTGCAGAGGCTGACTTCTATATATATAATGTAGGTCGCAAGGCATATCTGACAAGCGGTTCCGACTGGGGTACACACGCAGCATTAGGTCTGCCAGGCTTACTGGCTACACTGGCTGAGAACGGTGATGGCTATACCATCCAGTTCCAAGAACTCAAAGAAGGCGATGCCCGCAACAGATTCCTCAATGGCAGCCCATATTGTGACGGCGCTGACGATGCCAAGGGCACATACATCTTCGAGCCAGTATCTGGCAAGCCCGGTGTCTATAACATCAAGGACAGCAGCCGTGGCTATCTGGCATTCGATCCAGATGGTGATGTTGACGGCGGCGGCTTAAAGGACTTCAACACAGTTACCGCTTTGTGGACTACTCCTGAGAACGAGGATGCCGAGTGGATGCTCGTGACGAAGGAAGACCGTGAGGCACAGTTGGATAACGCTACAGCAGAGAATGGTGTGGATGTATCATACCTCATCAAAAATGCAAGCTTCAACAAGTATGCTGACTTAGGTCAATGGTCTGGCATCAACCAAAGCAACCAGTTTGGTCGCCGAGAGTTCGGTGACAAGAACACCGAGCACTATCATAGCGATGAAGAAGAAACAACGTTCAGTCTGAATCAGGAAATCACACTGCCTAGGGAAGGATGGTACGAACTGACCGTACAGGCTTACTTCCGCGATGGTGATATCAATCCGTATATAGAGAGTGTGACGGACGAAACATTGGCAGCAGAAGCAGGAGCAGTGTTATATTTTGGTACGAATGCTGAAACACCATTGAAGTATATCCACGAAGAAGCTGACAAAGCTCCAGGCGAGGGTACCGACACCGAGATCGGTAACATTCCCGACGGCGAAGATGGTATGTATCAGGCATCGAAGTTCTTCGAGAACGGTCTTTATGTTAACTCTCTGTTGTTCAAGGCTGATGCAGCCGACTTAGTAGGAGGTGTCATTGGTATTGATGAGCTGGAGGTCCGCAACGGCAGTTGGATTGTAGCCGACAACTTCCGTCTGAAGTACTACGGCAATGGTGAGGAGCCTGACATCACAGGTATCGAGACTGTGAAGACCGACGGTGAGACAACGACGACCGCTTCGCCCATCATCTTCAACCTTGCCGGTCAGAGACTGTCAAGCCCACGGAAGGGTATCAATATCATCAACGGCAAAAAGATCGTGATGAAATGAGAACATAACTCCCACCTATATTAATTAGGAAGGGAAAAAATGAGATAAACCCCGAAAGTCATACAAAATGCTTTCGGGGTTTACTTATATGAGTAGAATTTATCCTTATTTGGTCAATATGTTGCAATAAAGATGCTTGATTTTCCTTAACTTTGCAACCAAATCAATAACATTTTTTCTATTATTTAACGCAAAAACAGTTTACTATATGAAACGTTTTTTACCTACAATCCTGTCTGCACTGCTCACTTTGCAGGTTATGGCGCAGACAGTTGGCGATAAACCGATACTTACCATCGGCTGTATCTCCGACTTCCACTGTGAGAAGAGTCTCGTGCAGACCAGCGACCCTACGAAAGTGCAACTACGCGGCTCCGTGCCTATAATATTTCAGAAGATGGCACAGGACGAGGACGTTGACATCATCCTCGTGGGCGGCGACTGCACCAGCGAGGCAGAGGTGAAGCAGGAGGTGTGGCAGGCTGTCAAGGAGCTGATGCAGACCACCATCCGCGGCGCCTTCAAGGACGGCAAGAAGACACCAGTGCTCTACGTGGCGGGCAACCACGAGTACGAGCTGTCCGAGAAAAGCAATGGCAAGAGGAAATACAACTCCGCCGACTATTACACCTACCCCATGAAACAGGACGTGGGCGAACTCGCCGAGGGCGAGTACACCACGGAGACCATCGACTTCAGCGGCGGTTCGCAGCAGGTGATGAGTGCCTACCACTACAACGTCTATGGCTTCGACTTCGTGGGACTCAACTGCGGCAAGTACAGTTTCGACTGGTCGGACGACTACCAGTACCCCATCGCCTCTGTGGAATGGGTGGACAAGAAACTCGACGAGATCTACAAGGACGACCCCGACAAGACGGTGTTCTTCTTCCTGCATATCCCGTTCAACGACTCCAACAGCCTGCGCTTCTATGACAAGGGACTGAAGGACAACGAGTCGTCACGCAAGCTGAAGGCGGCACTGAGCAAGCACCCCAACCTCATCATGCTCTACGGTCACGACCACGGCGGCGACCG
>CAJONQ010000004.1 GCA_905235835.1 uncultured Prevotella sp.
GATTTTGTAAGCAACCTCGATGGCTGCCTTACGAATCTTCTCGTTGGTGCATATATAATAAGGTATCTTCTTCAGACTCTCGTAGCCCTTCGCCTCGGCAGTTCCTGCTGCATAGCCATTGCCGCAGGTTTTGTAGAGATAGACACCCGGGGTTCTGTCCATACAACTGAACGAGCCGTCGCTATAGGTGGTTCCCGGAAGGAAGGGAGCGCAGAACGGCACGTAGACATCGATGTCGCGCCAGTTGTACTTGTCGCTGTAGTATGCCTGCAGGGCGGTGGTGATGCCGTCCTTGCTGACACCCGTGCTTGCCCACTTGCCTTTGCTGAACAGGCTCTTGCGCAGCGTGCTGGCGATGTTGTGAAGGTCGTGAGCCTCTTGGTCAGCATTCAGGTAGGTCATGCGGGAGTCTTCGAAGTTCTCGGGAAGCGACTGTCCGAAGTAACGGTGCTCCACATTGATCTGATTAGCGTCGAGTTGCGTGGCAAGTGGACCATACACCACCATTTCCTCGTTAAAATTATAGCCGTGCGTGTGGAGAACGACATTCTTGTCGAAACCCTTGAAAATCAGTCTTACCCGCTGCGTGAAGGTGCCCGCGTTAGGATTATAGTGGTCTACGGGTTGCGTGAAGTTGAAGTTATACACCTTATCTTCGGTTTCATCGATATCTTTTGTTTCAGAATCCTCGCCGTATACAGTTTCTGTTCCGATCTCTATACCGCTGATCTCGGGAATGGTCTTGAGTGCTGTGATGATATCGTCACTTGTCTCCGTCTCCTTTTCGGGGGTTGTTTCTTCTATTTTCGTCATACTGTTGTCTTCAGAACAGCCTGTAAACAGGACAAGTGCCAACAGCAGTCCTACCAGTAGATATTGTGATTTTTTCATTTTCATTGTCTTTAAAATTAATTGCCTGTCCGGATATACTGAAGTGCACGGTCGAGTTGATTGTCAATATTGCTTGCGACGAATTTCTCGTAATCAAGACTGATGTTGATGTCGGGTTCAACACCAACACCTTCACGAATCTTCTTTTCCATGTCGAAGAATGTCAAATACGGCGTATAGCAGTAAACTGGAGTATTATTCCTTATTCCGATATGTCCGCTATAGTTAAGCGAGAATGTGCTGATGTCATTCAACCCGCAGAGTCCACCATGGGTGCGCGTTCCTATCAACTTGCCGTTAGGCATCAGTTTGACAGCCGCTGAGGTTATCTCTGCCATACTGACAGAACGTATATTAGCAAGGACTACCACAGGGACGTCATTGATGGTCTCATGGTCACCGCTCATGGTAGGTAAGACAAAAGGTGTCAATGGCGAGTAGTCGTAACGCCCCAAGCCACGCTTGAAGCGGTTCCAGCCAATCTGGAAGCCGCCTTTCTCCATCAAACTTCCGAGCACGTATTGGAAATCGTCCATGTAGCCACCGCCGTTGTTGCGAACGTCGATGATGACTCCCTTCAACTTGTTTTGCTTGTGAAGTCGCTGAATGGCATTGAACCATGCCGTCCATGTGTCCGTCACATATCTTGCGATGGATATGGTGTGCGAATTGGTGACGTCGAAAGTGTTGTAGTATTCTTTCTCGTTAAGATAGGGGGTGAGAGCGAAACCACTGATGTAAAGGTAGGCTATACCGTCGTCGAACAGGTTATACGTGATTCTAACACCATTATCTATGAATGTCTCGTCTATCGGGTCAAGATTGGGAATGTTCAGATAACTGTAACGCAAGGCAACATTGTTGTACTGCGTGAGCATCTGCTTTACATTAGGCAACTTTCTCAGTTCCTCGATTTCTTTCAGAAACTGCGACAATCCACTCGCCTCGGCAGCCTCGCTTTCTGTGGGAGACGGGAGGGCTATCAATTTGTCGTAACGTGTCTGCGCCCATTTGACAATGGGTCCATAGATAGCGTCTGTGAGTTGTCTATAGGCTGACGAATTGTATTCCTTTGATTCGACAATACTGCTTGAGTATCCTGACAAATCGGGAGTGAATTGCGCTAATTGGCTATACCCTTCAATCTTCTGATTACGAATCGAACTGGGCGATGCTAATATGAATTTATTCGTCTTATGGTTCTGGAACTCTACCACGAAGTGACCGTCATGCAGCGGAGCCACCATCTCGTTCATGAGATCCTGGAGTTCTTTGTCAGTAACGTCATCCTTCTCGTCAAGAGCCTGGAACTTAGGAAGGAAGGTAGCATAGTGCTCGTCCCAGTCAAGACCGTTCTGCTTCTCATAATCCCACAGCGTATAGTTGATGTTCAGCGCTTTCCAGAACACGCGGTATTTCCCGGCAAAACTATTTTTCGCCTCGTTAAAACTCAGTTCATCGTTGTTGGCATAACTCATGACGACATCGTTCTCCTCGTGACACGATGTAGCGCCAACCAGCGTCAGGAACATGAGTCCTAATGTAAATATCTTATTCTTCATTGTCGTTTTCCTTTTCTTATTTATTTTAGAAACAATACCACACTCCGGCTTGCAGGGCAAGCGTGGAGTTATAGCGGTTATCCTTAAATCCGGTGTAGTCCTTCTGAACACTTACCGTGCTGTAGTAGTAGCGCAACTCCAACTGCGCAGCCCATTTGGCGGCAAAGCGATACTCCAGACCGGCACCACCGACGAAACCGAAGTCCCAGCGCTGGTCACGCTCGTCGTTGAAATCAATCTTCTCCGAGAAATCGTATGCTACTAACCCGCTGGTGTTCATTTCCACACCCTTACGGCTGCTATTGAGCCAATAGCCGCCATAGATACCCAGATTGCAGAAGCCGCGGAGCTTCTTGCCACCGAAACTGAACGATGCCATGACAGGCAATTGCAGATAGTTGTTCGTGTACTTATAGTCGACATACCCGAGTATCGGACGCTTCATACGATAGTTCTTCTGTGTCCAGTCGAGTTCAGCGCGCACACCCAACCAGTCGAAGAAATTGTATTGTCCCATTGCGCCCATCGTCACACCCCAGCGGTCCTTGTACTGGAGGTCTGACTGAAACTGTGTGCTGACGGAGTAGTGATTCACGTCACCTCCGACATTTACGCCCACACGCCATTGGGCAAATGCGGTAATTGGCAACATGAGTGCCAAAGACAGAAATAGTTTTTTCATATTCATCATATTATCGTCTTATTAATTATTCAAAGTTGAAGCCCAGACCAGCGAGCCATTGTAAAAGATCGTTTCTCTCCGACGCGTTCCACTTATCTATGGCATCATCATGTTTGCCGTACGAGATGAAGAGTTTTGAACTGTTCGGACCCATCTTGTCGTCAGGAATCTGGCCACCCGTCCAGGGATCCTGCATGCCATAGACAAACTTCATGTGACAATCAGACTTCTTCATACCTTCAAAGAACTCATTGATAAACTTGCCGTTGTCGTAGGTCACACCATACGCAGAAGGATTGTGCCCCGAATCCTGGAGATATTTCTTTTCCTCAGGAGTCAACAAGTCATCTACCCATGTCGTAACAAATCCATAAGTTCCCAGTTCTATGCATACCTGAACAAAATAGGCGACTTTACGTTTGACAGCGTCTGCACCTCTGCGGACAAGGCTGGCAGAACTCTCGTCGGAATAGGATGACGACTCAAAGTCTGTGTAATAGTACTTACGGCGGTCGTAATCGAACTGGTCTTCCCCATTGTATTTAGTCTCGCCATTGGCAAGAATGAAATCAAGGAATTTCTTGGCATCGTCGCCAGCCTGGGGTATCATGGGCTCCCACCGCTCGTATGTCACATAAGACATTTTGCCAAAATAATTATCAAACAAATTCGCCAACAAATTTTTTCGAACATCTTCATCCGATGATGCCGCCATCGAAGGTGCCTGCTGTTTGTACAACTTCACGCACTCAGCCTGCAAATTCCTGTTCCCTACATACGCACGGAAAGCAGCCTTCACCTTCTCATATCTTTCCTCATTATCATTAAATGCCTTTTTGTCAAGGATATGCTTAAACGGTCTGTCGTCATTCAGACTATTCAGGAAGGGGGCACAGAAGGGCACGTATGCATCCATTTCGTTGGGATAGTAATAGGCATAGTGGGCGGTCGTCATACCATTCTTGCTGACACCGGTAGATACCCACTTGCTGCTCTGCGAGATGATGCCACTCTTCTTGATGGCTGTGACAATGGCATGCAAGTCGTCCGAATGCTGCTTGGCAGTCAGGTAGTTCCATTTATTAGTGTATCCCTCAGGCAGCGACCAACCGTGATAGCGGTATTCCACCTGCAGACAGTTGGCATTGAGGGCCGGCACGAGTGCCGGTTCGCCGATTATGTCCAAACGGTTATTATCTCCTTCCAAGGCATAGCCCTCGGTATGCAGTACGGTGGGGCGGTCCTTGCCAGCCACGGTGAGCATGCACTGCTGCTTATACCATCCCTTCGAGGGATTGTTGTGGTCGATCGGCTGCTTGAAGTTGAAGTAATAGGCAGTCTTTGTAATATTTTCCTTTTTGAAGTAGTCGTAAATACCCGTTATTTTGAAAGGCTTCACGTCGGTCACATTGTCGATTGCCTTCAGGGCGTCGACGATAGCCTGGTCAAAGTCTGTAGTTGCAGGCACCTTGGTTTTGAACTGGTTCTCAGGCATTGTCATACCCTCTCCCACCTCTATCTTGTAACCATCCTCATCAGTAGTAGGATCAACAGTCTCTTTGCCGTTGTCATTATCATCACTGTCGCTGCACGAGGTCAGCATCAGTCCAAGACCACAATAAAGGATGGTGATCAGCATCCATAGATTTTTCTTTTTCATTTCTTACATCCAATTATATAACACTGTCTTTTAATTCTTATGATGATAGTCCTGTATCAATCCCTTCTTCACGAGGATGGGCAGGATGTTGGCGGCAGACTGGCGGTCACCCTTCTTGTTACGCCCGTAATACTGCTCGTAGGTAACGGGGTCGTCACGCAGCAGATTCTCCATGAAGGCGTCGTTCAGGCGGGTCATGATATACTTGCCTTTCGCATTAGGCTCCTTGTCGACCAGAAAGAGTATATGGTTCTGCATCAGGTCATCGTTGGTCAGCAACAGGTCGGTGGCGAGGAAGATGCTTCCCCAGGTGGTATGCCCGGTGGCAAGCAGACCGATGTCGAGACCGACATTCACCAAGTCCAGGACATCGCTCAGTGTCACATGGTAACTGACTACCAACAGTTTATTTCCCTTGTAAGGGAGGGCTCGCAGGTAGTTGTTGACTGGCAGGATGCCACCGTCCTCGTCACGCAGGAAACGCTGGTTGATAAACAACTGTTTGTCAATGGTCATCAAAAACACATCCGACTTGATAACCTTGTTTACTTCCTTGTCGGAAGTCTTGAGGGTAAAGTCCTGACCGTCGTACTTCACACGTATGGAGTCGGGCTCCTTACCTGGAATCAATTCCTCGTAGGACTTCCAATGATTAGCCTTGTAATCGGCATAACTTAAACAGAACTTCGTCTGTGCTTGTGCATTAAGTGCCATAAGGCACACCATCATGATTAGTAATTGTACTCTTTTCATACTATTTTCATACTATCTATATTTGTCCAAAAAACTATTTATCAGCATTTCGTATGCAAATATACATTAATTATATATTATATGCAAAGAACAAATTCAATTTTAACATATCACTTTGCGCCTTTTTGTTTTAAATCATGTGGCAAGAGTATCGGCAATACCCCTTCCCTGACAGGAGAAATCACTCCCAACGCTGATAGGGATGACGACGTAACTGGGAGTTGTAATATCGGCGGTCACCCGTCACTTCTTTCCCGATGAAATCGGGAATTATCGGACTTTCATCAACGGATGAAAGCTCCACTTCCGCCATGACAAGTCCCTCGTTCTCACCAAAGAACTCGTCGACCTCAAAGGTGTGTTTCCCGCTTTTCACGAGCCATCTGGTCTTGTCAATGATACCTGGCTCGCAGAGAAACATCAGTCTTTTACCATCTTCCAAGGGGATCTCATACTCAAACTCGTCACGGGAGAGTCCACCATCGATGCTGGGCCCCTTTATCGTGAGGTAAGCATGGTCGTCACGGATGCGAACACGGACCGTCCGTCCCCGTTCACTACAGATATACCCCTGCTGGATATGGCTATGACTGAACGACTCCTGTTTGTAGGAGTCGTTCAGTACTAAGAATTTGCGTTCAATCTCTTTCGCCATTAAGACATCATGGAGAATGTCCAGATCAGATAGATGACAGCGAGGATTATCAGTCCTCCGAAAATCCAACCAACAACTTTCTTACCCTTCTCTTCCTGTTTCTTAGCGTAGGCGTCACGCTTTGCTTGATTTTTCTTGCTCATAATATTTAAGTTTTAAAGTTACTCTTCATCCGTGGTGGGGAATTCCATCAGGTAAGCCTTGATGAAATCGTCGATTTTTCCATCCATCACCCCATCGACATCCGAGGTCTGGTAGTTGGTACGATGGTCTTTCACACGACGGTCGTCAAAGACATACGAGCGGATTTGCGAACCCCATTCTATCTTCTTCTTGCCAGCCTCTATCTTCGCCTGAGCCTCCAACCGTTTCTTCATGGCACGGTCGTAGAGCTGGGAGCGGAGCAGTGCCATGGCACGCTCCTTGTTCTTCGGTTGGTCGCGCGTCTCCGTATTCTCGATGAGGATCTCCTCTTCCTCCCCTGTATCAGGATCGGTATACCAATAACGCAGGCGGACACCCGACTCCAC
This sequence comes from uncultured Prevotella sp., assembly GCA_905235835.1. Classification (GTDB taxonomy): domain Bacteria; phylum Bacteroidota; class Bacteroidia; order Bacteroidales; family Bacteroidaceae; genus Prevotella. The sequence continues at coordinate 6,734 of CAJONQ010000004.1, forward strand.
CTTATTGACATTCTGACCACCGGCACCACTGGAACGGAAGGTGTCCCACGAGAGCTTTGCCGGGTCAACATATACCTCGATGGTATCATCCACCAACGGGGTCACAAAGACAGAGGCGAAAGAGGTCATACGCTTGCCCTGGGCATTGAAGGGAGAGACACGTACCAGTCGGTGAACGCCATTCTCACTCTTGAGATAGCCATAAGCGAACTCGCCACCCTCTATCTGCATCGTCACACTCTTGATACCCGCCTCGTCACCGTCCTGCAGGTTGGAGATACTCACTTTATAGCCATGTGCCTCAGCCCATCGCTGGTACATACGCATCAGCATGGATGCCCAGTCCTGACTCTCGGTACCACCAGCGCCGGAGTTGATCTTGAGGACGCACTCCATAGGGTCCTCTTTCTGGCGGAGCATATTTTTTAACTCTAGTTTTTCCAGGAGATCTAGTACAACCAGGTAGTCGTTGTCCACCTCCTCTTCCGTCACCATCTCCTCCTTGTAGAAGTCGAAGGCAAGCTGTAGCTCATCGGCGGCATTACGTACCTCATTATAGCCATCAATCCATTTCTTGATAGCCTTCACCTTCTTCATCTGCTCCTCGGCACGCTTCTGGTCTTCCCAGAAGTCGGGAGCCTGTGTGCGAAGGTCCTCCTCCTCGAACTCTATCTTTTTCTCGTCAATCTTCAGATAGCGGTACAGTTTCTCCGTCCTATCCAAGACATCCTTCAGTTGGTCTTGTGTAATCATATTTTCAATTAGTAATGAGTAATTACTCATTATTCTTCGTACATCTTATCAATTTCCGCCTTGTAGTTCTCATAGAGTACACGACGGCGTATTTTCAGGGTATTGGTGAGCTCGCCCTTCTCCATCGACAGGTGATGGGGAAGCAACGTGAAGCGTTTCACCTGCTCATAATGGGCAAGTTGCTGCTGGAGAGTATCAATACGCTCCTTCATCATCTCGATAATCTGGGGGGCAGCACAGAGCTGTTCACGGTTCTCAAACGGGATGTTATGCTCACGGGCATACTCTTCCAAGAGCGGATAGACGGGAACTATGAGTGCCGACACGAACTTACGCTGGTCAGCGATGACTGCCAACTGGTCGATATACTTGTCGACCAACAGTTTCGACTCAATCATCTGGGGAGCGATATACTTACCATTGCTGGTCTTGAAGAGGTCTTTGATACGCTCTTTCAAGAACAACTCACCGTCTTTCAGATAACCTGCGTCCCCTGTCTTGAAATAACCATCCTCCGTAAAGGCTGCCTTTGTCAGGTCCTCACGGTTATAATAGCCCGGGGTAATCGTCGGACCTTTCAGCAAGATCTCACCCTCCTCACTAATCTTGATATCAATACCCTCGATGGGCTGACCTACGGAACCCACGGTATAGGGTTCTCCTAAGTGGTCGCAGGAAACCGTCGCCAGGGACTCTGTCAAGCCATAGCCCACAATCATATTAATACCGATGGAATGGACGAATTCCTCCACATGGGCACTCACTGCAGCACCGGCAGTGGGGAAGAAATGGGCATTCTCCAAACCTAGTTCCTTACGCACGAGTGAGAATACGGTGCGGTTCAGCATCTCATATTCTAAATGGAGTGCCATCGGTGGTTTCTTACCCAGACTAAGATACTCAATATTATGCTTACGTCCCACTTTCAGCGCATGCATGAAGAGTCTACGCTGCATCACGCTGGAATGGTCGATCTCATCCATCACACCCATATATACCTTCTCCCAGAAACGGGGAACACTCGACATACAGGTAGGATGAGTCTCACGCATCGACTGCTGCACCTCCTGCGGATGGGTGTTCACAATCATCGTGGCACCCTTGGTCAAGGAGAGGAGCGCCCAGCCACGTTCAAAGATATGCGTATAAGGCAGGAAATTCATCACCCGGTCATGCTCATTCACCGGCACACACTTGTTGTTTGCCTCAAAGGCTGCATGGAACATCGAGTGCGGCAGGATGACACCCTTGGAGTCACCTGTGGTACCACTCGTATAGAGAATATTGGCGATTTCATCGAAAGAAGCCTCTTTCTGACGAGCTTCTACTTCCGACTGACGGGGCAAGTTCTCACCCATTTTCAAGAAATCACTGAAATAGATGGCATTGGGGTCATGGGTGGAGATACGAACCATGGGGTCAAAGACGATGATACGCTCCAACGTAGGACAGAGGGACACCACCCGACGGGCACGGTCGTACTGCTCCTGCTCACCCACGAAGAGGAAACGTACCTTCGCGTCATTGATTATAAACTGTATCTGTTGTTCAGAGCTGGTAGCGTAGAAAGGAATAGTGACTGCACGGACACCCCATGCTCCAAAGTCACACTCCAGATACTGCACGGAGTTCTGCGAGAAGATACCGATATTCTCCTGTACCTTCACACCCAGATTCAACAGGGCATTGCTTACCTGCTTGACGGTCTGCGACACTTGATTCCATGATAACGACTTCCACTCCTTACCTCCAAAATCCTGGTAAATCAACATCTCACGGTCACCATAGTGAGCTGCTAAGTCGTGTATCAACACCGACATATGACTGTTTATCTGCATAAGCCTATTATATTAATTAGGTGCAAAGATACAACATTTTTATTAAAAAAGACGATGGATGAAGTTTTTTCTGTATCTTTGCGTACGAAATGACATACAAGAAATACACAAACGAAGCGGTGGCACTGTTGAGCAGACTCATCAGCACACCCTCTGTCAGCCGTGACGAGCAAGCTGCGGCTGACATCCTGCAACAACAGATCAAAGAATGGGGACTTCCCTGTAAGCGTATCGGTAACAACCTGATGGTAGCTGGAAGACCCAGTAAAAAGAAACCTACACTGTTACTCAATGCACATATCGACACGGTAAAGCCTGTGGCAACATGGACACGTGATCCTTTTACCCCGACCATTGAGGATGGTAAACTCTATGGGTTGGGAGCAAACGACTGCGGTGGCGGACTGGTCAGTCTGTTGCAGGCATACCGCATCCTGAGGGAAGAGAAAAACCTTCCATACAATCTGGTCTATGTCGCTTCGTGTGAAGAGGAGGTGAGCGGTCAGAACGGTTTCTCCGCTGTCCTACCCCATTTACCTCAGATTGACGTCGCCATCGTCGGAGAACCGACAGGTATGCAGCCAGCCATCGCCGAGAAGGGCTTGATGGTAATTGACGGTATCGCTCATGGGAAGAGTGGTCATGCGGCTCGTAATGAGGGGATCAATGCTATTTACGAGGTTTTAGACGACTTGCAATGGTTGCATGACTACAAGTTCCGCAAAGTGAGTCCACTATTAGGAGAGACCAAGGCAACAGTTACCGTGCTGCATGCTGGTACCCAGCATAATGTCATCCCCGACAAGGTGGAGTTTGTCATAGATATCCGCACCAACGAATACTACCAGAATGAATATCTTTTCGCTTTCTTGCAGAAACATATGAAGAGTGAATTGAAGGCACGTTCCTTCCGTCTGCACTCCTCTTCCATCCCAGAAGATCACCCCTTGATCAAGAAATGCAAAAAGATGAGAATGAAGCCCTTCGGCTCACCCACCCTGTCGGATCAGGCACTGATGCCTTTCCCCTCTTTCAAGTTAGGTCCAGGGGAGTCAAGTCGCAGTCATTCTGCCGATGAATTCGTCAAAATTGATGAAATTCATCAGGCAATCAACTGTTATGTGAGGTTAATTTCGAGATAATGAGATCCCGAGATAACGAGATCTCAAAAGGAATCAGCGTCCTAACCAAGACTCTGGATTGAGTTTCGCTGTCTCTTTGCGTAACTGAAACTGGAGAATATCATCCTGTCCTACCCGTCCTAATGCCTGACGTGTACTGACTTTCTGTCCACGATGCACATTGACTGAGGAAAGGTTGCAATAAACGGAGATATAACTGCCATGGCGAACCATCACCACCATGGTACCTCCGAAACTGAACACGGCACTGACCTCACCATCGAAGATAGAACGGGCTTGCGCACCAGACTGTCCCTTGATATTAATACCCTTATTATCAAGGGTGACATTATGCAGTCCCTCCACGTTATACTGTCCGAAATGGCTCACGATACGATAAGGACCAGTGATAGGCATCGGCAGACGACCACGGTTACTCTCAAAGTTACCACTCAGGCGACGGTCCTCTGACGACATCGAATAATCGAGCGTCTCCGTATTTCTCTTTGCCTCAGCAACCTCCTTGGCATGCTCACGAGCCTCTGACTCAGCACGACGCTCCGCAGCAAGACGCGCAGCTTCCGCTTCACGAGCCTGTCGCTCAGCCTCTTCACGAGCCTTCTTATTACGGGCGGCACGAGCCTCCGCCTTTGCTTTCTCCTCACGAGCCTTTGCCTCAGCGATACGACGGGCATTCTCTTTTGCCGCAGCCTCTGCAGCCGCCTTCTTACGAGCCAACTCAGCAGCACGTTTCTTGGCTGCTTCCGCCTCTGCCTTACGTTTAGCCTCTGCGGCAGCACGGGCTTTCTGACGAGCCACCTCCTCTGCGATCAAACGGTCGATCTGCGCATTGAGAACCGCATCTTTCTTCTTCTGCTGGGCAATCACATTCTGAATTTCCTTCTGTTGTTTCTGTAAACCAGACACCACATTTTTCTGCTCGGTCTGTTTATCCTCCAGCGAACGACGCTCACTCTCACCACGACGCAACAACTGATTCTTATTATCACGAGCGGCAAGCAACTCGACCTGCTTGGCATTCACCTCTGCCTGCTTCACCTTCACGTCCTCACCTTGAGAGCGCTGATAGGAAGCATATTCCCGCATAAAACGCATGCGACGGAACATCTGGGTGAAACTGCTGGCACTGAAGATGAACATCAGCTTACTCTGTAGCGACTGGTTACGATGCATATAGCGCATCGACTTGACATATTTCTGCTTGCAGTCCTCCAACTCTGACTTCAACACACCAAGTTCCGTATTAAGCACCTCTATCTCGACATCCAGCGAGGAGAGGTCTTTGCGGATGGTATCTATCGTACGACGTTTGTGGGCTATCTCTGTGTTGAGCATCATCAGGTTCTCCAGCCGCTTCTTGACATCACGCTCATTGGAGCGAAGTTTCTGCTCCTGCTCCTTAATCTGCTGCTGAATCTGCTGACGCTGGTTTTGCAAACTCTGCACAGAGACTGGCTGCCCTGACGAACTCTTCGTAGAAGTCGTCTTCTTTTTGGTCGTCTTCTTGGTTGTTTTCTTAACAACAGTAGTCTTATTCTTCCCCTTTGTCGTCGTACGCCGCTGCTGCGCATACGGACTCAAGGCAAAGAGCAGAAGTATGATAAGTATACCAGTCCGCCTCATCCTCGATTATAGAGCCATAAAGCGACGAAGGATCTCGTCAACGCTTACCTCTCGATATTTGCCGGAAATCTCTGTGCGGGTCTCCCACTCCTCGTCATTGCCGAGATAATTGAAATTCATACCCATCTTAACAGACTTACCCGGACTATTAAACAGGATATGATGGGTGAAGGGGAACTGTTTCTTGCCACTGGCACGGAAGTCTTCGTAGTCCCAGTTCAACTGATAGTTACCACGAATCTTATCCTCATACATGATGTTTGCCATCTTGATTAGTGCGCCATCCTTATCAGCAAGCCAACGATAAGAGAGCTTGCCATTCTCCATCGAGATGATAGCATCCTCGCCTATCAAGTCAGTCTCATAGGCGTTCAGCAACTCGTCGGTGATCTTTGACTTGCCGGGCTGGAACAACTCATTCCAGAACAATGCCTGCAAAGAGTAGAAATTCAGACCACTATTACGCATGAAATCCAACTGGTTATAGCTTGCCTTGATGAATTGTTTGTTGATACGGTCCATGATCAGCACATAGTCTTTCGTAAACTCCAGACGTCCTGCCTCTACGAAGCCGAAAGCCATCAATTGCAGACGAATCACATCGTCACGCTTCATCTTCAGGTTACCTGTCAGTGTCAACTGCTGGTTACCTACCTCCACTGAGAATTTCACTTTAGAAGTAATGAACTTAGCATATTGTGCATTGTCATTCACTTTCTGTAAGAACTGCTGCGCCTTCATAGTAGACGGAGTCGTTGTCTTAGTCTCTTTTACAGCTTTCTTCTGTGTGCCGCAAGCTACCAATACCAATGGCAGTACCAAGGCGGCAAGTTTCATAATACGTGATGGTTTCATTCTTTTAGGTATTTTTTTAGTTTTATCTTTCGTGTTAATATCTCTCTACGATCTTCCGCAGCTGGCTGTGGCGGGACCTCTGCAGCACGTGTCAATGCCAGCTGCCAATAGGCTAATGCCTGTTCCTTCTCACCTGCATGATAATAGATATCACCTGCATGCTCCAGTAGCACTGCCGACGTATCGGAGTCACATTGTAATGTCTGATCGATGTAAATCTTTGACTCTGCATAGCGTCCTTCCTTAAAAAGAATCCAGGCATAGGTATCAAGGTAAGTCGCATTCTTCGGCTCTGCCTTGATGGTACGGTATGACATCTGCTCTGCCTTTTCCAAGTGTATTTCTTTCTCACTGAGATAGTAGGCGTAGTTATTCAAGCAACCAATATTATCGTCTTTCCACGCCAGACAGGAGTCATAGGCGGCAAAAGCCTCCTTGTCTAGTCCTTTCTGGTGCAGAATATCACCCATGACAGCATAGAAGTCACTGACAATCTCGACATCACTCTGCTGGTTGATGACACTGATACCATTCTGGAAAGCATCGAGTGCCTCATTCAGTTTCTCCTGTTTGTAATAGGCAATCCCCTGATAGTAATAAAATGCCATTTCATCGGGATTATACTGGCGGGCATCCTTACAAAGAGAGATAATACTGTTCATGTCGTCTGCCTGCCATGCGTAACTTACTAGCTGTAATCGGGCTGCAGCATGATCTGGAGCAACCTTCAGCACTTGCTGTAATACAGCACTGATAGAATCGTTAGGCATCTGTTTCAGATTCATATAGGTCGCACAGAGGATTGCCACATCCGCATCCATCTGTGGCTGTTCCAGCATCCGATGGAAAAGATAGAGCACACGAGTAGAGTCACCTCCCTCTTGTTCACTCTGTCCTATCTCTTGACGCATCAGTAAAATGCGGTCCTGTGAGGTGACATTCTTACTCAACAACACCTGCTCTGTCAAGGCTGCTGCCCTCTCTGGGTCACCCTCATCCTTCTCATAGGCAAGCAAAGCCATCAAAGCATTCCGATTCTCAGGCTCTATGCGCAGAATATCATGGTATATCTCCAAGGCTTTCTTCTTCTGTCCGTTCACAAAAAGGGTATTGGCATAAAGTCCCCGATAATTCTGGTCGTTAGGATACTGGTCGGCTAGACGCTTCATCTCCGCAATAGCAGCTTTCTTGTCACCTAACTGCGTATAGAAATTACTCTTGGCATATGAAAGGCGCTCACTCTTTCCCTCTATGGTCTCTAACTTCTCCAATGCTTTAATCGCTGCTCCATACTCATGCTGCTCCTCATAAAGCTGAATGAGAATACCCAAGACATCATCCCTGTCACGATGTTGATCGTATAGACGTTCCAAGACAACCGCTGCCTTATCATACTGATGGAGATTAATATAAGCATTCGCCAAATTCTCTTGATAAGTGGCATTCTCCGGTTCTATGGATGCTGCTTTCTCAACACAGGCAAGTGCTTGGTCTTTGAGTTTCAAGGCACCATAATAGTGGCTCAAATAAAAATAAGCCTCCGATTTCGAGGAGTCAATCTCCACACAACGGCGTAACAGATCAAATGCGGCATCATTATTTCCTTTGGCTCGCTCACAGATAGCCTCCAAGAAGAAAGCATCATAGCGACGATTAGCGTTGACCGTCTGTGCAACTACAGACAATCCCGCCGTTAATACCAAGAGAAATAATAAACCTAGTCTTTTCACTGAATATCCTTATTTTACGCCTGTATGTCCATAACCTCCTTCGCCACGCTCTGTCTGGTCGAGTACCTCCACCACGACGAAATCCGCCTGTTCATGTTTAGCAATGATCATCTGGGCAATACGTTCTCCGTCATTAATCACAAAATCTTCCTGCGAGAGATTAATCAGAAGGACACCCACCTCACCACGATAATCCGCATCAATTGTACCAGGTGAGTTCAACACTGTCAGTCCATGTTTGAGAGCGAGACCACTACGGGGACGTACCTGTGCCTCATATCCCTCTGGTAGTGCGATATGCAATCCTGTAGGTATCAAACGCCTTTCCATAGGATGAAGGGTGATTGGCTCCTCAATATTCGCACGGAGATCCATGCCTGCACTTTGTGGTGTGGCATAAGTGGGCAGCTGTTGATGCCCTCGGTTTACAACTTTTATCTGAATCATTTCGAAATGTTACTATTAATTAATGTGCAAAATTAGTCATTTCTCTCCAAATAGCCATACTTTTTAAGGAAAAAGTGGTTTTATAGCTAAAAAAGTTGTAATTTTGCACCATGATGGACTGGAATAAACTCATTTCAAACAAGCGATTAGGTCAAGAATTCCGTCACTCGAAGCCACATGACGACCGCACAGAGTTCAAGCGTGACTATGACCGACTCATTTTCTCGGCACCTTTCCGCCGACTGCAAAACAAGACACAGGTTTTCCCTTTGCCTGGCAGTATTTTCGTGCATAACAGGCTGACACACTCTTTGGAAGTTGCCAGTGTGGGTATGTCTTTGGGTAATGACGTAGCACATCGTATCATCGGGGAGAAGCATCCTGAACTAAAAGATACCATGTTAGAGCAGATTGGACAGATAGTCAGTACCGCATGTCTTGCCCACGACTTAGGAAATCCACCTTTTGGTCACAGTGGCGAGAAAGCGATACAGACATTCTTCACCGAAGGACCTGGCAGTTTCCTAAAGGAGAAGGTGAGTCCTGCCTTTTGGGATGACATCACACACTTTGAGGGAAACGCTAATGCCTTCCGCCTACTCACCCATCAGTTTAAAGGCAGACGACCTGGTGGTTTTGTGATGACATACAGCACTCTCGCCAGTATTGTCAAATACCCTTTTGCCTCCTCTGCAGCCAGCAAGAAAGGTAAGTTCGGCTTCTTCCATTCTGAGCAGGATTTCTATCAGAGGATTGCCGATGAAATGGAAATTATCCGTCTCTCCAAAGAAGGAGAGCCTCTTCGATATGTTCGCCATCCATTAGTATATTTAGTGGAGGCAGCAGATGACATCTGCTATGAGATTATGGATTTGGAAGATGCTCATAAGTTAAAAATTCTCTCTTATGCGGAGACCGAAAAGCTATTGCTCAGTTTCTTCAACGAGGAAGAAAAAGCACGAATTCAACGGAGAATTTCAGAGGAAGGTGTGCTTGACCCCAACGAAATGGTAGTTTATATGCGTGCTTGTGTGATTGGAAAGTTGGAAAGTGAGTGTGTAAATACTTTTATCAAACACGAAGAAGATATTCTGAACGGTTCTTTTACTGGCAGTCTCATCAGTCACATTAACGAATTACAAGCAAAAGCGTATGAGGATTGCTCCAAATTATCAGTAGAGCGCATTTATCAGAGTCGGCCCGTGCTCGATGTAGAACTTTCTGGTTACAAGATCATGGAGACTTTGATGGAGCAGATGACTGAGGCGGTTATACATCCTAACCGTTTCTACTCCAAGCAACTAATAGACCGCGTATCCAGTCAGTACGACATCAAGGCTAAAGATTTAGAGACCCGTATCATGGCAATGATAGACTACATTGCTGGAATGACAGACGTTTATGCGCTGGATGTCTACCAAAAGATGAACGGCATATCACTGCCTATCGTATAGCCATCATTATTTCTCTTTATATATAACTTTATTGGCTCCAGAGGTGATCTTCAACTCGTCACGATGCATATCAATAAAGGTATCAATATGTCGTTTACGTTTTTCCTCAAAAATCTCGTCAATAGCTATTAAGATGCCCGTTTCTTCCACATCACCAAAACCGTAATTAATAGCTGTTCCGAAGAGCTTCATTGTTGGAGAGAGACCCATGTATGCATTTACCAATGGAGGAATATTGTAGCCCAACTTACGAATCTCCCTATTCAAAATACGATAATCTTCCTTAAAAGAATTCATACAGAAAAGTCTCTCCAACTCGGCTTCATCAGTTTCAATAATAAGCGGTTTCATCGGAATGATAAGCTTTTCTTTGTCATCAAAATACTTCTTGAGGAAATAGAGAATCATATCACGTCCTTTACGGATATAGGAAGGATACATGGTCATCTTACCAAAATAATAGCGCACATTAGGGCGAATGACCGTAATCGCCCCCAATCCGTCCCAAAGATTATCCAGGGCAAATAGGCTTTTAGCACCCATGCGAGAAGATTGATAAGGCAAGGATACAAAAGAGCGCCCCAGCTCTGCAGTATAAGGTGCGTATTCCTTGATAAACTTCTCAGAGAAATGGAACATATGGCTCGTAGCAAGAATAGGTTGACCTTTATCATCATACTCCCAATCAGTACCTAACAGATACCGATAACCACCAATAATCTCTTCTGCTTCTGGATTCCATACAATCAACTGCTTATAACAATTGTCACAAAGATCAAACTCATCGAGATCCAACTCTTTGCCAGTACCACCGCCAGCCTCACGAAAGACAATCTCACGTAAGCGGCCTATCTCCCTTAATACGTTAGGAGCGTTATGCGCTGTTACCACATAAATCTCATTATTGCTCTTGTTAGTCAAACGCAACTGCTTGCCTGACGTTAATTCGCTCTTGAGCAATTCTTTGTCAATCGGCTGGATGATTTCCTGTTCCATTTTATTACTGGTTGTTTAGAGTTCGTAGACTTTGTCTTGCACAAATTTAGCCCATTCTAACGGTGTCTTACTATGATCGAAGGTCTGCCAAGGTATCGGTTTACCTATCTTGACTTCAAAGGTCTTTCCCACATTTTTATACATCTCATCCACCAAATAAAGCATCGCTAAATTAAATGGTAGGAATTTGTCCGAAAAATTGGCTAAACGATAAAAGAACTTAGAATTCTGTCCACTAAAATGAATGGGAACAATATCACGTTGATACTCCACACTTTTAGTGATAAAAGTCTTAGACCAAGGTATATCTCGAATACTACCGTCACTCTGTTTGCGCGAGCAGAGACCAGCAGGGTACATCAGCAGATGGTTGCCACTCTCAAAGCCCGCCTTCACCATGGCAGGTAAGTTACGACTCTGTTTCCCTGTCTTATTGATAGGAATACATAATGGAGCAAGTCCGGGAAGGTTCATGAGGAGATCATTCACCAAATAACGAAAACGGCTGTCATAGTGACGACCGATAATGGCACCCAAAGCGACACCGTCTTCTCCCCCTAACGGATGGTTCGACACAAACGTATACAAGCATCCGTCGTTTTTGTCAGGCAAATTTTCCTTACCTTCAATTTTAAGTGTCATCTGAAGATATTCCACACAAGCCTCCAACCATTCAGTGCCAATTTTATCACGACTCTCCCAAAGGAAAGCGTTTACCTCATCTTGATGGATGGTACGCTTGAGCCACGAAACAAGAAATGAAGGAATCCATTTAGCTTTGGGGCCCATCTTACTCCTCAGAATTTCATCGATATCAATCGTCTTTTCTGTGATTTTTTCCATTTCTCTCACATATCTACTAACAGTTTGCAAAAATAACAAATTTGTTTGAGAAAAATGCACTTTTAACAAAAAATGTGCAAACTTCGCCAAATAACATAGAATTTCCCTTAAAAACTTCTTTATGATTTTCATTCCTCCCCACTTTTTAGTAAGTACGTAAAATGTTGTATATCAATAAAATATAAATCACGCGCCGTTTTTTAAGGAATATTCACTAAAATAAAGTGGGGAAATGTGGAGAATTGTGGAGGAAAATGATTAATTTTGCAACCGACATTATAATTATAAAGAAGTACGCATGCGATTTTTAGGTAATATTGAAGCAAAAATGGACACCAAAGGCCGTGCCTTTCTACCCGCCACCTTCCGCAAAATACTGCAAGCAGGTGGGGAAGAAGGACTCGTTCTTCGCAAAGATGTCTTCCAGCCATGTCTTGTACTTTATCCCGAATCCGTTTGGAATGAGCAGATGGACACAATGAGACAGCGTCTGAACAGATGGAACAAACAACACCAACAAGTATTCCGCCAGTTCGTCAGCGAGGTAGAGATTATCAGTCTTGACGGAAACGGTCGGTTTCTGATACCCAAGCGGTATCAGCGCATGGCAGCCATAGAGCAAGACATTAAATTTGTTGGCATGGGTGACACCATCGAGATATGGGGTGTCCAAAAAGCCGAAGAACAGCAGATGACACCAGAGGAATTCAGTAGCTCATTGGAAGAACTTATGGGTGTTGAAGAATAAAAAGAAAAGATGAAGACTGCAGAGACATATCACGTACCAGTACTCCTTCAAGAGAGTATCGACGGACTTGCCATCAAGCCCGAAGGCATCTATGTAGATGTCACTTTCGGAGGTGGCGGACATAGTCGGGAGATCCTCTCCAGACTGGGTTTAAAAGGACATCTCTACAGTTTCGACCAAGATGCTGATGCAGAGGACAATATCATCAACGATAAGCGTTTCACTTTCGTACGTAGTAATTTCAGATACCTTCGCAATTGGATGCAATATTACCAGATAGAGCAGATTGACGGATTGTTAGCTGATCTTGGAGTCTCCTCTCACCACTTCGATGACGAGACCAGAGGATTCTCTTTCCGTTTTGACGCTCCTCTTGACATGCGTATGAACAAGAGAGCAGGCAAGACTGCAGCTGATGTCGTTAACGAATACGATGAGGTGAAGTTAGCGGACGTATTCTACATCTATGGAGAAATGAAAAACTCACGTCGCATTGCCAATGCGATCGACACATACAGGAAGCAAAAGCGCATAGAAACAACAGGTGATTTAATAGCTGCCACAGAGAAATTAATGCGCACTGAGAAAGAGAAAAAAGACCTGGCAAGACTATTTCAGGCCTTACGTATAGAGGTCAACCATGAGATGGATGCCTTACGTGATATGCTTAATGGCGCAAGTCTTTTACTAAAAAAAGGAGGACGACTCAGTGTCATCACCTATCATTCTTTGGAGGACCGCATCGTAAAAAACGTGATGAAGGCAGGGAATGCAGAGGGAAAAATCGAACAAGATTTTTTCGGACGTATATCCAGTCCTTTCCGGATCGTAAACAACAAAGTTATCACTCCTCAAGAAAACGAACTACACAACAACCCACGTAGCAGGAGTGCCAAACTCAGAATCGCTGAAAAAATATAAGAAAAAGCATGGAAGGAAAAGAAGCACAAGAGCTCAGCAACCAAGAACAATTCATCGAACAAGACGAGGAATTTGTTGGGCAGCAAGAACCTGACAATAGTGAGAAAGTGTTGCAAGAGACCATCAAGAAAATCAAGGAGACAGCTAGTGAAGAAGACCCAAGACCTTCTCAGCAAGTCAATCTCCGTACGATACTTGGTGGGGATATTCTTACTGCAGAGATGGTTCGCTCACAAATCTGGCTGTTTGTACTGATTGTGGCTTTCACCATTGTTTATGTAGCTTTCCGCTATCAATGCCAACAAGACATGCAAGCTATCGATAGGCTTGAGACACAACTGAAAGACGCTAAGAACAAGGCACTTGCAGCCTCCAGTACGCTCACTGAGAAATGCCGCGAGAGTCACGTGCTTGATATATTAAAACAAAACAAGGACTCGTTGCTGCATATTGCAGACCAGCCTCCTTATATAATACAAGTTCCAGAATAAAAGACCGCCATGAGTAAATTCGACAATGACAAAGTAATGCCGCGCTACATGGCTATTGCTGTAGTGCTCACTATTGTTGGTCTTGCCGTCATCGGCAAAGCCTTCTATATCATGACGGCAAAAAAACAATACTGGACTGATGTCGCAGACCGCCTGAAGCGTGATAGTGTCAGTGTGAAGCCCAAACGTGGAAACATTCTCAGCTGCGATGGACAGCTGATGGCAAGCTCCATCCCAGAGTATAAGATTTTTATGGACTTCAAAGCTGGCGGTGAAGAGAAGGACTCTATCTGGCAAGAGAAAGTAGACTCCATCTGCATGGGGCTTCATGAGATATTCCCCCAGAAGACTGCCGAGGAATTCAAGAAGCACTTAGAGGAAGGACATGAAAAGATGTCACAGCACTGGTCTATCTGGCCTCGCCGTATCGACTATAATACCTATACAGAAGTAAAGCAACTTCCCCTATTCCGTCTTCCTAAATATAAGAGTGGTTTCCACGAGGAAGAGTTTAATGCCCGTCGTCGTCCCTTCGGCTCTTTGGGTGAACGCACCATTGGTTCTATGTTCGGTGCCAAAGACAGTGCTCGTCTGGGACTGGAGTTGGCGTTCGACTCTATCCTACGCGGTACTCCAGGACTCACCAACCGTCGTAAGATTCTCAATAAATACATGAACATCCCTGTAACGATGCCTATTGATGGTTGTGATATCGTGACAACGATTGATGTAAACATGCAAGACCTTGCGGAACGAGCTGTTATTGAGGAGTTGAAATTTATTGGTGGAGACCTCGGTGTCGCCATCCTTATGGAAGTAGAGACAGGTGACATCAAAGCCATTGTTAACATGACCCGCTGTCCAGATGGAGAATATCGTGAAGTGAAAAACAATGCTGTTGCCGATCTCCGCGAACCAGGCTCCGTATTCAAGACTGCCTCTATATTGGTAGCACTTGACGATGGTGTTGTTGACACAACCTACCGAGTGGAAACGGGATGTGGTATCTGGAACATGCACGGTAGGGACATGAAGGACCACAACTGGCGACGTGGTGGATATGGGAACATCTCTTTACCCCGCATTTTGGAAGTGAGCTCCAACATCGGTGTGAGTCGTATCATAGACGAGAAATATGGCAGTAAACCCGAAAGATTTATTGAGGGTATCTACCGAACAGGATTAGCTGCAGACCTCAAACTCCCTATCAAGGGTTATGCACGTCCTCATATCCGCATGCCGGAAAAAGACAAATACGGACATTGGACGAACTGGAGCAAGACAGCTCTACCTTGGATGTCCATTGGTTATGAAACACAAATTCCGCCGATTTCAACGGTAACCTTCTATAATGCCATTGCAAATGATGGTATCATGATGAGACCTCGATTTGTCAAGAGCGTCATGAAAGATGGGAAAGTAGTGGCTGAGTTCCCACCAGAGAAAGTCATGGAACGAAGAATCGCTAAACCACAAACGATCAAGACGATGCAGACTATCCTAGAACATGTAGTGAGCCAAGGACTTGGAAGAAAAGCAGGTTCACGAATGTTCAAGGTGGCAGGTAAGACTGGTACCGCACAGATTGCTGAAGGTGGCGGATATAAGACTGGTATTGTCAAATACTGGTTGTCATTCGCAGGATATTTCCCAGCAGACAATCCTCGTTATACCTGTATTGTCTGTCTGAAGAAATCCGGTTTACCAGCATCTGGCGGTGGCATGAGTGGTGTCGTATTCCACCATATCTCTGAGGGTGTCATGGCTCGCAACTTGAAATTAAAAGTTCAAGACGCTCACGATACTACCTCCATCGTCATCCCAGATGTCAAGAATGGCAATATCATGGATGCCAACTATGTCTTAAATCATTTAGGCATCAAGACCAACAAGAGCTGGGAAGGTTCTTATGCTAATGGTAACCCCATATGGGGTAAAGCCGAGCGTCAGTCTAGTCAGGTCGCTCTCCAGCAATTCCAAGTCAACAAGAACGTCACTCCCGACGTGATTGGCATGGGAGCAAAAGATGCTATCTATCTGTTAGAGAGCTTAGGATTAAAAGTCAAACTGCATGGCAGAGGAAAAGTGAAGAGCCAAAGTTATGCGGCAGGGAAGTCTATCACACAGGGCAGTGAGTGTATTTTGAGTTTAGAATAATATTTAAAAATAGATATCATGAGACTAAGTGAACTGCTTAAATACGTCAAACCACTCCGTATCATCGGTGACGAGCAAATCGACATCACTGGTATTAACATTGATTCTCGCAAAATCGAGAAAGGACACTTGTTCGTTGCCATAAAAGGAACACAGACAGACGGACACAAGTTTATTCCAAAAGCATTAGAGCTGGGGGCTTCTGCTGTTTTATGTGAGGATCTTCCTGATGAGAAAGCTGAGGGAATAACGTATATACAGGTTACTTCTACGGAAAGTGCCGTGGGACCTGTAGCCACCGTTTTCTTTGGCGAACCTTCCAAAAAGCTGAAACTGGTTGGTGTCACAGGTACTAATGGTAAGACGACTATAGCCACCTTATTATATAATATGTTTCGCAAGTTCGGACACAAATGCGGATTGCTCTCAACAGTCTGCAACTATATCGAGGAAGAAGCTATTCCTGCCGACCATACGACACCCGACCCCATCGAATTAAACCGATTGTTAAATAAAATGGTTGAGGCAGGTTGTGAGTATGCCTTTATGGAATGTTCGAGCCATGCCATTGCCCAGCAGCGCATAGGAGGGCTGCAGTTTGCTGGAGGGCTATTCACAAATCTGACGCGTGACCATTTAGACTACCATAAGACCTTTGAGAACTATCGTGATGCGAAGAAAGCGTTCTTCGATAGTCTTCCAAAGGATGCTTTTGCCATTACCAACGCAGATGACAAGAACGGTAGTGTGATGGTTCAGAACTGCAAGGCAAAAATCAAGACCTACTCCACTCGCACAATGGCTGATTTCCGTGCTCGCATCATTGAATGTCATTTTGAGGGTATGTATCTGGAGATAAACGGAAAGGAAGTGGGTGTACAGTTTATCGGCAAATTCAATGTCAGCAATTTGCTTGCTGTCTATGGCGCTGCCATCATGTTAGGCAAGAAGCAAGAGGATATCCTGTTGATATTAAGCACCCTCAAGAGTGTGGCTGGACGGCTGGAGCCTATCCGCTCCAAAGAGGGAGTTACTGCCATTGTCGACTATGCCCACACTCCTGATGCGTTAGAGAATGTGCTGAATGCCATCCACGAGGTATTGGACGGTAAAGGCGGACAAGTCATTTCCGTCTGTGGTGCCGGAGGTAACAGAGACAAGGGTAAGCGTCCGTTGATGGCACAGGAAGCAGCCAAGCAAAGTGACCGGGTCATCATCACCAGTGACAATCCCCGTTTCGAGGAGCCGCAGGACATCATCAACGACATGCTGGCTGGTCTTAACACCCAACAGATGAAGAAGACCATCAGTATCACGGATCGTAAGGAAGCCATCCGCACAGCCTGTATGATGGCGCAGAAAGGGGATGTCATCCTCATTGCAGGAAAAGGGCATGAGGACTATCAGGAGATCAAGGGTGTCAAGCACCATTTTGACGATCGTGAGGTAGTACGTGAAATCTTTGAAATCAATTAACGCCTATGTTATACTATCTGTTTAGATTCTTAGAGCAATTCAACATACCAGGTGCACATATCTGGTCGTATATCTCTTTCCGCGCTTTGCTGGCATTGATTCTCTCATTGATCATCTCTGCTTGGTTCGGAGAGCGGTTTATTAAATGGATGAAGCATCGCAATATCTCCGAGACTGCTCGTGACGTGAGCATTGACCCCTTTGGGATAGAGAAGAAAGGTGTTCCCACGATGGGTGGCATCATCATCATAGTCTCCATCCTTATCCCCATCCTCTTATTAGGTCGTATGCGTAACATCTATCTGATATTGATGATTATCACGACGGTATGGCTGGGCTTCCTGGGATTTATGGATGACTATATCAAGATCTTCAAGAAGAACAAGGACGGATTAAAGGGAAAATACAAGATTATCGGACAGGTGTCTATCGGTTTTATTGTCGGCTTGACCTTATGGCTTAGTCCTGATGCCGTCGTCCGTGAGAATATCACAGTACCCCAGCAGAACCAACAGGAGATTGTCGTCAAGCACAAGGCGGAAGACGTGAAATCGCTCCAGACGACCATCCCATTCATCAAGAACCATAATTTGAACTACTCAGATGTGATGTCGTTCTGTGGGAAATACAAAGTAGCGGCAGGATGGGTTCTCTTCGTCCTGATGACCATATTCGTGGTGACTGCTGTCAGCAATGGCGCCAACCTGAACGACGGCATGGACGGTATGTGTGCAGGAAACTCCGCCATCATAGGAGTCGGTTTGATGATATTTGCCTATGTCAGCAGCCATATTGTCTATGCAGCCTATTTTGATATCATGTATATCCCTGGCTCACAGGAGTTGGTAGTGTTCCTCAGTTCCTTTATCGGTGCGATGATAGGCTTTCTCTGGTACAACGCCTATCCTGCCCAGGTATTTATGGGTGATACAGGCTCGCTGACCATTGGAGGAATCATTGGGGTATGTGCTGTCATCGTCCACAAAGAACTCTTACTCCCAGTCCTTTGTGGTATCTTCTTCATCGAGAGTCTGAGTGTGATTATACAGACCCAGTGGTTCAAGATACAGAAACGAAAGGGAAAGCGTGTAAGGGTGTTCCGGGCCACCCCTATCCACGACACCTTCCGTCGTTTAGACTCCCAACTAGACCAGACAAGTACGTATCTCCTCAAAGGATGGCCTCACAGACCTTTCCATGAGTCGAAAATCACCATCCGTTTCTGGATTACGACCATTATATTAGTAGCAATAACCATTATAACGTTGAAAGTAAGATGAGCAGGATTGTCATATTAGGAGCAGGAGAAAGCGGAGCTGGTGCAGCCGTCCTCGCCAAGAAAGAAGGCTTCGAAGTGTTTGTCAGTGACATGTCGAAAATCAATGAGAAATACAAGAATCTGATGGACTCCCGTCATATCGAGTGGGAAGAGGGTCAGCACTCAGAAGAGAAGATTCTCAATGCCGACGAGATTATCAAGAGTCCTGGTATCCCCGATACAGCTCCTATGATTATGAGAATCAAGGAGAAGGGCATCCATATCATCAGCGAGATAGAGTTCGCCAGTCGTTATACCAACTCCAAGATGGTGTGTATCACCGGTTCTAATGGAAAGACGACGACGACGAGTCTTATCTATCATATTTTCAAAGAGGCAGGATATGACGCAGGACTTGCCGGTAACATTGGCAACTCCCTCGCCCTACAGGTTGCAGAGGACCCACACGAATACTACATCATTGAGCTCAGCTCTTTCCAATTGGATAATATGTATGACTTCCGTGCAAATATAGCTATCTTGCTAAATATCACACCCGACCATCTCGACCGCTATGATTTCTGCATGCAGAATTACGTAGATGCCAAGATGCGTATCATCCAGAACCAGACACCTAACGATGCCTTTATCTACTGGAATGACGACCCCATCATCAAGAAGGAGTTGGAGAAATACCATATCCAAGCCATCCAGTATCCCTTCTCTGAGTTGAAAGAGAAAGGTAGCATCGGATATATCGAGGAAGGACAGTATAAGATTGAGAAGCCTGAGCCATTCAATATGGAACAGGAGGCACTCAGCCTGACTGGCAAGCATAATATCTACAACTCCCTTGCCGCTGGTATCGCTACCAACATTGCCGGTATCAAGAAAGAGGTCATCCGTAAGTCATTAAGCGACTTCCCTGGTGTGGAGCATCGCTTGGAGAAAGTCTGCATGGTCCGTGGTGTCCAATATATCAACGACTCCAAAGCCACGAACGTGGATGCCTGCTGGTATGCGTTAGAGTCGATGAAGACCAAGACCATCCTTATTATCGGTGGTAAGGACAAGGGCAACGATTATGATCCCATCAAACCACTGGTGAAGGAGAAATGTGCGGGACTGGTGTATCTGGGTGCTGACAATCAGAAATTACATGACAATTTCGACGGCATGGGGATTCCTGTGAGGGACACCCATTCCATGAAGGAGTGCATAAAGGCATGCTACGAGCTTGCCGAGCCTGGTATGACGGTCCTGCTGAGTCCTTGTTGTGCGTCTTTCGACCTCTTCAAAAATATGGAAGACCGTGGTGAGCAATTCAAAGAATTAGCAAGAAATCTATAAATATGAATAAGAAGATAGGCAATATTTTCAAGGGAGACAAAGTCATCTGGATGGTGTTCTTCTTTCTCTGTATGATCAGTATCGTGGAGGTATTCTCTGCCTCCAGTAACCTGACCTACAAGAGTCAGAACTACATCGGACCTATTATTTACCATGCAGGAACCATTGCTTTTGGTGTCCTTGTGGCTGTCATCACGTTGAACATCCCTTGCAGGTTCTTTAAGTTGATGACCCCCTTCCTCTTGCTTATCACTGCCATCACCCTGCTATGGGTACTGATTGGCGGACAGACCATCAATGGCGCCAACCGCGTCATCTCCTTGTTTGGTTTCACTTTCCAACCCTCCGAGATAGCCAAAGGCACTATCGTTTTGACAACAGCCCAGATTCTCAGTGCTATGCAACGAGAGAACGGAGCTGATAAAAAAGCCTTCAAATGGATTCTGTGGATCACGATTCCCACCTGTTTCCTCATCGGACTGGAGAACCTCTCTACGGCAGCCTTGCTGTTTGTGGTCGTCATCTTGATGATGTTCATCGGACTGGTACCTTTCAGACAACTTGGTAAACTGATCGGTATATTGGCATTCCTTGTCGTCCTTGCCATCTCCATGGTGATGCTGGTAGGTCATGACACCACAGGAGAGGAAGTCGCCAAGACAGAACAGACCGACCAACCAAAGAAGAAGAACAAGCTGGAAAAGATGCTCCACCGTGCGGACACCTGGAAGGGACGAATCCTTAAATTCGGGAAGGATGATGTCACACCACAAGAGTACGACCTCGACAAGGACGCACAGGTGGCACATGCTAATATCGCCATCGTCTCCAGCAACATCATCGGAAAAGGTCCTGGTAAGTCTGTGGAGCGTGACTTCCTGTCACAGGCGTTCTCCGACTTCATCTATGCCATTGTCATTGAGGAGTTAGGAATCATAGGAGCCGCCTCCGTGATATTCTTATATATCATCCTGCTTTATCGTGCGGCACGTATCGCGAGCCGCTGCGAGAACAACTTCCCTGCCTTCCTCGTCATGGGACTCGCTTTACTGTTGGTGATACAGGCTGCTTTCAACATGATGGTGGCTGTAGGACTGGCTCCAGTCACTGGTCAGCCCCTGCCGTTGATCTCCAAGGGAGGAACCTCTACCATCATCAATTGTGCCTATGTCGGCACCATATTGAGCATCAGTCGCTCAGCGAAAATGAAGAAAGAGCCCGAAGCGGTAAAAAATATCGGGTAACATTCGCTAAAAAGAAATTTAATTCGTAATTTTGCAGAGTACTATATATAATAAGGTATATGAACAACGATTTAAGGGTTATCATCAGTGGTGGCGGTACAGGTGGGCACATCTTCCCAGCCGTATCTATCGCCAATGCCATCAGGGAGTTACGCCCTGATGCCAAGATTCTCTTTGTGGGCGCATTAGGTCGCATGGAGATGCAACGTGTACCTGCTGCTGGTTACGAGATAAAAGGGTTGCCAATCTGTGGTTTCGACCGTAAGAATCTCTTCAAGAACATCGTTGTACTCTTTAAGATTTGGAAAAGTCAGCAGATGGCGAAGAAAATCATCAAGGACTTCCAGCCACAGGTAGCTATTGGTGTGGGTGGCTATGCCAGTGGTCCTACGCTCAACAAAGCAGCCTCGATGGGTATCCCTTGTCTGATACAGGAACAGAACTCCTATGCGGGAGTTACCAATAAACTGTTGGCAAAGAAAGCCGAGAAGATCTGTGTCGCCTACGACGGTATGGAGCGTTTCTTCCCTGCCGACAAGATTGTCAAGACGGGTAATCCTGTCCGTCAGTCGTTGTTGGAGACGACAGCCTCTCGTGAGGATGCCGTCCGTTCTTTCGGTCTTGACCCCAATAAGAAGACCATTCTCTTGGTGGGTGGCAGCTTAGGAGCCAGAACCATCAACGAGAGTGTCATGCAGCACCTTGACCTCGTTCGTCAGAGCGACGTACAGTTTGTATGGCAGACGGGTAAATACTACCACGACCAGATCATGGAGCAGTTAGAGAAGGAAGGAAAGCCCGACAACTTGATTGTCACCGACTTCATCAGTGACATGGGAGCTGCCTATAAGGCTGCCGACCTCGCCATCAGCCGTGCTGGTGCCAGCAGCATCTCCGAGTTCTGTCTGATAGGCAAGCCCGTCATCCTGGTACCCAGTCCTAATGTAGCAGAAGACCACCAGACGAAGAATGCCATGGCATTGGTCAATGTCAATGCCGCCCTTTATGTGAAAGACAGTGAGGCACCCGCCCAGCTGTTGGCATTGGCTGTTGAGACGGTCAACGACCATGCGAGATTAGAGTCATTGAAAGAGAACATCCTCAAACTGGCACTGCCCGACTCAGCAGCCATCATCGCCAAAGAGGTCATTAGATTAGCAAGCAATGGAGATTAAAGATATCAAAGCCGTTTATTTCGTAGGTGCCGGTGGCATCGGAATGAGTGCCATCGCCCGCTATTTCATCGGTCGTGGACTGGTGGCCGCTGGTTATGACAAGACACCCAGTGACCTCACCCGTCAGTTGGAGAAAGAGGGAATGCTGATACACTATGAGGAGAATATCAACGAGATTCCCGAGGCTTGTCTGCAACCGGCTTCCTGTCTCGTCATCTACACCCCAGCTATCCCTGAAGAGCATCAGGAGCTGCAGTATTTCCGACAGAATGGTTTTGAGATTCAGAAACGAGCACAGGTGTTAGGCACCCTGACCCGTCAGCATAAGGGACTCTGTGTCGCTGGTACCCATGGTAAGACGACAACCTCTACGATGTGTGCCCATATCATGCACCTGAGTCATCTCGACTGCAACGCCTTCTTGGGAGGTATCTCCAAGAACTATAGTACGAACTATATCCTCTCCGACTCTGACTATGTGGTGATCGAGGCGGATGAGTTTGACCGCTCCTTCCACTGGCTGCGCCCCTGGATGACTGTCATTACGGCGACAGACCCCGACCATCTGGATATCTATGGCACGAAAGAGGCTTATCTGGAGAGTTTCCGTCATTATACGGAGCTTATCCAACTGGGGGGTGCCCTGATCATCCATCGTGACTTGGAGATGAAGGAGAACCTACAGGCTGGTGTCAAACGATACGACTATGCGCTCCATGAGGGCGACTTCCATGCGGAGAATATCCGTATCGAGGATGGTGAGATATCCTTCGACTTCATCTCTCCTATCGAGATCGTGAAGGGTATAGAACTGGGACAACCCGTTCCCATCAATATCGAGAACGGTATCGCTGCCATGGCAATGGCACAGCTTGCCGGCTGCACTGCCGACGAGTTGCGTCAGGGCATGAAGACCTTCGGAGGTGTCGACCGTCGTTTCGACTTCAAGTTGAAGAACGACAAGATCGTGTTCCTCAGCGACTATGCCCACCACCCCAAGGAGATCTACCAGAGTGCCAAGAGTATTCGTGAGCTTTATCGCCATCGTAAGATCACGGCAATCTTCCAGCCTCACCTGTATACCCGCACTCGTGACTTCTACAAAGACTTCGCGGAGGCACTGAGTCAACTCGACGAGGTGATCCTCACAGAGATATACCCAGCCCGTGAGCTTCCCATCGAGGGAGTGACCTCCGAACTGATTTATAACAACCTGCGCCCAGGTATTGAGAAACAGATCATCCATAAGGATGATGTCCTCCAACTGGTGAAGGAGCGCGACTTTGACGTACTTATCGTATTAGGAGCTGGCGACCTCGACAATCAGGTACCGCAAATCACAGAAATATTAAAGAACAAGCAATAGGCCAATGACCCTCAACTGGAAGAAATCGATATTCATCCTGATAGACATCATCCTTGCCGTCTATCTGCTCCTTGCCATCACGGCACTCAACCAGCCTGATGACCAGAAGTCGGTATGCACACAGGTGGATATCCATATCGAGGATGGGAATGTTGAGGGATTCCTCGGAGACATGGAGATCAAGGAGCAGCTTCAACGGGCGAAGATCTATCCGCAAGGACAACCGATGAAGCAGATTAACGTCCGTAAGATAGAGGAGACGATTCGACAGAACCCCTTCGTCGAGACGGCAGAGTGCTTCAAGACACAAGGTGGACATGTGAAGGTGATCCTCACCCAGCGTCTCCCCGTCGTACGTGTCAAGGCAGACAATGGGGACGACTATTATGTGGACATGCATGGTGAGATCATGCCTAACACCCGTTATACCAGCGACTTGGTGATTGCCACAGGACATATCAATCGTCCTTATGCCCAGAAGAAACTGGCTTATCTTGGCAATTTCGTCACCACGAACCCGTTCTGGCACTCTCAGGTGGAGCAGCTCAACGTCCTTGAGGACGGCACGGTGGAGATGGTACCTCGCATTGGCGACCATATCGTCTATCTGGGCAGTATCTCCAATATCCCCCAGAAGTTCGACCGTCTGGAGAAATTCTACCGTTACGGACTGAGTGTGGCAGGCTGGAACAAATACTCCTATATCAATATGGAGTTCGACAACCAGATTATCTGTAAGAAGAGAAGAAAATAAGGAATAAAAATATAGAAATAAAGATGCCAAAAGAATTTATCGTTGCTATCGAACTGGGGTCATCCAAGATGACAGGTATCGCAGGAAAGAAGAACCTTGACGGCAGTATCCAGGTACTCGCCGTGGTAAAGGAGGAGTCCTCCTCATTCATCCGTAAGGGTTATGTGTACAACATCGACAAGACCGCTCAGTGTCTGGCGACTATCGTCAGCAAACTGGAGAAACAGCTCAAGACATCCATCACACAGGTATATGTCGGAGTCGGTGGTCAGTCAATACGCTCTGTTCGTAATGTCATCTCCAAAGAATTACCTGTTGACACGGTAGTCACTCAGGACATGGTCATTGAACTGATGGACGCCAACCGTAACATGAAATACCCCGATCAGGAGATTCTCGACGCCGCTGTCCAGGAATACAAGGTCGACTCCCAGTATCAGCTGGACCCAGTAGGTATCCAGTGCAACCATATCGAGGGTAACTTCCTGAACATTCTGCAGCGTAAGGCATTCTATAAGAACCTCAACATGTGTTTTGAGGCTGCCAACATCAATGTGGCAGAGATGTATCTCGCACCGCTGGCACTCGCTGACAGCGTGCTCACCGAGACAGAGAAACGCTCTGGATGTGCCTTGATAGACTTAGGTGCCGACACGACGACGGTCAGCGTGTACTCCAAGAACGTGCTGCGCCACCTCGCTGTCATCCCTCTGGGAGGTAACAACATCACCAAGGATATCGCTTCCTTGCAGATGGAGGAGCGTGACGCTGAGAAGATGAAAATCAAATATGCGTCAGCCTATACCGACAATAACGATATCGACAACAACCTGAAATACCCTATCGACCAAGACCGTCAGGTGGAGAGCCGTAAGTTCGTGGAGATCGTAGAGGGTCGTCTGGAGGAGATCATTGCCAACGCATGGTGTCAGGTTCCCGAGGAGTTGTGCGACAAACTGCTGGGTGGTATCATCCTCACGGGTGGTGGCTCCAACATGAAAATGATAGAGAAGGCTTTCGCCAACTATACCCATATCGAGAAGATCCGTACGGCGAAGTTCGTCACACAGACCATCGTATCGAACCTGCCCGACATCACGGCAAAGAACGGACAGATGAACACGGTCTTAGGACTCCTTGCCAAGGGAGACATCAACTGTGCCGGACAGGAGATAGACCCCAATGGCGACCTTTTCAGACAGCCCCAGCAACAGCCTGCAGAGAACATCCTCGACCAGCGCAAGGCTCGTCAGGCTGTGGAGACCCCCGCTGGTGTCGTCCGTACCCGTGAGGAGGTGCTCCGTGCCGAGGAGGAGGCTCGTCAGAAGAAAGAGGACGAAGAGCGTATAGCTCGTGAGAAAGCTGAGGAGGAAGCCCGTCTGGAGGCAGAGCGTCGCAAGGAGAACAGTGCGTTCACCAAGATGGGACGCTGGCTGAAGAAGTTCGGACAAGAGATTATCAAGGAAGAAGATTAACGAAAAAAGAAATAATATGGACAATTTACTGGATTTCGGTGCACCCGAAAAGGAGAACAGCATCATCAAGGTGATTGGTGTTGGCGGTGGTGGCGGTAATGCCGTCAACCACATGTATCGTGAGGGCATTCACGATGTGACCTTCGTGCTCTGTAATACCGATAACCAAGCACTCAACGACTCCCCTGTCCCCGTTCATCTGCAACTGGGTAAGGAAGGACTGGGCGCCGGTAATAAGCCTGAACGTGCACGTGCTGCCGCCGAGGAGAGCCTTGAGGATATCAAGGCGATGCTGAGTGACGGTACCCGCATGACGTTCATCACTGCCGGTATGGGTGGTGGTACGGGCACTGGTGCCGCTCCTGTCATCGCCCGTGTCTCCAAGGAGATGGGCATCCTGACAGTAGGTATCGTCACCATCCCCTTCCGTTTCGAGGGTGACCGCAAGATAGACCAGGCACTGGATGGTGTCGAGGAGATGTCGAAGCATGTCGATGCTCTGCTGGTCATCAATAACGAGCGTTTACGTGAGATATACCCTGAGCTGTCGGTGCTCGACGCCTTCGGGAAGGCTGATGACACCCTGTCGGTGGCTGCTAAGTCTATCGCGGAGATCATCACCGTCCACGGACTCATCAACCTCGACTTCAACGATGTGAAGACGGTGCTGAAGGATGGCGGTGTCGCCATCATGTCAACAGGTTATGGCGAGGGTGAGGGTCGTGTGCGCAAAGCCATTGACGACGCCCTTAACTCCCCGTTGCTCAACGACAATGACGTGTTCAACTCAAAGAAAATCCTGCTCAGCATCTCGTTTGCGGGCAATAAGGATGGCAAGGACTCCCTCATGATGGAGGAGATGAACGATATCAACGAGTTCATGGCGAAGTTCGGCGACTTCGAGATCAAGTGGGGACTCGCCACCGACCCCGAGTTAGGAAAGAAGGTGAAGGTGACCATCCTCGCTACTGGCTTCGGCATCGAGAATGTCGACGGTATGAACGGACACCTGAAGCGCCACACCCAAGAGGAGGCCACCCGTCTTGCGGAACAGCAGGAGCGTGAGGCAGAGCGTCAGGACCGTCGTAATCGCTACTATGGCAACGAGGGCAGCACGAAGCGTTACAAGCGCCGTCCGCATGTCTATGTGTTCCGTCCCGACGACCTCGACAACGACGATGTCATCTCTGCCGTAGAGCAGACACCGACATATAAACGCACGAAGGAGATACTGGACAGTATCTACCATCAGGCAAGTGGTGACGAGCCGCTACAGACGGAAGAGCCCCCACAGGAGCCTGTACAGGGAACCATCGTTTTCTCATAAGAATACAAACAACATCATCCACATAATTATCCACCATCCCACAATTTTTCAAGCACTGCCAGACTTTTCAATTCATGAAAGTCTGGCAGATGTGATTTATAATACCTCATCAGCACCTCTAAGATACGCTGACGGTCCGTCCGTGAAAGTCGGAACAGGTGCATCGTGGGGAAGTCCATGCGCATCAGCAACAGCACCAGTTGCGCTTCCACAGGAGGCAGGAAGTCGGGATGCATGGGCACGGTGACAGAGAAACGACCCTCCCGCAAGTCGAAGACAACATCAGAGATTCCCTCTGTCTCCATATTCGGATAAAATCCCAGGAAACGGGAGAGACGCATGAGGAACGTCAGATGGAAATTCGCAAACCCCTCCTCTGCGGCATCCAGCCACTGCATGGAGTCAGCGATATAGTCGAAGAGGGGTTCGTTACGCTGCTCAGAACGCAGTGCGTAATACAGGAACTCAGCCACGAACAAAGTGATGGCAAGTTTCTCGGCTGATAACGGGAGCGTGGTGTATGGCACCAGCAGACGGGCGTCAGTGAGCTGTTGCAGCTGCACCCTCTGTCGCATGTCGAAGGTGATCTCCAACAACGTCATCGGCTGGAAATACTGCTTCTTCAACGACCCCCTCCCCGTCTTGGACATCGTCATCACGAAGGAGAGCCTACCCTGTTGCCTCGTGAACATCTCCACGATCATTTTACGCTCCCCATACTTCAAGGTATGCAGTACGATGGCTTCTGTCTTGACAATCATGAGGGCGAAATTACATAAAAAATCGGGAAAAAGAGCATTTTTCAGCAAGAAAATTTTGTCAGACCGAAAAAATGCAGTACCTTTGCACCCGCAAAAAATGGCGATGGTCCCTTCGTCTATCGGTTAGGACGAGAGATTTTCATTCTCTAAAGAGGAGTTCGACTCTCCTAGGGACTACCATTAAATCCGTCATCTGCACAGCCAAGTGCTACCCATACAGGGGATACGGTGGCGGAGGGTGGCAACACCCGCCCAGGGCAGTCCGCAAGAGACGTAAGACCCATAAGCTTTATATTAACATTTTTAAAAAAACAGAAAAAAATGGCAAATCACAAGTCATCCCTGAAGAGAATTCGTCAGGACAAGGTTAAGCAGGAGCATAACCACTATTACGCAAAGACCATGCGCAACGCCGTTCGTAAACTGCGTGCCATGACCAACAAGGAAGAGGCAGAGAAGCTCTATCCCAGTGTACAGAAGATGCTGGATAAGTTGGCAAAGAACAACATCATCCACAAGAACAAGGCTGCAAATATCAAGTCAAGTCTCTCTGCACACATCAATCAGCTGTAATAATAGCAAAAAAAGAATAAAAAGGTCAGATAAACTTTGTTTATCTGGCTTTTTTTGTGTAATTTTGTACCCATTAAGTACGATTAAAAAACAATGGCAGAAGAACTGAACAAAGAAAGCAATTATTCCGCGAGTAATATTCAGGTGCTCGAGGGTTTAGAGGCAGTGCGTAAACGCCCTGCCATGTATATCGGTGATATCAGTGAGAAGGGGTTGCACCATTTGGTGAACGAGACCGTCGACAACTCTATCGACGAGGCGATGGCAGGCTACTGCACCCATATCGAGGTCACCATCAACGAAGACAACTCCATCACCGTGTTAGACAACGGACGTGGTATCCCTGTCGACGAGCACGAGAAGATGCATAAGTCGGCACTCGAGGTCGTGATGACCGTCCTCCATGCCGGTGGTAAGTTCGACAAAGGCTCCTACAAGGTCAGCGGTGGACTCCATGGTGTCGGTGTCAGCTGTGTCAACGCCCTCTCCACCCACATGCTCTCCCAGGTATACCGTAACGGACATATCTACCAGCAGGAATACGAGAAGGGAAAGCCCCTCTACGACGTGAAGATCGTAGGTGACACCGACAAGACCGGTACACGCCAGCAGTTCTGGCCCGACGCCACCATCTTCACCACGACGGAATACAAATACGACATCATTGCCCGCCGCATGCGTGAGCTCGCCTACCTGAATGCAGGCATCACCATCACGCTCACCGACCTCCGTCCTGACGAGGAGGGCAACCTGCGCCAGCCAGAGGTCTTCCATGCCAAGGAGGGACTGAAGGAGTTCGTTCGTTATGTCGACCGTCACCGCACCCACCTCTTCGACGATGTCATCTACCTGAAGACCGAGAAGCAGGGTGTGCCCATCGAGGTCGCTGTGATGTACAATACCGACTATAGTGAGAATATCCACTCCTACGTGAATAATATCAACACCATCGAGGGAGGTACCCACCTCACGGGTTTCCGCATGGCACTCACCCGTACACTGAAGGCGTATGCCGATGCCGACCCACAGATCTCCAAGCAGATCGAGAAGGCGAAGATAGAGATTGCCGGTGAGGACTTCCGTGAGGGACTCTCCGCTGTCATCTCCATCAAGGTGGCAGAGCCCCAGTTCGAGGGACAGACCAAGACGAAGCTCGGCAACTCCGAGGTCACCGGTGCCGTCCAGCAGGCTGTCGGTGAGGCTTTGAGCAACTATCTGGAGGAACACCCGAAGGAGGCTAAGCTCATCTGCGACAAGGTGGTCCTTGCCGCCACCGCACGTATCGCTGCCCGTAAGGCACGTGAGAGTGTACAGCGTAAGAACCCGATGACAGGTGGCGGACTTCCCGGTAAGCTCGCTGACTGCTCCAATAAAGACCCGAAAGACTGTGAGATATTCCTCGTCGAGGGTGACTCTGCCGGTGGTTCTGCTAAGCAGGGGCGTGACCGTCACTTCCAGGCGATCCTCCCCTTGCGTGGTAAAATCCTGAATGTGGAGAAAGTACAGTGGCACCGTGTCTTCGAGGCTGAGTCCGTCATGAACATCATCCAGTCCATCGGTGTCCGCTTCGGTGTTGACGGCGAGGGCGACCGTGAGGCGAATATCGACAAGCTGCGTTACGACAAGATCATTATCATGACCGATGCCGATGTCGATGGCTCTCACATCGACACCCTGATCATGACCCTCTTCTATCGCTTCATGCCGCAGGTCATCCAAGGTGGTCACCTCTATATCGCCACCCCACCCCTCTACAAGTGTACCTACAAGAAATTCTCTGAGTATTGCTATACAGAGCAGCAGCGTCAGAACTTCATCGACCGTTATGTCGACGGACGTGACGATGACAAAGCACTGCACACCCAGCGATACAAAGGTCTTGGTGAGATGAACCCCGAGCAGCTGTGGGAGACCACCATGAACCCCGAGAACCGTCTGTTGAAGCAAGTCACCATCGAGAATGCCGCCCAGGCTGACGAGATATTCTCCATGCTGATGGGAGATGACGTAGAGCCCCGTCGTGAGTTCATCGAGCAGAATGCGACCTACGCCAATATCGACGCATAAAAACACTTTTATCATAGAATTTTAACATTCAAGATCTAGATTTCAAAACTTTATAATTATTGTTTATAGGCCCCCCTGCTAATCGTGAGATTCGCAGGGGTTTTTGTTCTGTACTTTGATTAATTTCTGACTCATAGTCTTTGTGTGTGTTTAAAGGGTTAATGGGTTGTGCGCACTGTCGATGGAATCAGTCGGTAACTGAGTGCCCTTCAGTCGGCAACTGAGTCGTGGTCAGTCGGTAACCGAGTGCCCTTCAGTCGGTAACCGACTTTCATCCGATGACAACGGCAAAGGTACAACATTTTACATGTAATGTCAAGGTTTTCCACCCCAAACGTGTACGAAAACGTGCACGGAAAAACGGTGACGGTGACGGTTACAGTTTTCCAAAAATGAGAATCCTCAGAAGCGTATAAAACCCGTATATTTATATTACTATATATATAATATATATATTATATATATAGTAAAAGTTATAGTCAACCTTTTCAGTACGATTTCACAAAAACTGTAACCGTCACCGTCACCACTTTGAAGTCAGTTTCCCGTTGAAATGGGGTATTTTTGATGATAGTAACAAAATTATTTGAGTGGATGTAACAAAAGTTAATCGATTTGGAACAAAAATATTTGTTTTTCCACCCTACTCCCTGTAACTTTGCACCATGCATTTCATTACAACATTACTAGTCATTACATTCTTCTCGCTAACTTGTTCAGCACAAAACGCGGGAGACTGGGAAGAAGCCTTTCGACAATGGATAGACGCTGATGAAACGGGTACCACTTCATTAGAGGATGCTTATGACGCATTATCCGAACGGGCGACAAACCCCATCAATCTAAATCAGACAAGTCGTGAGGAACTGGAACAGCTACCTTTCCTCACTGCTCTGCAAGTAGAGGAACTAATAGCTTATATCAACCGCTATGGTGTCGTCCGGTCCATCGGGGAATTACAAATGGTAACTTCATTGGACGCAACGTGCAGAAAGCTGCTAAAACACTTTGTCTATGCAGGGGAGCCCAAGAGGAAAGACAACCGTCTCAGAATTGATTCTGTCTTCCGACATGGGAATCACCAACTACTCATGACCGGGAAGATTCCCTTATACACCCGAAAAGGCTTTCGTAAAGGATATATAGGCTCACGATACCAACATACTTTCCGATATCAGACGACTTATCATGAACGGGTAAAACTGGGTATCACGGGTGCCAAGGACGCAGGAGAGCCCTTCTTTAAAGACAAGAATCGCTGGGGCTATGACCACTATTCCTATTATCTGCAGATAAAGGACGTCGGATGCTTTGACAACCTGTGCATAGGGACCTATCGGGTACAACAGGGGATGGGACTGATCATGAATGGCGGTTTCTATCTGGGAAAACGCTCCACACTACAATCTTTAGGTCGCTCAACGGCAACACTTCGTCCCCACTCATCACGATCCACTGAGGGATATTTACAAGGTCTCGGCGCTACCATCCGACTCCATAGGGATTGGCAACTTACAGCTTTCGCATCCTATCGTCCCCTGGATGCCACGCTCAATAAAGACAGTACGGCACGGACACTTTATTACACCAATTACCACCGCACAGAGACAGAAATCAGCAAGAAAAACAACACACATGAGACGGACTTAGGAGGAAGTATCGGGTGGCGTAAGGGAAGTCTCTTCGCACATGCTAATATGCTCTATACCCATCTTGACAGACGACTGGTACCGCAAAAAGAGAACACCCCATACCGACGTTATGCGGCTGAGGGACAAGACTTTATGAATATGAGCATGGACTATGGCTATACCCATGCGAGGTTCTCTTTCTCAGGAGAGACGGCTTTGAATCGGGAAGGAGCATTGGCTGCCATTCACCAGATCAGTCTCAGACCATGTCATTCCTTATCACTCATGCTCCTGCATCGTTATTATGACAAGCGATACACAGCACTGCGGTCCCAAAGTTTCAGCGAAGGGTCCAGCGTACAGAATGAGCACGGTGCTTATCTTGGAATCATCTGGCAACCGACATCCAAATGGACGATCAACTGGTATGCTGACTATGCTCATTTCCCTTGGAAACGCTACCAAGTAAGTCTTCCCAGCGATGCTTTCGACACGATGATCCTGACACAAGCGTCATTCAACGACAAATGGAGACTGGAAGGACGTTACCGGCTGCATATCAGACAGAAAGACAATTCTGAGAAGACCATGCTCCTCAATCGTATAGAGCAACAGGCACGACTGCGACTGTCTTACGAGTCCACCAACGGACTCTCCTTACAGACACAACTCGATGGAATCGATGTTTCTTACAAAACGCACGACAGAGGTTTTATGGTGGCAGAATATGTGCAATACGCATGGCAACGGGTACAACTCTCAACCAGTTTCGCTTATTTCCATACGGACAATTACGAGAGCCGTCTGTACCTGTATGAGCATGCTGTCCTCTACAGTTTCTCGTCACTGATGCTTTATGGTAAGGGTATCAGATATGCGATGATGGCTCGTGCAGAGTTAGGGAAACACCTCCTGCTCATCGGAAAGATCGGGGTCACCAACTATTTCGACCGCTCTAAGATCGGCAGCGACCTGCA
>CAJONQ010000005.1 GCA_905235835.1 uncultured Prevotella sp.
AATATGAGTATATCGATATCGGAGTCCGCCCGTTGTTCTCCACGTGAATATGAGCCAAAGAGCCAAGCCTTCAAGACAGGTTGGGTCTTAAAGTATTCGCTGAAGAAAAAGTGCCGTTGGTTGAAAAATTTTCCAGCGGTGCTTTATTCTGTGTATTTTTGCAGAAACA
This sequence comes from uncultured Prevotella sp., assembly GCA_905235835.1. Lineage (GTDB taxonomy): Bacteria > Bacteroidota > Bacteroidia > Bacteroidales > Bacteroidaceae > Prevotella. The sequence continues at coordinate 170 of CAJONQ010000005.1, forward strand.
TTAAACTACTAATGAATATGAAGAAATTTCTTTTAGTTTTGACGATGATGATAGGGACGCTGACAACATACGCAGCAGACTATACCTATCTGACCTTTGAGACAATCGACGGGACAAAGACCTCAGTGGATGTCTCTGCATTGACACTGACCATCAGTGGTACGACCCTGACGGCTGGCTCGCAGTCGTTTACACTCTCTAATTTAAGTAAGATGTATTTCTCGGCTTCCGACGAGACGGCGGGTATCAGACAGATGCCTGTCAATACGCTGGATGAGATTACTGATATCTATGACCTGCAAGGTCATAAGATTGCGAAGGACCAGATGACAAAAGGTGTCTATATCGTCAAGACCAAGCAAGGAACCCATAAAATCGCTGTGAAATGAGAAAGATATATTCCCTTCTTGCAGTCCTGTTGCTGACGATAGCAGCACAGGCGCAGACATTGAATGTCACAGTGGGTAACGTCACCTATCAGTTTCCTTCGGCAGACACTGGTGATATGACATTTGAGGATGGCACGACGCTAACGGTGATGGGTAAAGTATTTACACTTGCTGATATTACCAGTATGACAGTGGATAACACAGAAGTGACGGCAAGTACTATTGGCGTGGTCTATAATGGTACATCCGCAAATGTTACCGTCGCTGGTGATATCGCACAGTATGTGGAACCGACAGTCAGTGGTGCTCATGTCAGTATCGCGCAAAGTAGCGACCTTGCCACAGAGATAACCTATAACCTCAGTGGCTCCTCCAGTGATGGTGAGTTCTATATGTCAGGTAGTTATAAGTCAACTATAGAACTGAATGGACTGACTCTGACCAACACGACACCTGTTTATAGTGGTGCTGCCGTTCATATTCAAAATGGTAAACGTATCAAGGTAAAGGTCGTTACAGGAACAACGAACTCACTCGTCGATGCCGCCAGTGGCTCACAGAAGGGATGTCTCTATATCAAGGGACATGCCGAATTTGCCCAGAAAGGTACCCTCAATATCGTAGGCAACGTGAAGCACGGCATCAAGACGGGCGAGTATTTCACCATCAAGAATGCCACAGTCAATGTTACTTCTGCCGTGGGTGACGGTATCAACTGTGGTCAGTATTTCCTGATGGAGAGTGGTACCATCACGATCAATAGTACTGGAGACGACGGCATCCAGTGCGATATCGATGACACAGAAACCTACCCAACTGGTACTGGTGAGACGACAGACCATGAGGACGAGGATTCTGGTAATATGTATATCAGTGGTGGTACTATCACCATTAACTGCGCAGCCACCGCCGCCAAGGGTGTCAAGTGTGAGGGTGACATGAATATCACAGGTGGTACTATTGATGTGACGACAACTGGTGACGGCACTTGGGACACTGATGATTTGGAAACCAAGTCTGCCTGTGGACTGAGTGCTGACGGCAATATGAATATCAGTGGTGGTACTTTGACACTGACAGCGACAGGCTCGGGTGGTAAAGGTATGAAATGTGATGGGGTCATGACAATCAATGACGGTACTGAGATTACAGTCAAGACGACAGGTGGACTCTATTATAATAATGGTACGACTGAGAATAAGAACTATACAGGTGATACGGACAATGTGGACAGTGATTATTACTCGTCACCTAAAGGTATCAAAGCTGGTGTGAAGACACAAAATGGTAATAGTTATACTTATAGTGGCGGTATAGTCATTAATGGTGGAACTATCAATGTCACAACAACTGGTCATAATGCCGAGGGCATTGAGAGTAAGAATGAACTGACCGTCAATGGCGGAACAGTTACGGTCAATAGTTATGACGACGGTATCAACTCTGCCAGCCATATGTACCTAAAGGGCGGAACAATCACTGTAGTGGCTTCCAATAATGACGCTATTGACTCCAATGGAAATCTGACGATATCCGGTGGTATGGTTATCGCTTGTGGAGCAGGTGGTGCAGAGTGTGGACTCGATGCCGCTGAGCAATATAAACTTTATATCACAGGCGGCAACGTCTTCGCTATCGGTGGTAGTAATAATGCCGTCTCCTCTATGACTGGTTCGCAGGCTGTTCTGAGCACATCAGGAAGTGTTAGTGCCAATAGTACTGTTAGTGTGAAGAGCGGCAGTACCACGCTTGCAACCTTTACCATTCCCAGCGGCTATTCATCAAGTAATGGTGGCATGCGTGCACCAGGTGGACCTGGTGGTAACGCTGGTAGCGGCAGCAATATCCTGATCAGTTGTGCAGGACTTACCTCTGGCAACAACTATACGGTGTCACTTGGATCAACATCCTCAACAGTAACAGCAAGCACGACCACCTCCAATAATATGGGTGGGGGAGGAAGATAACTGAATTTGGACCATATTAAATTAGGGGGGCGGACTAATTCGCTCCCTTATTTATTTTTATATGTGAGTACTGTTTACCGAAAAAGGACGATATATACGAAAAAAAGAACGTCGAATATTGGAAAATAATGTTTAATTTTGCAGCGGAAAAGAAATGGTATGACGCATGCAAGATTATAATACTTTCCATGTAATGGGAGATGAGGTGCTCTTCATTGACAATTTAAGGAGTGCTACGGAATTTCCTTCTATGAGGATGTCGTATAATTCCATCGTTTATTGTAAAACAGGGCGTATCGTTGTTGAGATGGGGGGGAGCCAACAGGTAAAGGTTGCTCCCGGGCAACTGCTTCTGATTCCTACGGGTAAGATAGTGGAGCCCTTGCTGGTTAGTACGGATGCCGAGGCGACAGCCTTGTTGATTTCCGACCGTGTGTTGAAATCGGTATTAGGTAACCAGATCAATATCTGGAACAAAGCCATGTACATGCGGGAGATCTATGTGGTGGGGGGCCACGACTGGATTGAAGGTATGCAGCAATATACCCGTTCTGTCTTTAAAATTGAGAAGATGCCGTTGCTGTCTCGTGAGATTATGGTGTCCTTCTTGCGTACGATGTTATTGATGGTGTGTGAGGAATTGCTGAGTCATGACGATATGACGTTAGAAAATGACTTATCGAGTATTCATGACAAGGAGATTTTCAACCAGTTCCTGCAACTTCTCTCGCAGCAAGAGCAGAAGCGTCAGCGAGTAGCCTATTATGCCGACCTGTTGCATATCTCTCCTAAATATCTCTCCTCTGTCTCCAAGAAAGTGAGCGGCAAGAACCCGATGCGATGGATTACGGAGAGCACGATGCAAGATTGTTACTCATTGTTGAAAGAAACCGATATGAGTATCAAGGAAATCTCCAATAAGTTGGGGTTCCCCAATTCTTCGTTTTTTAGTCAATATTTCCGGGAGCAGGCTAATGTGACCCCGTTGGAATACCGTATGGAACATAAAAGAGTGGTGCGATGAGTGAGGTGATGGTTCGGGAAGTCAAGGACAAAAAGGAAATGAATGATTTCGTTCATGTAGTGGACGGAATCTATCAACACTGTCCACAGTACGTACCTGACTTGGAGTCGGATGTACGTATGCTTTTTGACTGTCGGAAGAACCCGGGATTGGAGTTCTCCGACATCCAGGCATTTGTCGCCTATCAGAATGACCAGCCTGTAGGGCGTGTCGTTGGTATCGTCAATTACAAGGCAAACAAGAAATGGAATGCGCAGAATGTGCGTTTCTCCATGATAGAGTTTATCGATGACCTTGCAGTCTCAAAGGCATTGCTCGATGCCGTCTCCGAGTGGGGAAAGTCGAAGGATATGGAATCCATGCAAGGACCATTGGGTATTACCGACTTTGACAAAGAGGGTATGCTGGTGGAGGATTTTGATATGGTGGGCTCGATGAATACCATCTATAACCCCGACTACTATCCCCGTCACATGGAGACTTACGGACTGGCAAAGGAAGTTGACTGGTTGCAGGTTCATATTGATATTCCCCAAGAAATACCTGCAAGATATGCCCGAGTGGCACAGTATGCCCGTGAGCAGATAGGACTAAAGGTGAAGAAACTCACCTATCGGGATATTCTCAAGGGGTATGGCAAAAAGGTATTTGACCTCTTGAATGAGTGTTATAAACCCATTTTCGGCTTCTCTGCCTTCTCAGAGAGTCAGATGAATGACTTTGTAGACAAATACGTCCGTCTGATAGACTTAAAACTGATTCCTGTCATTGTCAATGAACAAGAGGAAGTCGTGGGGGTCGCCATCACAATGGGTAGTCTGTCAAAAGCGATGCAGAAGGCAAATGGTCATCTGTTGCCCATGGGATGGTATCACTTGCTGAAGGCGTTGAAGTGGAAGCGGGAGGATCATGCGGATATGTTGCTTATCGCTATCCGTCCTGATTATCAGGGACTGGGTGTGAATGCGATGTTCTTTGACGATCTGATACCTATTTATAATCAATATGGTTTCAAGTGGGCAGAGACAGGGCCGCAGTTAGAGAATAATGTGAGGGAGTTGTCACAATGGAAGCCCCTTCATCCGCAGTATGTAAAACGAAGAAGATGTTATAAAAAGAATATATAAAAATGGAAAGAAGAGTAGTAATCACAGGAATGGGTATCTGGTCGTGCCTTGGTACGACCCTTGAGGAGGTACGCCAGTCCCTGTATGAAGGAAAGAGTGGTATCATTTTTAGTCAGGAGCGTGTAGATGCGGGATTCCGCTCTCCGTTCTGCGCTGATGTACCAAAAGCAGACCTGAAACCTTTTGTGAACCGTAATTTCAGACAGTTCATGCCAGAGGAGGCACAGTATGCCTATATGGCAACACGTGATGCTTTGGCAAGTGCCCGTTTGGAGCAAGACTATATCGACCAGCATGAGGTGGGAATCATCTATGGCAACGACTCTGTTGCTGAGGCTACCATGCGTGCCCTCGACAAGTTCCGTGAGTTTGGCTCGACAGCCGCCTGCGGCAGTGGTGCCATCTTCCAGTCGATGAACTCAACGGTGACGATGAACCTTGCTTGTCTGTTCCACCTGAAGGGTATCAACCTGACAGCGTCAGCAGCCTGTGCCTCTGGCTCACAGTCTATTGGTCTGGGTTATCTGTTGATTAAGAACGGACTGCAAGAGTGTGTCGTATGTGGTGGTGCTCAGGAAGCGAATATGTATGGTGTCGCCTCTTTCGACGGTATCCAGTCGTTTGCCCTTCGTGAGGATAACGATGCCACTAAGGCGAGTCGTCCTTTCGACCGCGACCGTAATGGTCTGGTACCGGGGGGTGGTGCCGCAACATTGATCATTGAGGACTACGAGAGTGCTGTCCGTCGTGGAGCTCCTATCCTTGCTGAGATTGTCGGATGGGGATTCTCTGGTAATGGTGACCATATCTCCACACCTAACGTGGCAGGTCCTGCTCGTTCGCTGGAGCTTTGTCTGCAGCAGAGTGGTGTGAATATTAAGGAGATCGGTTATGTGAATGCCCATGCCACTTCCACGAAGATTGGTGACAGTCGTGAGGCTCAGGCTATTGCCCAGATATTCGGTGACTATCGTGTACCTGTTACCTCTACCAAGAGTCAGACGGGGCATGAGATGTGGATGGCTGGTGCCTCAGAGATTATCTATACCATGCTGATGATGAAGAACGACTTTATCGCTGGTAACATTAATTTTGAGAATCCTGATGAGGAGACTGCTTGTGTGAATGTCGTTCCAGAGACCATCGAGGCACATTTCGACACCTTCCTCAGCAACTCCTTCGGATTCGGTGGTACCAACTCGACCTTGATCGTGAAGAATCTATAGTCGAGATATTGAGATGTCGAGATATCGCAAAATCGAAATAACAAAACATTAAAATTAAAAGATTATGACAAGAGAAGAAATCATTGAGCAGGTTAATGGACTGCTCTCAGAAGAGTTTGAAGTAGAACAGAGTGAGTTCACCCCAGATGCCAACCTGAAGGATACCCTCCAGCTTGATAGCATCAATCTGGTAGACCTGATCGCCTTGGTACAGGTAACCTATAAGATTACGATTCCAGTAAACGAGTTGCATCAGATTCAGACATTTAACAATCTGTACGATTATATCGAGCAACACTTGCCAGCATGATTCTCAAAGGCGACGATATCAAGCGACTGATTCCGCAACGCGACCCCTTTATGATGGTCGACGAGTTTGAGCAACAGGATGAGAACTCAGCGAAGACGGCACTGACCGTCAGTAGGGGTAATTATTTCTTGTTGCCCGATGGCATGATATCACCGACTGGGCTGATAGAACATATCGCCCAGTCGTGTTCTGCCCTTGCCGCTTCCAAAGTAAATAGTGATACCGCGCCTATCGGCATGATTGTGGAAGTGAAGAATTTCTGTTGTCATCGTCGCCCACAGGTCAACGAACACATACATACAGTTGTCACGTTCGGCTTCTCGTTTGGGAATATGACGTTGGCACACGGTGTCTCTACCATTGGGGAAGAGACGGTGTCTGAGGTAGATTTGAAAATATTTATGCAATGACAGATTTATTCATCAGGTTATATCAATATTTCCGCAACCATCAGCTGGTCTGCTGGTTGTCTATGGCTATTCTCTTCGTCTTCTTCGGATGGTTTGCCACCCGCATCCATCTGGAAGAGGATATCGACAAGCTAATGCCATCATCGAAGAATGAGGATGGTAGTATCAAACTTGCCTTTGCCGACTTAAAGATCAAGGACAAGACATTCCTGTTGTTTGAGAGTTTAAAGGAGGATGTGACACCAGAGCAGCTTTCGGAGATATGTGACCAGTTCGTAGATACCCTCTTGCAGCGTGACTCCATGAGTCATACGATAGAGGATGTGTTCTACCAACTGCCTGAAGACCTGATGGTGGACGGGGTGGATTATCTCTCTGCCCATTTCCCTGCCTATATCGATACGACGGTCTATGCTCGTTTCGATACTTTATTGACGCACGAGCATTTCGTGCGTCAGATGCAGCAGAACTATGACGACCTGCAGAGTGAGGTCGGTGAGCTGTTCCCTGAGTTGATACAGATGGACCCTATGGGTATGCGTACTGTCCTTGCGGAACAGTTCAGTCCATTATTAAATGGAGGAACAGGTAGTTATAAGACGATAAACGGACATTTCTTCGTGCCAGACTCCACAGTGTGTCTGGCTTTTATAACTCCCCATTTCTCCGCGACGAACACAGGACAAGGTTCTGCACTCTTTGAGATGATGAATGAGCAGATCGAGGAATTCGCCAAGAGTCATCCAGATGTGCGCATCAGTTACCATGGCACTCCTGCCAGTGGCTATTATAACTCCTCACAAATCAAGCGTGACCTGACGACGACGATTACGGGTGCGCTGATTCTGGTATTGGTGTTTCTCTTAGTCAGTTTCCGTCGATGGGACACGATACCTTTATTATTATTGCCTGTCGTCTTCGGAACACTCTTCGGACTGACGATGATGTATTTCATCAAGGGACAGTTCTCTCTGCTCGCATTAGGAATAGGTGGTGTTGTGTTGGGTGTGGCACTCAGTTATGTGTTGCATGTATTGACCCATCAACAGTATGTGGGCAATGTCGAGCAGATGTTGCGGGACCAGGTGAAACCCGTATGGTTGGGATGTCTGACGACGATCGGCTCTTTTGCGGGATTGATCTTTATACAGACAGACCTGTTGCGCGATTTCGGACTCTTCGCGGCTTTTGCCATCCTTGGTACCACGCTGTTCAGTCTGACTTATCTGCCCCAGTTCCTGAAAGAGAGACAATCGGCAAACCACTCTTTTGCTTGGATCGACAAGATCAACACCTATCCCTTTGACCAGAAGAAACCTTTACTGGTTGTTATCATCGTTCTGATGGTCATTGGCGTTGGTGCCTATCTCGTGGGTGGAACCCGTTTTGACGCAGACATGCATAACCTCGGCTATGAGGCTGAACTCACTGAGCATTCAGAGCAAGCGCTGCGTGACAAGACCTACACAGGAGATAAACAGAAATACTTCGCCAGCAAGGGAAAGACCATGGAGGAGGCGATCGCGAACTTCGCCTTACTGGATCAGAAACTCGACTCGCTCCAGCAGTTGGGACTGGTGAAGAGTTATACCCATACCAATCAGATATTCGTGCCGTTGACGGTGCAGCAGCAACGTATTGACGCATGGAAAGCCTATTGGACGGAAGAACGGTTGGCGAAAGTACGTCGCTTGATAGCAGAGACAGCATCACAGGCGGGACTGAGTCAAGATGCCTTTGATACTTTCTTCGAGAAGGTAGCAGAGGACTATGAGCCTGCTGCCCTTTATAAGGCAGACTTGATACCGGCAGGTTATCAGTCAACATTGATGGAGCAGTCGTATGACGGCAGTTTCATGTGTTTCACCTCCGTCCGTTGTGCTAATGACAGCGTGCGAAGCAGTGAGAGCGACTATATCCGTATCTGTGATGCTATCGCACAGCGTCCGGAGTTATTGGTACTTGACACCTATTATTATACTACTGATACGTTAATGCGGATGAGTGAGGACTTCAACGTGCTGCAATGGTTGTCCATGGCATTTGTCTTTGTCGTCCTGCTGCTCAGTTTCCATTTCAATCTGAAATACACGATCTTAGGCTTCCTGCCCATCCTTCTCAGTTGGATGATCGTCCTGGGGGCAATGGTGCTGTTCGATATCCGCTTTAACCTGATAAGCATTATTATCTCCACCTTTATCTTTGGTATCGGTGTGGATTACAGTATATTCGTGATGGACGGACTGACCCGTCAGGACCAGCAGAAGCTGACCTTCCATAAGACGGCGATCTTCCTCAGTGCCGTCACCTTGATAACAACGGTCAGCAGTATGCTGATAGCCTCTCATCCCGCTATCCGCTCAGTGGGCTTCTCCACACTCGTGGGGCTTCTCTCGGCAGTGATCCTCTCTTATGTGCTCCAACCTGCTATCTTCCGATGGCTTAACAGACAGAAGAAATGAAGTACGATGTTGTTGTCATAGGTAGTGGCTTCGGCGGACTGGCTTGCGCTCAGTTATTGTCGAAGACAGGATGCCATGTCCTCGTGCTGGAGGCTCATTGGCAACCCGGCGGTTGTATGCAGAGCTATCAACGCAAGGGACATACCTTTGACACCGGACTTCATTATGTGGGTGGACTGGATGAAGGGGAGACATTGCATGATGTCTTCGGACAGTTAGGACTCTTACAGTTGCCTTGGCATAGGATGGACGTGGATGGTTCTGACCAGATAACCATTAATGGACAGACCTATTGCTTGGCGCAGGGCTTCGACCATTTCGTGGATGTCTTGGCAGCGAGTTTTCCCCAACAGCGAGAGGCACTGAGGAAATATGTCGATATGCTGCAAGGTCCTGATCCCGATCCTTCCGTCAACGCATGGCAGTGGTTGAACGAGACTTTCAGCGATCCATTATTGATAGATGTCTTGTCTGGTTCCTGTCTCAAGACAGAGTTACGACGTGAGTCATTACCATTATTGGCTTTCGCTCATAGTCAGAAGAGCTATATCCAGAGCAGTTGGCGACTGAAAGGTGATAGTAGTATGATCGTCCGCTCGTTGGTGGATGACATCAAACGCATGGGCGGTGAGGTCATCTGTCGTGCCAAGGTGACAGAACTGATAGAGCAGGACGGACAGATCGTGGCAGCCCTGTGTGATAATGGAGAACACTATGAGGGTCGTCTCTTCATCAGCGATATTCATCCTGTCCAGACCTTTGCCCTCGTCAAAGAGAGCAAGGTACTGAAGAAAATCTTCCGTACCCGAATGACGATGCTGGAGAATACCTATGGGATGTACACCTACTCACTGGTGCTGAAACCCGATACACTTCCTTATTTTAATCATAATAAGTTCGTGTATGAAGGGGGAAGCGTCTGGGACGAAACAACGGCAAAGGTGATGCTGAGCTGTAGAGTGCCTGAAGACGGCTCTGGCTATGCGACGCTCCTCGACTTGCTGACACCTTGTGCCGGTGATCCGATGGCATTAGCGGAACAGGTGATACCGGGACTGTGTGACATGGTCAGTGAACAATATGTCAGTACGCCCCACACATGGGAACGGTTTACGAACACACCTAATGGCTCGGCTTATGGCATTCGGAAAGACTGTCGCCAACCATTGCTGACCATGTTGTCACCCCGTACCCCTCTTGATAATCTGTTGTTGACAGGACAGAGCGTGATGTTGCATGGACTGGAGGGTGTCGCCATGACAGCCGGCCAGACCTATAATATAATAAGGAGTAATTATTTAGAAAATTCAAGAATATGAGTAAATATGCATTAGTAACAGGTGGCAGCCGTGGTATCGGACGTGCCATCGTGATGAGACTGGCAAAGGATGGCTATCAAGTCATTATCAATTATGCCAGCAATCAGGCAGAGGCAGAGAAAACCTTAGAGCAGATACAAGGACAGGGAGAGCTGCTCCCCTTCGATGTCAGCAATGCCGAACAAGTGAAGGAGGCTTTGCAGGGATGGCAGCAGCGTCATCCAGAGGATTATATCGAGGTGGTGGTGAATAATGCGGGCATCCGTCGTGACAATGTCATGGCATTGATGCCGGAGGTAGACTGGCATCGTGTGCTGGACATCACCCTCTCTGGTTTCTTTAATGTGACACAGCCGTTGCTGCCAGCTATGCAGTTGCATAAGTTCGGGCGTATCATCAATATGGCAAGTGTCAGTGGACTGAAAGGTCTGCCTGGTCAGACCAACTATTCTGCGGCAAAGGGTGGTATCATTGCTGCCACCAAGGCACTGGCACAGGAGGTAGCCCGTAAGAATGTAACGGTTAATGCCGTAGCACCGGGATTTATCAAGACAGATATGACAGAGGGCTTGGATGAGGCTGCCCTGAAGAAGACGATTCCAGCCAACCGCTTTGGAAATCCTGAGGAGGTTGCCGACTTGGTGGCTTTCCTCGTCTCACCTAATGCAGGATATATTACAGGTAATGTTATTTCAATCAATGGAGGACTCTACACATGAAAAAGATTGTATTATTGATGTTTTGTCTGCTTGCATGTCTCGCAAGCACCAACGCACAGACCGTTACCAAGACTACTCATAAGAAGGCTGTCAAGACAGATGTGGTAACTACGGGTACATTGACGATTCGCAAACCGTCATACGTCTGCATCTCGACGGATAACGACCGTGACCAGCTCATCATGGATGGTACTAAGTTCACGATGACGATGGGCAAGAAGAAACATATGACAGATAGTCGTCGTAACCCGATGTTCGCCACCTTCCAGTCTGTCCTTGAGGCTGTCATCAATGGTCGTCCGATACCCTCAGGTGAGGACTTGACCGTATCAACGAAGGGTAACGAGAAGACCATCACCATTATACCGACAGGTAAGAAACGTCAGATGTTCACCTCGTTTGTGTTGGTGATAGATACTAAGACTTCAACCTTTAAGACCCTGCGGATGAATGACAGAAGCGGTGGTTATATGGAATATACTTTTAAGAAATAGTAAGTGGTCAAACTGAGAGGTTTTTTAATTGGCATCATGTGTTTGTTGGGTGTGATGTCCTATGCCCAGCAGATTACTGGATACGTCACTGATGCGGAGACAGGTGACAGCATCCCTTATGCCAGTGTTGTCTATAAAGGTCACCAGTTGAATACCATCTCCAATGGGGAGGGGCACTATACTATTAGTCGTCATGAGGGCTGGAATATTACTTTCAGTGCCGTGGGCTATAAGTCACGTGTCATTCCTGTTAATGCGAAGACCAAGGTGAAACTGAATATCGCATTGAAACCAGATAAGCAGATGCTGGCGGAAGTGACAGTGAAGTCAAAACGCAGTCGTTATAGCCGCAAGAACAATCCTGCCGTCGAGTTGATGAAACGAGTGGTGGAGGCGAAGAAAAAGACGGATCTGAGCGTGAATGACTATTATCAGTATAATAAGTACGAGAAGATCACCACCTCACTCAATGACCTGAAACCAGAGCAGTTGGAGACAGGACCCTTCAAGAAACACCCGTGGCTCGTCGAGCAGGTGGAGACCAGTTCGGCTACAGGTAAGCTGATCTTGCCTGTCAGTGTTGACGAGACAGTGTCTCAAAAGGTCTACCGCAAAGAGCCCCATTCTGAGAAGACTATCATACAGGGACAGTCTTCCAAGGGTGTGAATAATATCTTCCAGACGGGTGATATTGTCAATACGGTCATCAAGGATGTGTTTACTGACATCGACCTTTATCAAGATCATATCCGACTGTTACAGTATCCCTTCATCTCTCCTATCTCCAAGGAGGGTATCGGCTTCTACCGCTACTATATCGAGGATACGCTGGCAATAGAGCGTGACAGTTGTATTCATCTGCATTTCCTGCCCAATAACCAGAATGATATGGGCTTCCGTGGTGACCTTTATATCTTGAAGGACTCCACCTTGCATGTCCGTCGTTGCGAGATGACGATACCTAAGCAGAGCAATGTCAATTTCGTGAAGAATGTGAAGATATTGCAGGAGTATGAGAAGTTGCCTAACGGACAATGGGTATTGACGAAGGACGATATGTCTACGGAGCTGAGTTTGCTGAGTTTTCTCCGAGAGCTTATCGTGACACGTACCACTCGTATGAGGGACTATGCCTTTGACCCAATTCCTAAGAAGCTGTTCCGTGGAATTGCTCCTGAGGTAACTGAGGCGGATGCCCAGATGCGTGATGATGCCTTCTGGAACCAGTACCGACAAGTGGAACTGACGAAGAGTGAGGGCTCGATGGATAAGTTCATCCACCGTATCGAGAATATCAAGGGCATGAAGTATGTCATCTTCGGACTGAAGGCGCTCTTCGAGAACTCGATAGAGACCAGTACACCAAACTATATCGATATCTGCCCTGTCAATACGATTCTGAGTCATAACTATGTGGACGGCTGGCGTAGCAGACTGAGTCTGAAGACGACGGCGAACCTAAGCAAGCACTTCTTCCTCTCCGGCTATTACGGACGTGGATGGGGGAGTCACCAGAACTACTATAATGCGGAGTTTACGTACTCTATCAACCCCAAGAAATATTTGCCTCATGAGTTCCCAAGGCGTACGCTGAGTATTCAGGTGTCACGTGATGTCTGCTCGCCCGGAGACCGTTTTATGGATACGGATAAGGATAACTTCATGGTCGCCTTTAAGTGGGCGGAGACCAATAAGATGATGTACTATAATCGTCAGCAGGTCACCTTCGACTATGAGACCGACTGGGGCTTGAAAGCGACACTCATTGGTAAGCTGGAGGAGAACGAGGCATGTGGTAAGATGTCGTTCCGTACATTGGATCTTGTCCCAAGGGAGGAGTTCCATAAGACAGGTAACGGTGAGTATATCAGAACCACGGAGGTGACGGCAAAGTTGCGCTATGCTCCTGGTGAGACCTATATTAATAATAAACTGCGCCGTCGTGTCATCAATCTTGACGCACCAGTGTTCAGTGTCTCCCATACGATGGGCTTCGATGGTATTCTGGGTGGTCAGTATTCCTACAACTATACTGAGTTGCATATCTACAAGCGTTTCTGGTTGAGCAGTTGGGGTAAGCTCGATATCTCGCTGAAGGGTGGTATGCAATGGAACCAAGTACCATATCCCTTACTGATACATCCTGCCGCCAACCAGTCGTATGTCATCATCCCGGAGACCTTCAGCCTTATCAATACGATGGAGTTCCTCACCGACCGCTTCGCGTCGCTGATGGTATCGTGGGACTTGAATGGAAAGATATTCAATCGTATCCCATTACTGAAGAAGCTGCATTGGCGTGAGTATATCGGTGTGCGTATGTTGTGGGGTGAGCTCTCGGATAAGAATAATCCTTTCTTACCAGAGAATGCCGGCAACCATCGGCTGATGTATTTCCCGGATGGCTCCCATGTGATGGATCCAGACAGACCCTATGCGGAGATCGTCTTAGGTGTTCATAACATCTTCAAGTTCTTCCATGTGGAGTATGTGCGCCGACTGAACTATAACAGCTTACCCTCAAGTCCCAAATGGGGCATGCGGTATGTGATAGCATTCAGTTTCTAAAAAGAAAGACTTATTGATGCTCGATAGAAGCCTTGCGTAGTTTACGCAGGGCTTTATCTCTTATCTGGCGTACCCTCTCACGCTTCAATCCCAATGTCTCACCAATCTCCGCCATCGTCTGACGCTCTGTGTCGACACCAAAGAAAGCCCTGATAACAGCTTGCTCCCGTTCGTTGAGAAAGACGATGGCACGGACTAAATCATCGGACAGCGCATTCTGCTCCAACGACTGGTCTGCCTTGGGCGCATCCTTATCCTCCAGGACATGGAGTAGGGTATAGTTGTTCTTAGAGCCGACAGGTAGCGACTCGTCCGTAGAGAGCACGGGAATGTCTCCTGTCACCTTGCGTATCGCCTCTTCGATGCTATGACGGATATAGGGAGCAGCAAAGGTGACGAAGGGCTTCCCTTTGCTGGGGTCAAACTTCTCGGCAGCCTTGATCATGCCGATACTACCCTCACTGATGAGGTCGTCTGTCGAGAGTAGCTCACATGAATACTGACGAGCCAGTGTCACCACATAGCCCATGTTCTTGCTGACGAGTTCGTCACGCTGTTTCTTTTCTTCGTTTGTCATAGTGCAAAAGTAAGAAGAAAAAAAAAGAAATCCAAATTTTCATCTGGATTTCTTCTCTTGTCTCAACATGATTCCATTATGATATCTCAATCATACGTGAAACCTTTGTCTCCTCCTTCTTCATCTTCGGCAGTACTACTGTCAGGATACCGTTCTCAACCTTGGCGGCGATACCGTCCTTGTTAACATCCTCCGGCAGTGAGTAGTTCTGCTGATAGTTGGTGTAACTGAACTCACGACGCAGGTAGTGCTGCTTCTTATCCTCCTCCTTGTGCTCCATCTTGTTCTCGATAGCAATGCTCAGATTGCCGTCCTCATTAATGTGTACACGGCAGTACTCCTTCTTGATACCGGGAGCGGCAACCTCCATGGTGTAAGCGTTCTCGTCTTCCTTGACGTTGACTGCTGGAGCGGTAGTAGTGGCGCAAGCCATCATATCGTTGTTCATGAAATCATCGAATACTGTTGGGAACCAACTGTTTTTGAATACTGGTAACATAATCATACCTCCTAATTCTATTTTTAATTGTTTGTAAATGTTGTTTTTTCTCTCTTTTGCCTCTGCTCATTCCCGAGCAAGCTCGCCTACCCGTAGCCTTTTGCATCGGCGTTCACCCTATATAGTACAAGTTACGTGCCAACAAGAAAGCACTGACATATTGACGTATTTGCATGACAATATGACAGACTATGAGATGCCCGATAGGAGAAAGCAGGTGTTCACATGCTGCTTTCACTGCGTTCCTCCTTGACTTACATTATTAATTTTTAGGTGCAGCATTTTTTTTAGTTAAAACGTGATGTGGTGTGCGCTCTTTTTTGTAATTTTGCAGTCTGATTCAGAAATTATATAACGTTATATTTTATGGCAGATACTAAGAAAATTAAGACAGCGCTCATCTCCGTATTCCACAAAGATGGGCTGGAGGAGTTACTCAAGAAACTCAATGACGAGGGCGTGAAGTTCTTGTCAACGGGTGGTACGCAGACTTTCATCGAGAGCCTTGGCTATGCATGTGAGAAAGTGGAGAACGTGACGACCTATCCTTCTATCCTCGGTGGTCGTGTGAAAACCTTGCATCCGAAAGTGTTCGGAGGTATTCTGGGTCGTCGTGAGAATGAGGGAGACCGTGAGCAGATGGCACAGTATGAGATCCCAGAGATTGACTTGGTCATCGTAGACCTCTATCCTTTCGAGCAGACAGTGGCAAGTGGTGCCTCTGAGGAGGATATCATCGAGAAGATCGACATAGGCGGTATCTCCCTAATCCGTGCCGGAGCCAAGAACTTCAACGATGTGGTCATCGTTCCTTCTAAGGCAGAATACAGTCTGTTGCTGGATATCCTGAACAAGCAGGGTGCTGAGACTACCAAGGCGCAGCGTCGTGAGTTCGCTACTCGTGCCTTTGGTGTATCGAGCCACTATGACACAGCTATTCATAACTGGTTTGAGAAGTAATTAGAAAACAATAAATAGGTAGAATAGATATGGGATTTTTTAGTTTCGTCCAGGAAATAGCCATGGACCTTGGAACGGCTAACACGATTATTATCAGTGATGATAAGATTGTGGTTGACGAGCCGTCTGTTGTCGCCCTCGACCGTCGTACCGACAAGATGATTGCCGTAGGTAACGAGGCGAAGATGATGTATGAGAAAACACATGATAATATCCGCACCATCCGTCCTTTGCGTGATGGTGTGATAGCCGACTTCTCTGCCTGTGAGCAGATGATGCGCGGACTGATCAAGATGGTACATACAGGCAGTCGTCTGTTCTCACCCTCTCTGCGTATGGTGATTGGTGTTCCTTCAGGATCTACTGAGGTGGAGCTCCGTGCAGTACGCGACTCTGCGGAGCATGCCGACGGTCGTGACGTGTATCTGATTTTCGAGCCGATGGCTGCCGCTATTGGTATCGGTATCGACGTGGAGGCTCCAGAGGGCAACATGATTGTCGACATCGGTGGCGGCTCTACGGAGATTGCCGTTATCTCGTTGGGCGGTATCGTCTGCAACAACTCCATCCGTACTGCTGGTGACGACCTGACAGCTGACATCCAGGAGTATATGGCTCGTCAGCATAATGTGAAAGTCAGCGAGCGTATGGCAGAGCGTATCAAGATCAACGTAGGCTCTGCATTGACAGACCTGGGCGATGAGGCTCCGGAAGATTATGTGGTACATGGTCCAAACCGTATCACCGCATTGCCTATGGAAGTTCCTGTATGCTATCAGGAGATAGCTCATTGTATCGACAAGACAGTGGCAAAGATTGAGAACGCAGTACTCTCCGCCTTGGAGAATACGCCCCCAGAGCTGTATGCCGACATCGTGAAGAACGGTATCTGGCTGTCTGGCGGTGGTGCTTTGCTGCGTGGCTTAGACAAGCGTCTGACAGATAAGATCAACATCCAGTTCCATATCGCGGAGGATCCGTTGCGTTCTGTGGCTAAGGGAGCTGGTATCGCTCTGAAGAACGTAGACCGTTTCAGTTTCTTGATGCGATAGTAGATGCAGAACCTGCTGGAGTTCCTACAGAAATACCATCACTGGTTTCTCTTCGTCTTTCTGGAAGTTATCAGCCTGACATTGTTGTTTACCTATAACAACTACCAAGGCAGTGTATGGCTCTCGTCAGCCAATACCGTAGCTGGCACAGTGAACGAGGGGAGAGCGGAGCTGGAGTCGTATTTCTCACTTGCTCGTGCAAATGAGAGTCTATCATTGCGCAATTTCTATTTGGAACGGCAGGTGACTCAGTTACGCCGGCTATATGGTGAGGCGACAGAGGATACTACAGGCTTGTGGAATAGTGAGATGTATTTCCTCAAGCAGTATCATCTGGTGCCTGCCAAGGTGGTAAGCAGTGAGCTGAACAGAAAAGACAACCTGTTGACTATCAATCGTGGATCTGCCGATGGCATTGACGTGGGAATGGGTGTCGCCTGTGGACAGGGTATCGTGGGAGTGACCTATCTGGTGTCCGACCATTATACGGTAGTCCTTCCTATACTGAATACCGTCTCACGTATCAGTTGTGCTATTCGTGGACATAATTATTTCGGTGTGCTGCGATGGGATGGCAAAGACGCGGGAGTCGCCTATCTGGAGGATATTCCCCGTCATGCCCGTTTCAAGCGTGGTGACTGGGTAGAGACGAATGGCTATTCCTCTATCTTCCCACCAGGAGTCTTGGTAGGAAAGATAGAGACGGTGTATAACTCCTCCGACGGCATGTCCTATCGGGTAAAGGTGCGCTTGTCGACGGATTTCGGTTGTCTGCGTGATGTCGTCGTCATCAACGACCCGACGATAGAGGAGCGTACCCGTCTGTTGCAATCAGCACGTGACTCACTGAAGTTGAACGTAAAAGAATAGAGGCATGTCAGCAGATATCTTTAAACGGGCAGGTTTGTTTGTCGCCTTTGCGTTAGCACAGGTGCTGGTGTTGGGACATATCCATTTGTTTGGATATGCCACCCCACTGCTCTATGTCTATTTCGTACTGCTGTTTCCTCGTAACTATCCCAAATGGGGTATCCTGCTGTGGAGTTTCGGCTTAGGACTCGTCATGGATATCTTTTTTAATACCCCAGGGGTTGCCGCTGCCTCGATGACATTGATAGGAGTCATCCAGCCTTACTACTTCGAGATGTATGTGTCGCGAGACGCTTCTGAGAATATGCAGCCGTCCATTCAGAACATCGGATGGATGAAGTATTTCTATTATTCCTTGGTCTTGGTCGTCATCTATTGTCTGGTGTTCTTCACCCTTGATGCCTTTACTTTCTATAATTGGGTGGTATGGTTGAAAAGCGTGACAGGAAGTGTGGCTCTCACCATGCTGATGATATTGACCTTTGAGACTGTTCAGAATAAGCAGGGATGAAGGATTATGAGATAGACTATCGGCGTTATGTGATTAGCGGGATAGCAGTAGCTATTGTCGTCATCTATATCATTCGTCTGTTCACCTTGCAGATTATGAGTGATGACTATAAGAAGAACGCCGACTCTAACGCCTTCCTGAAAAAGATAGAATATCCCTCCCGTGGCATTATCACGGACAGAAAAGGTAAACTGCTCGTCTATAATCAGCCATCCTACGATATCATGGTGATTATGAATGAGGCAAAAGACCATTTGGACACGCTTGCGTTCTGTGAGGCGCTGAACATTACGAAAGCGGATTTCGACAAGCGAATGGCTGAGATTAAGGACCGTATCAAGAATCCGGGGTATAGTCGTTTCACCCAGCAGATATTTCTAAGTCAACTGTCTGATAAGGACTTCTCCGTCTTTCAGGAGAAGATGTTTCAGTTCCCGGGCTTCTACGTACAGCGACGCAGCATCCGTCAGTATCAATATCCCTTTGCCGCTCATGTCTTAGGTGATGTTGCCGAGGTGTCACCTGCTGACATCGAAGCGGATGACTACTATATCCCGGGTGACTATATCGGTAAACTGGGAGTGGAGCGAAGCTATGAGAAACAACTGCGTGGTGAGAAGGGTATGCAGATATTGCTGCGTGATGCTCATGGACGAATACAAGGACGTTATCAGAATGGCGCCTTCGACCGTAAACCTGTTGCCGGTAAGAACCTGACACTGAGCCTGGATGCAGACCTGCAAGCGCTTGGTGAGCGGTTGATGGAGGGAAAGATAGGGAGTATCGTGGCAATAGAGCCGTCTACCGGTGAGATCCTGTGTATGGTGTCATCACCTTCCTACGACCCTCGTATGATGGTAGGACGGGCTCGCTCCAAGAATCATCGTCTGTTAAGTCAGAACGTATGGAAACCGCTGTTGAACCGTAGCATCATGGGACAGTATCCCCCTGGCTCTACCTTTAAGACCACTCAGGGACTGACCTTTATGAGTGAGGGCATCCTGCACCCCACCCAGACCGCTTATCCCTGTGGTCATGGCTTTAACTTCAAAGGGTTGCATGTGGGATGTCACGGTCATGCTTCCCCCTTGTCACTGGTACCAGCCTTGTCTACTTCTTGTAATGGCTATTTCTGTTGGGGACTCTATTATATGATTAATCAGAATATCTCGAAATACGGGTCCGTGCAGAATGCAATGAATAAGTGGCGTGACTATATGGTAAGCATGGGCTTTGGTTATAAACTGGGGGTAGACTTGCCAGGAGAGAAACGCGGACTGATTCCCAATGCAGATTACTACGACAGAAACTATAAAAAGTCATGGAACGGACTGACCATCATCTCTATCGCTATCGGACAGGGTGAGGTCAACGCCACTCCTTTGCAGATAGCTAATCTGGGAGCGACGATTGCTAACAGAGGTTACTTCCTGACTCCCCATGTGGTCAAGAAGGTACAAGGAGAGGCGTTGGATACGACATTCACCAAGAAACACTATACGATGGCAAAGCGGGAGGCGTACGACTATGTGGTGGCTGGTATGAGAGCCTCCGCCATGGGAGGTACCTGTCATGAACTGGCGAAATACGACTTCGTCGCATGTGGTAAGACGGGTACGGCACAGAACCGTGGTCACGACCACTCGGTGTTTATGGGCTTCGCTCCCATGGATAAACCAAAGATTGCTGTAGCCGTTTATGTGGAGAATGGCGGATGGGGTGCTACCTATGGTGTGCCCATCGGTGGTCTAATCATGGAACAGTATATTCACGGAAAGCTCTCGGAGGCTTCAGAGAAGAAGGCAAACGATTTCCAAAACAGACATATATCCTATGGCAACACAATCAGGTAAGCAGACCAGTATCTTCCGTTCTATCGACTGGTGGACGATACTCATCTATATCGCCCTCTTAACGTTTGGTTGGATCAGCGTGTGTGGTGCCAGCTATTCCTATGGTAATACCGATATCTTTAGTCTGGATACCCGTTCTGGTATGCAGATTATCTGGATTGGCACATCCATCGTACTGGGCTTTACCATCCTGATGTCGGACGACCGTTTCTACGATACCTTTGCCTATATCATCTACGGACTGTTGCTGATATTACTGTTTCTTACCATATTTAATACCCATACGATCAAAGGTTCCCGGTCGTGGCTTGTGTTAGGACCTCTACGTTTGCAACCGGCAGAGTTCGCTAAGTTTGCCACCTCCCTTGCCTTGGCGAAGTTTATGTCCACCTATGGCTATAACATCCATCAGTGGAAGCATTTCGGAGCCACATTGGCAATCATCTTCCTGCCAATGGTATTTATTATCATGCAGCGTGAGACAGGTTCGGCATTGGTTTACTTTGCTTTCTTCCTGATGTTCTATCGGGAGGGAATGCCAGGCTCCATCCTGTTTACTGGAGTGGCAATGGTGATCTACTTCGTGGTGGGTATCCGTTATGCGGAAGTTTATTTAGGTGATTCTCCTACCTCTGTGGGCAAATTCTCTGTATTGTTGCTGATACAGTTATTTGCGGCTGGCATGGTATGGGTCTATGGTAGAAACAAAAAACTTGCATGGCGGATAGGACTCTATTGCTTAGCCGTCACATTGCTCTCCTTATTACTTTTGAAGCTCCCCTTTGACATCGTGTATATTCAGCTTGCCATGACGGCAATACTGATAGGATATCTCTTGTGGGAAGGGTTGAGCTCACGTATCCGTAACTACTTTTTTATTGCGCTTTTCACTTTGGGCTCTGTTGGCTTTTTCTATGGAGCCGACTTTATCCTAAACAATATGATGGAGCCCCACCAACGAACACGTA
Source organism: uncultured Prevotella sp. (assembly GCA_905235835.1). GTDB lineage: Bacteria > Bacteroidota > Bacteroidia > Bacteroidales > Bacteroidaceae > Prevotella. The sequence continues at coordinate 21,475 of CAJONQ010000005.1, forward strand.
TCAATGTGTTGCTGGGATTGGAGGAAGACTTACGGGGAGCGGGCTATAATGTCCATCAGAGTGAGATAGCCATTGGCTCAGGAGGTCTTGAGGGAAAGGGTTTCTTGAATGGTACCCAGACGAAATTAAAGTTTGTTCCTGAGCAGGACACAGACTTCATCTTCTGCACCGTAGGAGAGGAGGAGGGCTTCTTAGGCTCTGCCAGTGTGTTGTTGTTGTTCCTTGCTTTGATATTACGACTGATTCACCTGTCAGAGCGACAACCGTTCCGCTTCGGAAGGGTTTATGGCTATTGTGTGTTAAGCATCTTTCTTTTCCATGTGTTCATCAATGTAGGTATGGTGTTAGGACTCACACCAGTGATAGGTATTCCCTTACCATTCTTCAGTTACGGTGGCTCGTCCCTATGGGGCTTTACTATCCTGTTGTTTATCTTCCTACGAATAGATGCCAGTCGTAATCTTATTAGATCGTAAGGTTACTGCTTGGTGAGTGTGACACCGATATCAGCAATACCGGGAAGTATTTCCCTTTTCATGTCATGGCGGATACGAATGCTAAGAGAGTCACCTTTATGCAAGGATATTGTTTCTATCGGGAATTGGTATTGATGGAGTGTGACACCTTGTCCGATGGCATTACCTTCTTTGTCTATTAAGTTACAGGTGAGGGTGTCGCTATGACTTTCCATAGAGGGGAATACTTGCTGTTCGATGATGAGAGTGAGTCCCATGAATGGATAGTCATTACTGATGCGAAGACCGATAGTTTTCTGGAACATGCCATCTTGTTTCATGGGGGCAATCTCATAGGAAAGGGCATCGTTCTTCTCCCAGCCTGCAATAGACACATGCTGGTAACGACTATAAACCGTCCTGTCGTCACATGACAGACAAACAAGAAGTGTTATGAGTCCTATATAATATAATAAGGTGTATTTACTCCTTCGCATCTTTAGGCTTGTTAGGCTTCTTATGCTTTTTCTTTTTCTTCTTCGCCTTGTCGAATCGGTTGATATTCTCTTGTGTGGCAAGGTCGAGAGGACGTGTAGGCTCTTGTTTCCTGCCATCCTCTTGCAAAGAAAGGGGTTTCTCGCCCTTGCGGTTCATCTCGATAATCTGTTTGGCACGCTCTGCCGTTATCGTCTCTAAATTAGCGGCGATATTCTTATCGGTAGAGTAGGAGACGAGTCCAGCGAGAATATCCGACTTGAAGAGATGGTATTCAGCATCTTGCGTTTGAAGGACAATATCCTTGGCAGGTAGTCTGCGACCAGCCTCTACATAATCGTCAACCTCGTAGTTCAGACAGCATTTCAGTTTGGCACACATACCTGCCAGTTTCTGGGGGTTGAGCGAGATGTCCTGATAGCGGGCGGCACTGGTTCCCACACTCACGAAGTTCTTCATCCATGTGGCACAGCAGAGCTCACGTCCGCAAGGTCCCGTACCGCCGATGCGTCCTGCCTCCTGCCGGGCGCCGATCTGTTTCATCTCGATGCGTACATGGAAAGTGGCGGCAAGGTCTTTGATGAGTTGTCGGAAGTCGACACGCTCGTCAGCGATATAATAAAAGATCGCTTTATTACCATCCCCTTGATATTCCACGTCACCGATCTTCATCTTCAGTCCAAGCCCCTTGGCGATCTGTCGGCTCTCTATCATGGTAGCGTGTTCACGAGCCTTTGCCTCATGGTATTTCTCCATATCCACAGGGCGGGCGATGCGATAGATACGCTTGATATCATCCGCACTCTTCAAGTTCGCTTTCTTGATTTGCAACTTAACCAGTCGTCCTGTCAGGGTGACCACCCCAATGTCATGACCCGGGTTTGCCTCTACGGCGACGATATCGCCTTTCTTCAAGTCGAGGTTGTTGACATTATGGTAATACCCTTTTCGGGTGTGTTTGAATTGCACCTCCACCAAGTCGGTGGTGTCCGTATTGCCAGGAACGTCAGCGAGCCAGTCGTAGGTGTTCAACTGCTTGTCCTGTCGTCCTACAGCAAGGTGACAGAGTCCGCGGTCACATCCTGTCTTTATCTCGAGGTCTTTTACTTTCTCCATATTATTTTGTTATTAATAGTACAATCATTTGCAGGGCGAAGTCGAAGAATACGATCTTCGCATTAGCATTCTGTCCGATATCCCTGATGGCACGATTAGCAAGCTCGCTGATAGGGATAATATTCGCTTCGTTGATGAAGCGGGCGAAGTTCTTTGCGAAATCCTCTTCCCGCTGTGTCATATAGCAGAGGTCAGGCTCTTGGAAGTTGAACATGAAGTTCTCACGAGTGAGTCGCAGGAAATAGTCGAGGAACCTTTTCTGCTTCTCACGCCCCAAGCCAGCCATCCGCTCACTCCATGTCTTCAGGTCTTTCACCTTTCGCTGATAAGCAAGACGCATCAGCGTCTGGAACATGTCTAAGAAAAACTCGTTCTCAGAGTCAACACTCAGCATCTCCAACGCTTTCAGCCAACTGCCGTTAGCCATCCGTGCTACTCGTTGGGCATTCTCCTCATTGAGTCCTCGTTTGCTGATAAGAGCCTGTTGGATGTCCTCATCAGCAATGCGTTTGATGTCGATACGCTGTACACGACTGCGAATCGTCTCCAACAACCGCTCCGGCTCTTCGCACACTAACAGGAAGATTGTTTGCTGGGGAGGCTCCTCCAAGAGTTTCAGTATCTTGTTGGCACATTCGATATTCATGCGTTCAGGTAACCAGATGAGGCTGACCTTATAGCCCCCCTGACTCGACTTGAGCGACAACTTACGGATTAAAGCGTCACTCTCACCTGCTGTGATGATAGCCTGTTGGTTCTCACCCCCCATCATTTCCAACCACTCATTCATGGTAAAGTAAGGACCAGCCATAATCAACTCATGCCATTCTTGTGCGAAATCGTCAGACACGGGTTTATGGTCGGTACTCATGGAAGACAGTTTGATGGTAGGATAGGTGAAGTGCAAGTCTGGATGCTCCCACTTGGCAAGCATCGCCTCCGCATTGCCATTACGACTCAGCAGGTGTTTGGCAAAAGCCATGGCAAGTGCCATCTTACCACAACCCATAGGACCGCATAGCATCAGGGCATGGGGTAACCGCTGCTCCTGTTCCAACTGGAGTAGCCGGGCTTGTGCCTCTTGTTGTCCTATGACTTGCTCGAACATATTCTTTTTGTTTTTATAGTGGCGATAGTAACTATAGTTCTTATGGTTTATAGTAATCGCTTGGCGATTTCTGCGACGGAGTCGACAGCGGACATCGTATAGAAATGGATGTTCTTGACACCATGCTCGTAAAGCTCCTGACACTGTTGGGTGGTCCATTCGATACCCAGCTGGCGAGCTTGCTCGTCAGTCTTGCACTTCACAATCTCTTTTGCCAGAGCCTCTGGGATGTCGCAATGGAACGTCTTGGGTACTACTGTCAGCTGACTCAGTTTTGCCATGGGCTTGATACCAGGTATGATGGGAATGGTGATTCCCATCTGACGAGCCTTCTCCACAAAAGAGAAATATTTCTCGTTGTCGTAGAACAACTGGGTCACTGCATACTGGGCTCCTAAGTCCTGCTTCTGTTTCAGATACTCCATGTCACGCTCCAAGTTGGGAGCCTCCTCATGCTTCTCTGGATAACAGGCAACGCCGAAGTCGAACTTGGCACCAGGGTGCTTGATGGGAGTACCGTCAGCAAAGAATCCCTCGTTGAAGCGTACCACCTGTTTGATGAGGTCGGTGGTATGGGCATGCCCCCCGGGAGTCGGGGTAAAGCGACTGTCTTCTTTTGCTTTGTCTCCTCGTAGCAGCATCAAGTTGCGAATACCTAAGAACTGCAGGTCGAGTAACTCATACTCCGTCTGCTCTATGGTCGTACCACTACATATCACATGGGGCTCCACAGGGATATCGTAGTGATGCTGGATAGCGGCTGCGATGGCGATAGTCCCTGGGCGGCGACGGATGCGCTGGCGCTTAAACTGCCCGTTCTCCAGTTCTTTATATACATACTCCGAGTGGTGCGTTGTGATATTGATAAACGCGGGGTTGAACTCCACAAGTTTGTCAATTGTCTGGAAAAGAGCCTCCGTCCCGTTTCCTTTTAGTGGAGGTAATACCTCAAAGGAGAAGCGTCTCTCACCTGTATCTTGTTTGATATAATCTGCTACAGTCATAATTACGTATCTATACAATAGGCTACAAAATTACGAAGATTATGGCAAACAGCCAAATTTTGTCTTGACTTTTCCTTTCACAGATGGTTTTAAACCATGAAAAACAGCCTTGCTTTTCCTGATTCCAAGCAAGGCTGTTTTGGTTATTGATGATTCCCGTTGTTGCAATTTAGCTTAGATTGCAAAACGATAGATGCGGAATGACATGGGTGGGAGCTCGTCGTTGAGGGTAGAGGACTTACTTCCAGCAGTTACCTGAGCCGTTCCTGTCTTGGGTGTAATCAACTCGGGCTTGCAAATCGAGTTCTCGTCATCCATGCCGTCATGGCAGAGCGTGAGGGTCTTTGCCGTGCGCTCTCCTTTGATGTTGGAGAGGTTAAAGGTGACAGATTGCTTCTGCTTCGAGGTATTGGCAATCTTGATGATGACCTCACCCGTCTTACTGTCAAAGGCGGCGGAGGCGAAGAGTCCGTTCTGTCCGGCTTGATTGGCGACAGGTTTCTTGTCCATCGTCAGGGATAGGACGTTGGTACCTGCATTGGTGCTGTACATCTGCTGCACATAGTAACTGACGGTCTTGAACATGTCTGTATTGTCGTACCAGATCTGGTCAGGACGCCACTGCCAGCCGTCCACGTGGGAGAAGAGCGGGGCAGGTGTCGTCATGTGAACGATATCCGCATTACGCTCGAAGCCAGTCATGAAGGCAGCCTCCAGGATAGCAGCCTCGTAGTGGTTCCATTTCTTGCCCTCTCCATGACAGGCATACTCGCCGGCGAATACTTTCGGACCCTTGCGGTCGTAGGAGTCATAGCGCAGTCCATGGGTCAGGAACCACTCCTCGTTACGATAGTAGTGCTCGTCGACCAAATCTGCCTTCTGGGCTTTCATTGCCTTCCAGCCATCCTCGAAACGATAGGTGTTGTCGGGCTTGTCCTCAGGTACAGGACCACTGGTACCTACAATCTTGATATTGGGATATTTGGCACGGATGGCGGCAACAAAGGGCTTCAGACGCTCATAGTAGAACTCCCCCCACTGCTCGTTACCCACACCAATATACTTCATGTTGAAAGGAGCGGGATGTCCCATCTGTGCACGGATCTTACCCCATTTGCTGTCCACAGGACCATTGGCGAACTCGATGAGGTCGAGACAGTCGTCAATGTATGGTTGTAACTCGTCCATAGGAACATGGGCACGCTCGTCCTCCCAGTTCTGGTATTGGCAGGAGAGACCAACGCTCAGGATAGGCAGTGGCTCGGCACCAATATCCTCAGAAAGTTGGAAGAACTCGAAGAATCCCAAACCGTAACTCTGGAAATAATCGGGATAATAGCGGTAGTCGAAGGTGTGCTCCCAGCGGTTACCATTCAATGGACGGTTCTCCACAGGTCCCAAGGTGTTCTTCCACTGATAACGAGTGGCAAGGTCGGTACCCTCCACGATACAACCGCCAGGGAAGCGGAAGATGCCGGGCTTGAGGTCGGCAAGAGCCTGTGCGAGGTCACGGCGCATGCCATTCTCACGATTCTTGAAGGTATTGACAGGGAAGAGGGAGATATGCTCCAAAGCGACACTATTGGTGCCTTTCAGGAAGATACGCAGCTTAGCCTGCTTGTCCTTCTTGGGAGATGTCAGCGTGGTCGTGTATTTCTTCCACTCAGCCCCTGTGATGGTCATCTCCTCCTCCACAAACTCCTGTTTCTCGTCCATCGAGTTCTCGTCAATCAACTGGACGCGGATGACAGCGGTCCCCTTGGGAGCCTTTGCCCATACGGAGAAGCGATACGCCTCCCCTTTCTCGACACCAATGCCGAAGAATCCCTCGTTGACCAGACCAGACCGGCGCTCTTTGTGACCAGGGTCGGAGAGGACTACGTAATGCGGACAACGCTCGAAAGGACCGTCATCCTCCACGTCTACGCAGCCAAAGGTCTGCCATCCCATCAATTCCTGTGGAAACTCAAAGGAGCGGTTCTTCACGAGTTCACCATACAAACCACCATCAGCGGCGAAGTTGATGTCCTCGAAGAAAATCCCGTACATTGTTGATTGGATAGGTGCTCCCAACTTTTTTGTATTCACGTCTATGATATTCGTCTGTCCAAAAGAAGAAAGGGCAGTAAACATGGCAAGAGCACAAGTCAGTAGTTTCTTATTCATTTGGTATATTTTTAGGTAGTTACACATTTCTACCGACAAAATTAGTTAAAAAGTTGTAGATATACAAAGAAATTGGCAAAAAAGCATTACTTTTGTATTTAATTAAGAAAGCCGCTAACATTAAAACAAGAATATGGAATATCAAAAGAGGGGTAGTTCGTCCTACTTGTTTTCTATTGTACTGGTCGCCGTCTTAGGTGGTCTGTTGTTTGGTTATACATGACTAAATTATGGAGATGGAGGGCATACGTTCCTGGTCAGGCACCTCAGGACCCACAGCAATAAATCAAAGAGTTATCAATAATAGGGATTAAAGAATCGCAATATGATGAAAATATTAATAGCAGAAGATAACGACAGCAACTATATGCTGATGACGTATATCCTGAAGAAACATTATGAGTTCGTAAGGGCTCATAATGGTCAGGAGGCAGTAGACATGGCGGATACAGAGGAGCCAGCCTTGATACTGATGGATTTGCAGATGCCTGTGTTGGACGGCTTGGAGGCTACCCGTCAGATCAAGGCAAAGCATCCGTCGATGCCTGTTATCGCCTTGACAGCGAATGCTTTTGATACGGATAAGGAGGATGCGATAAGTGCAGGGTGTAACGACTTCCTGTCGAAACCTGTCAGCAGCAAGCTTTGTCTGGAGACGATAGCGAAGTATATATAAATATAATATAAGGTGGAGAATGCTTAGCGCTTGTTCTTGAAGAAATCCTGAATCAGCGCTCTGCATTCCTCTTCTAATACGCCCTTGGTGACTGTCGCCTTGGGGTGGAACGCATGCGGGGCATACAATTGGTAGCCCCGTTTTTCGTCTTCTGCTCCATAGACGATACGACTGATCTGTGACCAGCCCAAGGCACCGGCACACATCGTGCAAGGTTCTATAGTGACATAAAGGGTACAGTCTGTCAGGTATTTCCCTCCTAACTCATTGGCAGCGGCAGTGATTGCCTGCATCTCAGCATGAGCAGTCACATCACGCAATGTCTCCGTCAGGTTATGTGCTCTGGCAATGACATGGTCTTGGCAAACGATGACGGCGCCAATGGGAATCTCCCCCTCCTCGAAGGCTTGTTGTGCCTCCGCAAGAGCCTTCCGCATATACAGCTCGTCTTTTTTTTGTTGTTCTTCTGCTGTCATGTTGCAAAGATACGAATAAATTTTGTATCTTTGCAACATGGAATGGGAAATAATACATATTGCAGAGACAGACTCCACCAACCACTGGCTTCGTGAGAGAGGTGGGGAGGGGAATGTGGTAGTCTGGGCAGACTACCAGACGGCAGGACGTGGATGTGGTGCGAACCACTGGGAGAGTGAACGGGGTGAGAACTTGACCTTCTCTATGCTCCTGCACCCTAACGGGGTCAAGGCTCACAGACAGTTCCGCATATCGATGGCTATCTCACTTGCCATCTGTAAGGTGCTGGGGGAGTATATTGGTCAACTGAGTATTAAATGGCCCAATGATATCTATTGGCGTGATGGTAAGATTGGTGGTATTCTGATAGAGAACACCCTGAAGGGCAACAGTGTGAAAGACTGTATCATCGGTATAGGACTGAATATCAATCAGCGTGTCTTCCGTAGTGATGCCCCCAACCCAGTGTCTATGTGGCAGATCTGCGAGCAGGAGACAGACTGCGAGCAGTTGTTGAAGGATATACTCCAGACCTTCGATGAGTACTTAGGTAAATATAATAAGGAGGAATACCTCTCCATGCTGTATCGTCGCAAGGGCTTTCATCCCTATGCGGATAAGGACGGTCCCTTCATGGCTGAGATTGTGGATGTGGAGGACGACGGGCATCTGGTACTGTGTGATGATAACGGACAGGAGCGACGCTATGCGTTTAAAGAGGTTCAATTTATCATGTAATCTCGTAATCTCGTAATCTCGAGATGTCGAGATCTCGTAATATCGAAATAACGAATTAAAAAAGAAGTAATTATGGCAAGATTTAAGAGAATCCTCCTAAAACTCTCAGGAGAGAGCTTGATGGGAAAACAGGGCTATGGTATCGACCCAGAGCGTCTGAGTGACTATGCCCGTCAGATCAAGGAAGTGAGTGAGATGGGTGTCCAGATTGGTATTGTCATCGGTGGTGGTAATATCTTCCGTGGACTGAGTGGCTCGCAGAAGGGCTTCGACCGTGTGAAAGGCGACCAGATGGGTATGTGTGCTACTGTCATCAACTCCCTCGCCCTCAGTTCCGCATTAGGAGCTATCGGGGTGAAGAATAAGGTGATGACGGCTATCCGTATGGAGCCGATTGGTGAGTTCTATACCAAATGGAAGGCGATCGAGGTAATGGAACAGGGGTATATCTGTATCTTCTCCGCAGGAACGGGTAATCCTTATTTCACCACGGATACCGGCTCAAGTCTGCGTGGTATCGAGATAGAGGCTGACGTGATGCTGAAAGGTACCCGTGTGGATGGTGTCTATACGGCTGACCCCGAGAAGGATCCCACTGCTACGAAGTTCAATGAGATTACTTACAAGGAGGTATTGGCACGTGGTCTGAAGGTGATGGACCTCACTGCTATCTGTATGTGTCAGGACAATAACCTGCCTATCTATGTGTTTAACATGGATATCGTAGGTAACCTGAAGAAGGTGATGGCTGGCGAGGATATCGGAACACTGGTACATCCCTGATCCTGAGTATGCAGGTCATTCCTCACTGAATTCCACATACTCTCCTTCAGCTTTCTCGTAGATCTTTTTGTTCTCTCGCTCAGAACGGAGGTCGATAATCGTCTCACCAGTGGCTGTCTTGGTATCCATGATGATAGGCTCCTCCTCTGGTTGACTTGCTGCACGAGGTCGTGACTGGTGATGATGGGCATTCTTTCTACTATAGTGATACTGGCGTTGCTGGCGGGCTGTCTCGTCACGATAGTTCTGTGCCCTCTCGTCAGCAGCTTTCTTTGCTTTCCGTCTCGTCTCTTTGATATATTGGATAATTCTTTCACCTGTCAATAGGAGGAGGAATACGATGACAAAGAAAACAAAGATAATAAACCCATAGTCCTTCATAGTAGGAGAGATTTTTAATTGTTAGTATGCTTGGATGTCGCTATCGAAAGAAGAATATACCATGCGATGATGGCTGCCAGTCCACTGACTCCCAGGAAGGCGAGCAAGGGTATACAGGTCAGCAGGAAGATATATTTGATCTCGTTCCCTTTCCATCCCCAGTGCTTGAACTTCAAGGCAAACATGGGAATCTCGGCAATCAAGAGGTAGCAGCTGATGAACATACCGACAAATACGGCATAGTATAAATAGGGTGAGGAGGCAAGCCAGTCGCCGGCTCCTACCAGCAAAGCACCCCAGAAGAGGGCGTTGGCAGGGGTGGGCAGTCCGATAAATCCCATTGCCTGTCGCTCGTCGAGGTTGAATTTGGCAAGACGCAAGGCAGAGAATGCTGCCATGATGAATGCCGCATAGGCGAGATAGTGCCAAGGCAGATGCTCCATACCGCTTTTTAGGAAGTCGAAGATGATAGCAGAGGGAGCAAAGCCGAAGGTGATATCATCAGCAAGGGAGTCAAGTTCCTTGCCGATGGGTGAGCTGACCCCAAGCAGACGGGCACTCATACCGTCGAAGAAGTCGAAGACAGCACCAATGATGATAAACAGTAATGCTGTGTCCCAGACACCACAAAGAGCCCAATAGGTAGCAATACAGCCAGAGATGAGGTTGCAGCAGGTGATGGTATTAGGGATGTGTTTCTTGATACTCATTTATTTCAGTTTTGCTATCACAGTCTGGTCGCCAGTCGTCGGCTGGTTCATAATCACACAAGGCTTTGAGCCCAGAGGTAAGTAGACGTCCACACGAGAGCCGAGCTTGATGAATCCTAAGTGCTCGTCGATGTAACACTCCTCCCCAGCCTTGGCGTAGGTCACGATACGACGTGCCATCGCACCAGCTATCTGACGCACGAGGATGTCCTCACCGTCAGGAGTGGTAATCATGATGTCAGCATGCTCATTCTCCTCACTTGCCTTAGGGAGCCATGCCTTATGATAATTACCGTTCTGGTGATGTACGAACTTCACCTTGCCATCCACAGGAAACCAGTTGGCATGAACATTCAGCGGACTCATGAAGATACTGATCATCAAGCGCTTGTCGTGGAAATACTCATTCTCCTCAGTCTCCTCTATCACCACAATCTTACCATCGGCAGGAGCTACCACGAGTTTCTCAGTGTCACCATTGAAATAACGGATAGGACAGCGATAGAAGTTGAGTGCCATCGCCCATGCTGTACCAAAGATGGCGATAAAGACCCAGAAGGGGATGGGGTTGTCTATCATATACCAGAGGAGAAAACCGATACCAATCAGCAACAACATACTAATCGTTAACTCGTTGGTTCCCTCGCGGTGTATTCTTGTTTTCTTGAGTCTTTTTATTTTTTGGATTCTTTCTCCCATGATCGGAAAAGTCGATTGTTTTCGTTCAACATGCAAAGATACGCTATTTTTGTCTATCTTACAAATTTTTTACGTTTTTCTTTTGGCTATCTCACCTTTTAGCCGTATCTTTACACCTCAAAACACGAAAAAGCATCTCTTATGGAAGACTTCATACACTTACATGTTCATACTTATTACTCGATTCTCGATGGACAGTCGAGTATCAAGAGACTGGTCGACAAGGCTGTCGGTAACGGCATGCGGGGCATGGCGATTACTGACCATGGTGACATGTTTGGTATCAAGGAGTTTCATGATTATGTGGGAGGTATCAATAAAGGTCGTAAGAAGGAGGGGTTGGAGCCTTTCAAACCCATCTTCGGCTGTGAGATGTATGTGTCTCGTCATGGTGCCAAAGAGTTGAAGCGTAGCAAAGAGGACATGAGTGGTTATCACTTGATTGTTCTTGCCAAGAATTATAAGGGGTATAAGAACCTCATCAAACTGGTCAGCAACTCATGGGTGGATGGCTATTACATGCGTCCTCGTACTGACCGTGCTGACTTGGAGAAATACCATGAGGGACTCATCGTATGCTCTGCTTGTATTGCCGGTGAGGTACCCAAGAAAATCTTAGACGGGGATATCGCTGGTGCTCGTGAGGCGATAGAGTGGTATCATCGTGTCTTTGGTGACGACTATTATCTGGAACTCCAACGCCATGAGGTGACAGACCCCACCATCCGTGCCAATCGGGAGACCTTCCCCTTGCAGCAGAAAGCGAATAAGGTCATCATTGAGTTGGCAAGGGAATATGGTATCAAACTCGTTTGTACGAATGATGCTCATTTCGTAGACCAGGAGAATGCCGAGGCGCATGACCACCTGTTGTGTTTGTCGACAGGTAAGGACTTGGATGATCCGACCCGTATGCTGTACTCTAAGCAGGAGTGGTTTAAGACGAAAGAGGAGATGAATGCGATTTTCTCTGATGTCCCTGAGGCGCTGTCCAACACCTTAGAGATTTTAGACAAAGTAGAGATATATAGTCTTGACCATGACCCTATCATGCCATTCTTCCCCATTCCGGAGTCTTTCGGAACAGAGGAGCAATGGCGGCAGAAGTTCACAGAACAACAGCTCTATGATGAGTTCACCAGTGATGAGAACGGGGAGAACCAGTTGTCACTAGAGGAGGGAGAGAAGAAAATCAAGAAATTGGGTGGTTACGACAAACTATACAGAATCAAGTTTGAGGCTGACTATCTTGCCGAACTCGCCTATAAAGGTGCTGCTAAGAGGTATGGTGACCCATTATCTAAGGAGGTGGACGACCGTATCCGTTTTGAGTTGCATATCATGAAGACGATGGGTTTCCCTGGTTACTTCCTTATCGTGCAGGACTTTATCAACTCGGCACGTGACGAGTTAGGAGTAATGGTAGGTCCCGGACGTGGCTCCGCCGCTGGCTCAGTAGTTGCCTATTGTCTGGGTATCACGAAGATAGACCCTCTGAAATACGACTTGCTGTTTGAGCGTTTCCTGAACCCTGACCGTATCTCTCTGCCTGATATCGATACCGACTTTGATGACGATGGTCGTGGAAAGGTGTTGAAATGGGTGGAGGACAAGTACGGACATGAGAACTGTGCACATATCATCACCTATGCGACGATGGCGACCAAGAACTCCATCAAGGATGTCGCTCGTGTGGAGAAAGTCCCCATTCCCACCTCGAATGCGTTGTGTAAGGCTATTCCTGACCGTCTTCCTGACGTGGATGGTAAGACACCGAAGATGAATCTGACCAATGCCATCAAGGCAGTCCCTGAGTTGCGTGAGGCGGAGGCAAGTAATGACCCCGCATTGCGGAACACTATTAAGTATGCGAAGATGCTGGAGGGAACAGTGCGTGGAACGGGTATTCATGCCTGTGGCTTTATCATCTGTCGTGACCCTATCAGCGAGTGGGTGCCTGTGTCTACTGCTGACGACCCGGACTTCAAGGACCAGAAGACGAACTGTACCCAGTATGACGGTCATGTCATTGAGTCGACAGGTCTTATTAAGATGGACTTCCTCGGACTGAAGACCTTGTCAGAGTTGAAGGAGGCGTGTGACATTATCAAGCAGACACGTGGTATAGATATTGACTTGGATAATATCCCCATTGACGACCCCAAGACTTATGAGTTGTACCAGCAGGGACGTACCATTGGCACGTTCCAGTTTGAGTCGAGTGGTATGCAGAAATATCTGCGAGAGCTGAAACCTACTGTCTTTGAGGACCTGATAGCGATGAATGCGCTCTACCGTCCAGGACCTATGGGCTATATCCCTCAGTTTATCAAGCGTAAGCATGGAGAGGAGCCTATCACCTATGATATCCCTGTGATGGAGAAATACCTGAAGGACACTTATGGTATTACGGTCTATCAGGAGCAGGTGATGTTGCTGTCTCGTCTTCTTGCTGATTTCACCCGTGGTGAGAGTGATGCCCTTCGTAAGGCAATGGGTAAGAAGAAGAAGGACATCGTTGATGCCATGAAACCTAAGTTTGTCGAGGGTGGCAAGAAAAACGGACATGACCCGAAGGTGCTGGAGAAGATATGGAGCGACTGGGAGGCTTTCGCGTCTTATGCTTTCAATAAGTCGCATGCCGCCTGCTATTCTTGGGTCGCTTTCCAGACTGCTTATCTGAAGGCAAACTATCCTGCTGAGTTCATGGCGGCGATTATGAGTCGTCGTCGTGACCAGATAACGGAGATCACCAAACTGATGGATGAGTGTAAGTCGATGGGCATCGCTACTCTGGGTCCAGATGTCAATGAGAGTTATCTGAAGTTTGGTGTCAACAAGAAAGGAGAGATCCGCTTCGGACTTGCTGCTATTAAAGGTATGGGTGACGGTGTGGCACAAGCGATTATCGATGAGCGAGAGAAGAACGGTCCCTATAAGACCATCTTTGATTTCGCACAACGTATTAATTTCTCGTGTGTCAATCGTAAGGCATTCGAGAGTCTTGCCCTGAGTGGGGGCTTTGACAGCTTCGGTATCCCTCGTGAGAACTTCTTCGGGGTGAATAACAAGGGTGAGATGTTCCTTGACACCTTAGTGCGTTATGGACAGATCTATCAGATGGAACAACAGCAGATGCGTAACTCGCTGTTTGGTGGAGAGAATGAGGTGGATATCGCTACTCCTCCTATCCCGCAGGCAACTCGCTGGAGTGATATTGAGCGGTTGAACCGTGAGCGTGACCTTGTGGGAATCTATCTTTCTGCTCATCCGCTTGACGAGTATCGTGTCGTCTTGGAGAAACTGTGTAATACCCATTGCTCCGAACTGGCAGAGATACAACAGCTGAAGGATCGCGAGGATGTGATATTCGGAGGTATCGTGACAGACGTGCGTCAGAAGTTTACTAAACGTGGAGAACCCTGTGGCTTCGTCACTGTTGAGGATTTCGAGGGTGGTGGTGAGCTGGGGCTTTTCGGAAAGGACTGGGGAGACCGTAGCGGTATGTTTACTGTCGGCTCGGCGGTCTATGTGACGGCTAAGGTACAATCCCGTTTCCAGTATAGTGATCAATTGGAACTGAAAGTGCAAGATGTGCAATATCTGCAGACGGTGAAAGAGAATGCGATAGACCGTCTGACCATCACCATGGCAACAGACCTCCTCGACGAGCAGGTGGTGGCAGATCTGGGAGAGCTGATCGTCTCTAACCCGGGAAAGACGAAACTGTATATTCAGTTAGTGGACAGCTCAGGGAAGCACCATGTCCTGATGAGAAGTACCTCTAAGTTTGTGGATGTCAAGAACTCATTGGTACACTATATAGAGCAAACACCGGCATTGGACTATAAGATCAATTAGTGGCATGCTTTTTGCTGAATCTATCATATACATTATTAATAATTAAAGTAGTCAGACAATGGAAGTAACAATCACATCTGAGAATTTCGAGAGTTTGAAGAATGGCAGTCAGCCATTAGTAGTTGATTTCTGGGCAACATGGTGTGGTCCCTGCCGTATGGTAGGTCCCGTTATCTCTGAGCTTGCTGAGGAGTACGACGGTCGTATCGCCGTTGGAAAGTGTGACGTGGAGGAAAATGAGGAACTTGTTGTGGAGTTCGGTATCCGCAACATCCCTACCATTTTGTTCTTTAAAGATGGTCAGCTCGTCGATAAGATTGTTGGCGCACAGCCCAAAGCGAAGATACAAGAGAAGTTTGAGGCTCTTCTGTAATAGAAAAGGTGAGGTTCTTCCTCACCTTTTCTATTTAACAGGTAACCAGACGACTTCCGTCTGGCAGGACCTCGATAGTTACTTTCACGGCATCGTCAGGGAGGATATCCTCAATAAGCTCGGGCCATTCTATCAGACAAAGTGCCCCACTGTAGAAATATTCCTCATAGCCCATGTCATAGACCTCTTCCAGTTTCTTGATACGATAGAAGTCGAAATGGTAAATAGACTCTCCTAAATCCTCCCTGTGGAGGGGCGACTTATTGTCACAGGAAATCCCATACTCATTGACGATGGCAAAGGTGGGACTCGTAATCACATCCGTACTTCCTAACTCCTCGCAGATAGCCTTGACGAAGGTCGTCTTGCCTGCCCCCATCTTTCCATAGAAGGCGAAAATACGTGCCTCACCGATATGCTGGATAAACTCACGGGCGGCTTCGTGGATGGTGTCTAAACTTGATATGCTGATTTCCATAACTTATCTGTTTTTTCCTTTTAGTGTGATAAAGGGTATCATCATCTCCTCCATCGAGATACCTCCATGTTGGAAGGTGTTCCGATAGTAGGTGACATAATAATTGTAGTTATTCGGATAGGCGAAGAACTGGTCTCCTGTCGCAAACACATAACTGGTCGACAGGTTGGGGGCGGGAAGGAATGCCTTCTGTGGTTCCTTGATGACAAAGATATCCTTGTTGTCATAGGCGAGGTTCTTACCTAACTTATAACGCAGGTTGGTGTTCGTATTGCGGTCGCCGATAATCTTGACAGGTGAGTTGGTGCGGATAGAGCCATGGTCGGTAGTGATGATGACCTGACAATCTGTCTGTGCCAACTGACGTAGCAGTTGTGACATGATGGAATGACGGAACCACGAGAGGGTCAATGAGCGATAGGCTGCCTCGTCGTGGGCAAGTTCCCGTACCATCTTCGACTCTGTCCTGGCATGGGAGAGCATGTCAATGAAGTTGATGACCAGGACATTGAGACTGTTCTTCTCTAATGATGCGAACTGGTTCATATATCGCTCTGCGTCATCTGTGGTGTTGATCTTGTGATAGGAGAATGTGTCGTGCCGTCTGTAACGGTCGATTTGTGTCTGGATAAGTGGCGCCTCGTTGAGGTTCTTCCCTTCCTCCTCGTCCTCGTCAACCCATAGGTCAGGGAACATACGTGCTATCTGGTCGGGCATCAGTCCAGAGAAAATAGCATTACGGGCATATTGTGTTGCTGTCGGAAGAATACTGCAATAGAGTTGCTCGTCAATCTCAAAGTCAGTCAGCTCACCCTCTATGGTCTTCCATTGGTCGTAACGGAAGTTATCGAGTACGATGAGGAAGATCTTCTTTCCTTCAGAGAGACTGGGGAATACTTTCTGCTTGAAAATATCGGGACTCATCATCATCTCACGTTTCTCCAGCCATCCCATATAGTTCTTCTTGACGAACTTGGCAAAACCGATGTTCGCTTCCTCTTTCTGCATGCGCAGCATGTCGCTCATGGCAGAGTCAGTGGCAGAGAGTTGTAATTCCCATCTGACCAGTTGTCGGTACATCTCCGTCCAGTCATCCCATGTTCTGCAGTCCATCATCTGCATACTCAGCTGTTGGAACTGCTGTTGGTAGGCTGTTTGTGTGACCTCGGCGACAATCTCACGCTTATGGATGAATTTCTTGAGGGTCAAGAGTATCTGGTTGGGATTGACGGGTTTGATGAGGTAGTCAGCGATATTCTGTCCTACCGCCTGGTTCATGATATCCTCCTCCTCGCTCTTCGTCACCATGACAACAGGGACGGTCGGCTGCAGTTCTTTGATACGTTGCAGGGTCTCCAGTCCTGTCAGTCCTGGCATCATCTCGTCGAGCAAGACCAGGTCGAATGTATGTTGTCGGCATTCCTCAATGGCGTCTGTACCATTGGTAACAGTGATAACCTCGTATCCTTTCTTCTCCAAGAAGAGAAGGTGTGGACGGAGCAGTTCCATCTCGTCGTCAGCCCAAAGTAATAGTCCGTTTGTCATATGATATTTATTTAGGTGGTAATCTGTGCTTTATTAATACGTGAGCGGTATGATCGTATGGTGTTCTGACTGATCGCCATCATGTGTTGCAGCTCCTCATCCGTCTTCCCTAAGTGTTCCATTAATACAAAGAAAATGTATTTGGAAGATAAATGGCGGAAGTCTTGTTCCATGTGAGTGACAAAGGAAGGGTCCACAGTCCTGTAATACTCTATGCAGTCATCGAAGTCGCTGCGACTCCATCGTAGGGTGGTACCTCCTTGCTCAATCTCCTCATAGCGGTCTTTCCCATTCTGCAGCAAGGCTCCCTGTTTCACTTGCAGCTCTGCTATTTTCTGATGCAGCCTCTCTACCTCTTTGCTATCAGACTTTCCTTCTTGCTCCAACACTTTCAGTTGCTGACGATATCCTTCAAGATGCTGTATCGTCTCAGCGAGTTTTTTCTTTCCTTTTGTGTTGCGATAGAGAAGGTAAACAGAAGTGGCGATAGCTATCAGAAGGAATACACAGATGGCTGAGACGACAACATAGAAAAGATGCCTCTCTGATTCCCGCTTCTGATCCTGCTCAAACTGTTCCTGCAGTCCTCGGATGTCCTCCTCCTTCTCTTTCTGGGCGATGCTGTCTTTCAGTTCGGCAATTTGCATTGCCGTCTCACTTGCTTCTTTATAAGCTCCTTCCTCCCGTTGGCTATTGTAAAGTGCCTGTAGGATTTCCCCCTTCAGGTACAGATTGTCCGTCTGCAATGCCTTACGCCACATCTCAAGAGCCTTTGCTTTCTCACCACGCTTGTAGTAAACACTTGCTAACCCCTTGTAGGCAAAAACGTTCGGCTTTAACGCAACAGACTTTTCCAAATAATCCTCTGCATTCTCGATGTTTGTATCAACAAGCGCATTCCCTATATTGGCATAGAATATATAACGTTCATTCTCTGGAAGAGTTTCAACTAGTGGAACACATTTGTTCAAATAATATTGTGCAGAGTCTATATGTTCCCCATCATTATATACTACATATAACATCATCAAAACATTGGCAATGTTATAACTCCGATTAATTGCATATGCAGCCTTTAATGCCTTTTTACCATATTCAATAGCAAGTCTCTTCTCTTTTCCTTTATAATTTGCGTGAGACAATGTTGAATACACATATTCAGTTAGTACAATTTCTGAGGACTTGTCTTTAACAAGTGCCTCTGCTTCCTTTAGACTCGTGACAGCCTCTAGTAATTCATTATTCTGATTGAGTACATATCCTTTATAATAATATGCCCTTGCCAATTTACTTATATCATGATGCTTTTTGTAATATGAAATAGGAATTTCCAGAGGCTCAATAGTCTTTATTTCTTTCTGGAGTCTGATTTCTGTTCGTATTTTTAATAACCAATAGTAAGCCAAATCTTCTTCATTACTTATTAGCATTTCTGGTTCTATAGCGTTCAATAATTTATGTGCTTTTAAATCTCCTTCTTTAAAAGCAATACTATCAATCTCAACTAAATGCTGTTTCAAACTACCTTCATGGCAGCCTAAAAGTATGCTTAAGACCAGAAAGATAAAAAGGATTCTCTTCATTGTTTTTGCTTTTAGCCACTGCAAAACAAAAATACAACAAAATCCGCAAAAGTCAACATTTTTTGCAGTATTTAGCGTTGCAAGTGTTGCAAAAAGTCCTGTTGCAAATGCGTTGCATTTAATGCAACGTGCTGATTCATAACCTGTTATTGCCGATTTTATGCTTGCAACATCGAAGGTGTTTTGCAACGCTAAATGTTTGGAAACTCTGCCCTCCTTTCTTAATTTTGCACTCGGAAATCAAAATCCAAGTAATCAAAATAGAAATAAACTTAAAAGAAAATGAAAAAAGTAGTTTTTACAACATTAATGACAATGCTTTCTTCTATGGTCTGTATGGCTGGTGATGAGGTTTGTACATCAGGTGCATGTGGACAAGGAAGTCCAGGCTCAGTAAGGTTGAACTTAGAAGTGAATGCACTCACGTCTTTCCGTAATAAGGGGATGACGATGCATGGCTATAACATTGACGCTGCCATCAGTATTTATAGAAATCTCTATGCATTGGGAAGTTTCGAGATATTATCTCATCATGCGAAAGATAGCAGGACTTACTTTAATAGTACAGGATTATCTGGTGGTTTGGTTTATAACATCATAGATAGGGAAAACATCACAATACCCTTAAAAATGAAAATTGGAGGAACTCTAGGTAACCCAGACTGGAAATACACTTTCTATGACACCTCTGTTTCAATTAACCAAAGACTTGGAAAGTCAAATTTTTCTGGTGTTGCCGGAATTGGCTACAGATATGAGCACTCACGAATTGAAACAATGTCAAGTCATGGGTTTGTTTATATTTTTTTAGGAATTAAGATATAATCCTTGTAAGGGCAAATATTTTCGTCAAACTCACGTTAATATATTAAAAACTTTTATAAATGTTGAATCTTATGTATACATTCATTTTAATTTTTGTTTTCTATGCCATTATGTTTGTGGTGAGTAAGGAATTATCAAAGTCAGAGCATTATGCGGGAGCAATGACATTTTCTTCCTGGATGCTGATAGATTATCTCTGCTATGATAACTGGACGCTGATGTTTTTGTTGACGGTTGTTTCTGGTCTGGCAGGCTTTTTCTTGTCCTATCAGAAAGCAAAATGGCAGGATAAGGGATGCTCATTTGCAACCTATGTACAAAAGGGACAGAAACTTGCTAATCGTAAACAAGAGATAATTCTGTTTTGGCTAACCTTCATTGTATGTTGTCCCTTAATTTGTAAATTCCAAAAGGACACAAGTTATGTAATATGGATTCCTGTTGCCTTTTTCATCATTGAACGGTGTTTATATTTAACGATTAGAAAAAAGGAAGGCTGAATCATTAAAATAATCTCATGATGAGTGAAAAGAAATGCAAGACCGTATAGCAAAGATGATTATAGTGGTTTGCTTGCTTGCCGCATTTGTTCTGAGCATTCTGGCATACTATCTGTATACTCTTCATCCAGATTCTATCTGAAGTTGTCAGGGTACATCCTGTCTTCTATTAAAATATACATGTGATTTTTAAAATCGCGAAAAATCTGCAAATCTGCAAATAATCGGTGTAAGTCGTTGAG
>CAJONQ010000006.1 GCA_905235835.1 uncultured Prevotella sp.
TATGCGCCCATAAAGAAAAAGTCGCATAAGAGAAATGTCTCACCTCTTACCTCTGACCTCTCACCTCTTATCGTTTGTCCTGACGGTCATTGGCCCATGCGCTATCGTAAGGATGAGCAGCAACGGCTGGGGACTTTAGCACGGATGGGTGCTGTCTGTGTCGATTTCGACCTCTACGGATGGGGAGAGAGTGAGAAAGAGGTGGGTGCAGAGGCACATCATACCAGTCGTGCCCATGTCTATCAGGCAGCTTGTGGTTATGTTTTACTTGATTGGATGCTGACCCATCGCAAGGATATCGATACCGAACGGGTCGGTGTGATGGGCGGATCAGGTGGTGGTACACATACGGTCTTGCTCTCACTATTAGATGAACGGGTAACCGCATCGGCTCCCGTAGTGCATCTCGCCTCGCACTTTGATGGAGGTTGTCCCTGTGAGAGTGGTAAACCCGTACAACTCTCGGCAGGAGGAACCTGTGAACCGGAACTTGCCGCTGTCATGGCTCCCAAGCCCATGCTTATCGTCTCTGACGGAGGCGACTGGACCAGTAGTGTTCCCACCTTGGAGTTCCCTTATCTCCAACGTATCTATGAATTCTATGGGGCAAAGGATCAGGTGCGTAATATCCATCTGCCCAAGGAACGTCATGACTTTGGAAAGAACAAGCGGAATGCCGTCTATGACTTCTTCATCGATGTATTCGGACTCGATCGTTCGATGCTTGATGAGAGTAAGATAGAGATAGAACCAGACGATCAACTTAAATCATTGTATAAATGAGAAAACTGATAGGTATAATCCTTGGAGTCATGATGCTGACGACAGCATCGGCTCGTGAGTACAGGGTATGGTATAACCGTCCTGCTCAGACTTGGACACAAGCACTACCCGTTGGTAATGGTGTAATCGGCGGTATGGTGTATGGCACACCTGCCGTGGAGCATATCCAGTTGAATGAGGAGACGATCTGGGCAGGACAGCCTAATAATGTCGTCAATCCTCATGCCAAAGAAGCATTGCCGAAGGTACGACAACAGATCTTTGAGGAGAGGTATCAGGAAGCGCAGGACTTGGCGAATGCCCAGGTGATGCCCAATGCCGTTGGTAAGAATATGGGAATGCCTTATCAGCCCTTTGGTGACTTATATGTCGCTATGCCGGGACATGCGGAATATACCGATTATGAGCGTTGGCTGGATATTGACAACGGAAAGACGATAGTCAAGTATACTGTTGATGGTGTGAAGTATCAGCGTGAGGTCATCACACCTCTTGGTGGGCATCACGTCATTGCCATTCACCTGACAGCAAGTGAGAAAGGACGTATTACGTTTACTGCTAACATGACGACCCCTCATGAGAATCCGCTCGTTGGAATGGATGGTAATGAGGCAACCCTCTTGGGCGTGTCGGCAAAGCATGAGGGACTGAAAGGCAAGGTACGCTTTATGGGGCGTATGGCGGTGAAGACAAAAGGTGGGAAGCAGAAAGGCTCGAATGGTATTATCAGTGTCGTCGGAGCCGATGAGGCTACCATCTATCTTGCCATAGGTACCAATGTCAAGAGCTATAAGGATATCACAGGTGATGAGGAGGTTCAGTCCCGTGAACGCTTGCATGGGGCAATGGCATTAGGCTTCGAGGCATTGAAAGAATTGCATACCAAAACCTATAAGAGTTATTATGACCGGGTGCAACTGGATTTGGGTGAGGATGATTTTTCCAACGTGCCGATGGATAAGCGCATAGAATTGTTTAGCCAACACACGGACAATTATCTGGTGGCTACCTATTTCCAGTTCGGGCGTTATCTGCTGATATCATCTTCACAGCCCGACAATATGAATCCTGCCAATCTGCAAGGTATCTGGAACGACAAGATGTTTCCATCATGGGATTCCAAATACACGACGAATATCAACCTGGAGATGAACTATTGGCCCTCGGAGGTCACTAACCTGACAACGTTGAATGAGCCATTGTTCAAACTCATCCATGAGATTTACGAACAAGGAAAAGAGACGGCACGTGAGATGTATGGCGCTGACGGATGGGTACTACATCACAATACGGACCAGTGGCGTATCACAGGACCAGTAGACAGAGCACAAACGGGGTTGTGGCCCGTAGGAGCGGCATGGCTGTGTCGTCATATATGGGAGCACTACCTTTATACTGGCGACAAGGATTTCTTGCGACAGTATTTCCCCATCATGCTTGATGCCGCCCGTTTCTTTACACAGACCTTGCAGAAACACCCTACGAAAGGCTATTTGGTCGTATGTCCGGGAGAGTCACCAGAGCATGGTGGCAAAGGACGTCCCACACCCCTTGACGCTGGAGTGACCATGGATAACCAGATAGTAACAGAACTCTATAGTAATGTGTTAGCAGCCGCTAACACTATAGGTACTATAGAAACTATCGCCACTATCGATTCTATCCGGCAGCAGTTACCACAGCTGCCACCCATGCAGATTGGTCGCTGGGGACAGTTGCAGGAATGGCTCGATGACCTGGACGACCCCAAGGACGATCACCGTCATTTCTCCCATCTCTATGGACTCTATCCCTCTAACCAGATATCACCGTATCGCACACCAGAGTTATGGCAGGCCGCAAAGACCTCCTTGGAGGCACGTGGTGATGTCTCTACGGGTTGGTCGATGGGATGGAAGGTATGCTCATGGGCACGACTCCTTGATGGGGAGCATGCTTACAAACTGATTAAAGACCAGTTGACACTGACTGCTGATACTTTCCTCATCTTTGGAACGGTGAAACAGCGTGGCGGTACTTATCCCAACCTGTTTGATGCCCATCCGCCTTTCCAGATAGATGGTAACTTCGGTTGTACTGCAGGTATCGCAGAAATGCTGGTGCAGAGTCATGATGGTTTCGTATTCCTATTACCTGCACTGCCGCAAGTGTGGAAGGACGGTTCTGTGAAGGGACTACGTTGCCGTGGTGGTTTTGAGGTTGACCTTGACTGGAGAGACGGAGCACTGACGAAAGCAGTAATCCGCTCATCGTTGGGTGGTACTTGTCGGCTCCGTTCTCGTGTCGCATTAAAAGCGAAAGGGCTGAAAACGGTCAAAGAGCGTAACACTAATAAGATGGTGCCAACCACTTATCTTTATGAATTATCAACCGTCAAAGGCGGAGAATATATATTGAGATGACTATGAGAAAGATTTTAACGATATGTAGCCTTCTGATGCTGGTGGTGTCAGTACAGGCAGGCAAGCCGTGGGAAAACGGATTATTGAGAGTATCGGATAACCAGCGTTATCTGCAGTTTGAGAATGGACAGCCTTTCTTCTGGCAGGGTGAGACAGGCTGGCTGTTACCTGAACGTCTGGACCGTGCGGAGGCAGAGTGGTATCTGCAACGTTGTAGGGAAGCAGGCTATAATGTGGTACAGATACAGGTCATCGATGGCGTTCCAGCCTATAATATCTACGGACAACCCTCGAACATTGACGGATGGAATTTCACTGGTATTAACCGAAAAGGAGTCTATGGCTATTGGGACCATCTGGACTATATCATCAACCTTGCGGAGCAGAACGGTATCTATATCGGTATGGTCTGCATCTGGGGCGGACTGGTGAAAGATGGTAAGTTGAGTGTCGAGGAGGCTAAGAAATACGGTACGTTCCTCGCCAACCGCTATAAGGACAAACCCAATATCATCTGGTTTATGGGCGGTGATATTCAGGGCGACATCAAACCAGAGGTGTGGAATGCCTTGGCGACCACCATCAAGTCGATAGACAAGAAACATCTCATGACCTATCATCCAAGAGGACGTTATACTTCCGCCAAATGGTGGGCAAAGGCTCCATGGATGGATTTCCATACCTTCCAAAGCGGTCACCGCAAATACGGACAGCGGATGGGAAATGCCGATTATCCCATTCCTGATGATACGGAAGAGGACAACTGGATGTATGTTGACTCGACATGGGCATATAAACCCATCAAACCAGTGCTTGACGCAGAGCCTAGTTATGAGGATATCCCTATGGGGCTGCATGACAAGAACGAGGCTCGCTGGCAGGCATGGGATGTGCGCCGCTATGCTTATTGGAGTGTGTTTGCCGGTAGTTGCGGACATACCTACGGACATAATGCCATCATGCAGATGCTGAAGCCGGGATATCCCACCAGTTATGGTGACGCCGGTGATGTGAAGACATGGTATCAGGGACTGAACGACCCGGGCTTCAACCAGATGAAATACCTGAAACAACTGATGCTGTCACTCCCTTACTTTGAGCGTATTCCTGATCAGAGCATCATTCAGGAGAATGGAAAACAGTATGACCGTCTTATCGCTACTCGTGGCAATGACTATCTATTGGTGTATAACTATACGAGTCGGGTGATGAAACTCGACCTGACTAAGATCTCTGGTGATAAGAAGAATGTCTGGTGGATGAGTGCCGGAACGGGAAAACTGCGCTACCTCGGTGAGTTCGACTCTAAGGTGCTGACATTCCGTATGCATAAGCAAGGAGCAGGTATTGAGGATGGTGTGCTGATAGCTATCGACCAGTCGAAAGACTACCTGCAGAAAGACCAGACACAGATATCTGATATGTCACTTTCAGGAAAGGTAAGGGACTTAAATGAATAAACGATGAGAAGATATATTTATGGGTTATTACTGATATTCTTAGCATTGCCGGTATGTGCTGCCAAGAAGAAATCGTCACCAGTGGTCAGTGTCACAGACCTCCGTACCGAGCGACTGGTGAACCCGATGAGTGTGGATACCCCAGTGCCCAGATTGGGCTGGCGTATAGAGTCATCAGAAAAGGATGTGATGCAGACACGGTGTCATATCATTGTATCCTCTGACCCTGCGAAGGCAGAGGCATTGGAAGGTGACCTGTGGGATATGACACTGGATGGTGACCGTTCGCAGTGGGTACCGTATCAGGGTAAGGCACTGAGAAGTAATACCCGTTGTTACTGGCGTGTGAAGGTGTCCACCACGAAAGGAGAGACAGACTGGAGTGCTGTTGCCATGTGGAATGTGGGACTATTGACAGAGTCCGACTGGGGAGGTCGCTGGATAGGATGGAACCATGCGATGCCATGGGATGT
This sequence comes from uncultured Prevotella sp., assembly GCA_905235835.1. Taxonomy (GTDB): domain Bacteria; phylum Bacteroidota; class Bacteroidia; order Bacteroidales; family Bacteroidaceae; genus Prevotella. The sequence continues at coordinate 5,119 of CAJONQ010000006.1, forward strand.
GGAGACAGAACATAGTCGTCTGTCTGCCCGTTATCTCCGTCAGCAGTTCGACTTCGACAAGGAGGTGAAGCAAGCCACACTCTATATCAGTGGGCTGGGCATGTATGAGGTATTTATCAACGGACAACGGGTAGGAGAACAAGTACTGGCACCAGCTCCTACAGACTATCGCCGTACCGTGCTCTATAATGCCTATGACGTGACGAGCCTGTTGGCACAGAAAAATGCGATCGGTGTGGTGTTGGGCAATGGTCGTTATTATACCATGCAGCAAGATAAGAAACCTTATAAGATTACTAACTTCGGCTATCCCACACTTCGCTTGAATCTGAAGGTGGAGTTTACAGATGGAACTCAAAAGACGATCTCTTCGGATGAGCGATGGAAGATCTGTATGGACGGTGCCATCCGTAGCAATAATGAGTATGACGGTGAGGTCTATGATGCTAGAAAAGAGTTCGCTGGCTGGACGGAAGTGGGGTATGACGACGGCAGTTGGAATAAGGCAGAGCGTACGGCAATCCCCTATGGTACCCTTCGTGGTGCGATGTCGGAGAATATGAGAGTCGTGAAGCAACTGTCTCCTAAGAGTGTCATCCGCAAGGGTGATCGCCTGATTGTCGATATGGGACAGAACATGGCAGGTTGGCTGAAACTACGTATCTCATCTGTTGCCGCTGGTGACTCTGTGGTCATCCGTTTCGCAGAGAAACTGGATAGTACGGGTAATATATGGGTAGAGAATTTCCGTCATGCGCAGAGTACCGACCGTTACTATGCCCATGGACGTGAACAAGGACGCTGGTGGCATCCTACTTTTGTCTATCATGGTTTCCGTTATGCGGAGGTCACAGGACTGAAGAATGCGGGAAAGGACGACTTCGTTGGTGAGGTCATCAGTGATGGGATGGAAGAGACAGGGTATTTCGTCTCTACGGATACGATATTAAATAAGGTGTATCGGAATGCCTATTGGGGTATTCTGAGTAATTACAAAGGGATGCCCGTTGACTGTCCTCAGCGTGATGAGCGACAGCCGTGGCTTGGAGACCGTACCCGTGGCTGTTTCGGAGAGGCATTCCTCTTTGACAACGGTCCGCTATATGCCAAATGGGCAAGGGATATCACAGAGGCACAGCGTGAGGATGGCTGTATCCCTGATGTGGCTCCTGCCTACTGGAACTATTACAGTGATGACCTGACGTGGGCTGCCGCGTTACCGATGTCCCTCTCCATGCTGCTCGGACACTATGGGGACGATGCGCCCCTGAGGAAATACTACCCGAATGTGAAACGCTGGTTGGAGCATATGAAGAGCCAGTATCAACAGGAAGGACTAATCCATTGTGGGAAGTATGGGGACTGGTGTGTGCCGCCCGAGAAACAGGAACTGATTCATAGTCAGGATCCTGCACGGAAGACGGATGTGACACTGATATCCTCCGCTTATTATTATTTTATTTGTAAGATGATGGCTGGTTATGCCCGTATGCTCAAGCAAGAGAGTGACGTTCATTGGTTTGAGCAAGAGGCAAAGACGACAAAGGAGGCGTTTAACCGGCAGTTCCTGACCATTAAGAAAGGTACGACGACCGTCCCGGGACATATCCTGTATCCTGATAGTACCTTCTATGGTAACAATACCGTCACGGCAAATCTGCTGCCTTACTATTTCGGAATGATAGACGACTCTTATGTGAAACAGGAGGTGGAGAAGAATATCGTGAAGGCAATCATCGACCAAGGTGCCATCACCTCTGGGGTCATCGGCACAGGGTGGCTGATGCACGCCCTGACCAGGATGGGACGTACCGATGTCGCATGGCTGCTTGCTACCAATAAGAAATATCCTTCGTGGGGATATATGGCAGAGCATGGTGCTACGACCATCTGGGAACTGTGGAATGGCGATACGGCATCCCCTAAGATGAATAGCGGTAACCATGTGATGCTGTTGGGGGATCTGCTCTCTTGGCTCTACGAGGATATAGCTGGCATCGGTGCCGCTGATGTCGGTTTCAAGCATATTGTCATGAAACCCGACTTCTCGGTGGACGAGATGGATGATATTGACGCCAGTTACCAGTCTGTCTACGGCAAGATAGTCAGTCGCTGGAAGAAGGAACAAGGGAAACTCTATTGGCATGTGGAGATTCCTGCCAATACCAAGGCAACACTTTTCTTACCCAATGACGAGACGATGAATATAGGCTCTGGTAGTTATGACGTCACTCGTGATCTTCCACAACGGGGACCACAGGTGGTGGTGGATGAGTTCCTCTATAAGCATGCCGACTTCCCGCAATGCCATTCGGCAAGTATCGTTGAGACGAAGAAAGGTGACCTTGTCGCTACCTATTTCGGTGGCACAAAAGAGCGTAACCCTGATGTGTGTATCTGGGTGAGTCGCAAACCGAAGGGCAGTCAGGAGTGGACCAAACCGCAGATGGTGGCTGACGGTGTGGAGTTACGTCCCCTGAAACCTAATAAGGAAGGAAAGGTGAGTCAGGTGACCACGAGTGCGAAACCTGCCTTTGGGGCACAGTTTATGCCATTACCTGAGTGGGTCGGTAATAGGGGAGAGTATGCCATTGGCGACAACTACCGTGAGGCATGTTGGAATCCCGTACTCTTTGAGACACCCAGTGGGGAACTGCAACTTTATTTTAAGATTGGTCCGAATGTAGCAGGATGGCTGGGCTGGTATGTCACCTCGAAAGACGGAGGCAAGACATGGAGCCAGCGTAAGAGGTTACCCGAGGGCTTCTATGGTCCGGTCAAGAACAAACCTGTTCTGAACAAGGGACGTCTCATCGCACCGACGAGTGATGAGCGTGACGGTTGGAAACTCTACTTTGAACTGTCTGATGACATGGGAAAGACATGGCGAAGGACGGCTTTCGTGGATGCAGACAAGAACGTGAAGGCAATCCAACCCAGTATTCTGATACTTCCTGACGGACGCTTAGAGGCTGTCTGTCGTACCCGTAGTCGTCATATCGGTGTGACCTACAGCAGTGATAACGGAGAGACATGGAGTAAACTGGAATTTTTGGAGACTCCTAATAATAATAGTGGTATCGATGCCGTCACCTTGCAGGATGGTACCTATGCCATGATTTGTAATGACTGGCAGATAGAGCCGACGAAAGAGAAAGGTGCCCGTACACCGCTGTCTATCCTCCGTAGTAAGGATGGAGTCAACTGGACACATTGGATCACCTTGGAGGACAGTCCTGTGTCACAGTATTCCTATCCCTCCATTATCCAGAGTCGTGACGGTCACCTCCATGCTATCTATACATGGCGCCGTCAACGTATCAAACATGTAGAACTTATTCCATAATCGAGATGAAGAAGATTTCTTTGCTGTTCCTGTCTTTGTTTGCCATACTGCCCTTGATGGCATCCGTATCTGTCGCAGGACTGTTTCCTATAGCGAATAGCGGTCGTATTGTCTATAACTTCAATGAGGGCTGGTGTTTCCGTATAGGTGATGTCGTAGGTGCTGAGGCTGTCAACTATGATGACTCGCAATGGGAGATGGTGTGCGCACCTCATACTGTCCGCTTGGAGCCTGCCGATGTCAGCGGTTGCCGTAACTATCAGGGGGTATGCTGGTATCGTAAACGGTTCGTGGTGCCTGCCGATATGCAAGGTAAGGACATTACTGTTCATTTTGAGGCTATCATGGGTAAGCAGTGGCTCTATGTGAATGGCAAACTGGTCAGAGAACATCTGGGTGGTTATACGCCTGTCACCATCGATCTCTCTCAGATGGGTGTCAAGGCTGGTGACACCTGTCTGATAGCCGTCAAGGCAGACAATAGCGATGACAAGTCTTATCCTCCCGGCAAGAAACAGACACAGCTTGATTTCGCCTATCATGGGGGAATGTACCGTGATGTGTGGTTGATTGGTAAGTCACCGCTTCATATCACAGATGCTGTGGAGCGTGGACAGGTAGCAGGTGGCGGTGTCTTTGTCCATTATGGGAATATCTCAGAGAAGAACGCGGACGTTTTTGTCAATGTGGAGGTAGAGGGAAAGGGTAACCCTACTGTTGTGGTTCGCCTGAAAGATGCTGCTGGGAATATCCTTAAAACTGCAAAACAGACCAAACATGTGTCAGGTTATGAGATGTTCCATCTCTCCTGTTCCGTCAGGAATCCCCATCTGTGGTCACCGGAGGATCCTTATCTCTATCAGGTAGAGATATTGGTCATGAATGGAAAAGAGGTGATGGATGGTGGTATGGTGCATGCTGGAATCCGCAAGGCTGAGTTCCGTGGGAAGGATGGCTTCTGGTTGAATGGCAAACCCTATCATCAGTTGATAGGTGGTAACCGTCATCAGGACTTCGCCTATGTGGGTAATGCGTTACCTAACTCCCAACAGTGGCGTGATGCGAAACGGTTGAAGGATGCTGGTATGACAATCATCCGTGCCGCCCATTATCCTCAGGACCCATCTTTCATGGATGCCTGTGATGAACTGGGTCTCTTTATCATCGTTCCTACTCCAGGGTGGCAGTATTGGAACAAGGACCCGCAGTGGGGTGAGATGGTACACCAGAATACCCGTGATATCATCCGTCGTGACCGTAACCATCCTTGTGTGCTGATGTGGGAGCCCATCCTTAATGAGACACGCTACCCGGAGGATTTCGCTCTGAAAGCGTTACAGATCACCCATGAGGAGTTTCCTTATGAGGGTCGTCCAGTGGCTGCCGCTGACCTGAACTCCGCAGGAGTGAAAGAGCACTACGATGTGCTTTATGACTGGGCAGATAATATCGGAAAGGGTGCGTTGGATACGGACAAGTGTATCTTCACTCGTGAGTGGGGAGAGTATGTCGATGACTGGTATGCCCATAATGCCATCAACAGGGCGGCACGTAGTTGGGGAGAGCAGGCACAGGTGACGGCGGCACTCTCTCTTGCTGATACCTACGGGATGATGTATCGCGGACAACGTCAGTTTATCGGCGGGTGTCAGTGGCATCCCTTCGACCATCAGCGTGGCTATCATCCTGATGCTTATTTAGGTGGTATCTATGATGCCTTCCGTCAAAAGAAGTATGCCTTTGAGATGTTCCGTTCACAGAAACAGGATGATCCGATGGTGTTCATCGCTCATGAGATGACGCAGTTCTCGGATAGTGATGTCGTGGTGTTCAGTAATTGTGATAGTGTCCGCCTGACAGCTCTCGGAGGATGGAAGTCGGAGACACTACCAGTGGTTCATCAACCCGAGGGTACTCCTAATACACCTATCATATTTAAGGGTTTCTGGAATTTCTGGAAGGCACGTGAGCAGAGTTATACCAATCGTCGTTGGCAGGATGTGAAACTGGTGGCACAGGGTATCAAAGATGGCAAGGTGGTTTGTGAGGAGACGAAGATGCCGTCCCGCCGTAGTACCAAGATACGTCTGTATGCGGATGAGATGGGAAAACAGTTGGTTGCTGATGGCTCCGACTTTGTCGTGGTGGTGGCTGAGATTACGGATGATAACGGCAATGTCCGTCGCCTTGCTCGTGAACAGGTGTCGTTCTCTGTGGAGGGAGAGGGAAGTATCATAGGTGATGCCGCCATCGGTGCTAATCCTCGTCTGGTGGAGTGGGGCAGTGCTCCCTGTCTGGTACGCAGTACCCATCGTGCTGGTAAAATCCGTATTATCGCCCGTCCTGCCTATGAGGGTGTCCATGCTCCTGCTGCTGATACCTTGGAGATAGAGAGTGTTCCTTACGAGATGCCCGTATGTGCTGCCGATCACCAGCGAAAACAACAGTCCTCCTCTGTGACACAGAGGAAGGCGGCAGGCGGACAATCCCAGGCAACGATGTCTGACGAACAGCGTCGTAAGGAATTAGAGGAAGTGGAGAAACAACAACAGGACTTCGGTATCGAGCAGTGATAGATTGTCTAACGTGACTTCGACGGATTCACGTTATCATGAACGTAACCTAAGGCTTCGCAACGAAAACCGGTACCTTCGACCCGGGAAGGCGGTACCTTCCTGCTTGTTCCATGGGGTGGAACAACTTGTTCCATGGCATGGAATAAAATGTTCCACCCCATGGAATATAGTATCACCTTGTTTCGGATAAAATGTCCCAATGCCTGGAATGGTTGATTCCAATGCATGGAATAGTCGATCGGAATGCCTTCTCTCTCCCATAGGACAAACTATAGTCTGATTACGAACACGTCCAGATCTCTTTTTTGAGACAAAATGCCCCCACTTTTGAGGCAAAAACGCCTTTCCTTGTCACCGTTGCCACTACGTTGTTACCTACAATCCCTTGATAATCAAATAGTTTTGCAAGGCGGCAACGGTGGCAAGGGTTAAAAAAATTACATGTAGGGAAAAACGGAACTCTGAATGCTCCACTTTAATGTCTAAACATTTTGTAAAATGGGAAAAAAAGTGTACTTTTGCAGCAGGCAGAATTAAACAAAAGATAATTATGACTAAAAGGTATGATTTCTATTTACTGGCATTACTACTGGTATTCTTGACAGGATGAAGTAATACAGACCGTCAAGAGCAACGTAGACAAGCAGAAGATATGGTCTATGCTGCCTATAAAGCCAAAGATTATCCTCGTATCATCACACTTGCAGATAGTTTCAAGACTAATGGCGACTTCTCTGAAGGAAAAGCCTGCTATTGGTTAGGGTACGCCCACGACCGAATGATGCAGAAACGGATGGCAGAACTATACTGGAGAACGGGTATTACTGCAGTAAGGAATTCTACTGAAGAAGAGGATGTGAGGGTCTACGCTGGCATCTGCAACCGTCTGACGGGCTTATTGAGCACAAAGGGTGAGTATGAGGCAGCCCTCAAAGTGGCAGTACCTGCCGTTGAACGACTGAGAAGTCTGAAATGCGACACTACCAGTGAGTTCACGAATATGCTTATTTACATCGGCTGCTGTCAGTGCCGCTACGGATTAGACGAGAATAAAGCCAACGAAAGACTTGAAGAGGGTTATCGTGCCCATCTTGACAATATCAAGAAACATCCCCATGCAGTTAGTTATCGAGATGCCATCATCGGTGTCATCAATATCTGTTATACTTTTCTGGAGTTAAATGACTATGAGAAGGCTATCCAATGGCTTGACAAATTTGCCAAGCTGATAGACGAATATGAAAAGCAAAAAGACGCAAAGACAGACTTTGCAGATAAGCAATGGGCACGCTACCATATCTATCGTGCCAGAGCCTTAATGGGTTTGGGACGTAAGGAAGAAGCTGCTGATGCCTACAGAAAATTCTATAATAATACAGCATTCTTCCGAACGGCAGAGGGTAAGGAACTGGCAAGTGACTATCTACAGCTGGCAGGGTTATGGAAAGAAGCTGCTGACAATTTCAACAGCATGGAGACACTGACGAAGGAATATGGCACTGACTATTCGCTGGAGAACATACAGAAGATGCTCATCAAGAAATATGACATCAACAAAAAGGCTGGACTGATAGACTCTGCCCGTGCTGTCAGTATGGAAATTGTCGAGCATCTTGACTCTGCCATCACACTTGCACGTCTTGTAGAAGTCCAAGAAGGTGCGGCTGTCCATCAAAAAGAATTAGAGATAACCGCTGAGAACGAACACTATCTACACCAACAGCAGATAGGACGATTGCTTGTCATGACAGCATTCATCGTCTGCCTCATCATTTACATCTTCTGGCGCCATCGTATACAAAACCGTTTAAAGAAAGCTCATAGTGAGTTGATGGCTGCTTACGACCAACTCGAGAAGACCACCACCATCAAGGAGCGCATGGAAAGTGAGCTGCGAATTGCAAGCGACATACAGATGTCTATGATACCTAATATATTCCCTCAAAAGGAGGGGCTTGACATGTATGCCTCCATGACAACAGCCAAGGAGGTAGGTGGAGACCTCTACAACTATCTCTTGAAAGACGATAAACTATACTTCTGCATTGGAGATGTCAGTGGCAAGGGAGTGCCCGCCTCGCTCTTCATGACCATCGCAACTCGTGGATTCCGTACGCTTGCCATGATGGGGAAGAGCCCTGCAGAAATAGCCACTCGTATGAACATTGAATTATCAGAGAACAACGAGGCTGGTATGTTTGTCACCATGTTCATTTGTATGTACGATATGAAACTCGGACGATTGGAATATTGTAATGCCGGACACAACCCACCCGTTATTGGCAATGCTGACGGATATTTTTCTCTCCTCGATGTAGAAGAGACTAATGCGCCCATCGGACTATGGCAGGAATTGGAGTATAAAGGTGAAGCCATTGATTTCTTCCATGAGCGCCTCATATTATTATACACGGATGGTCTCAACGAAGCAGAGAACCTGCAACAGGAACAATATGGTGAGGACCGCATCATAGAACAGATTACCTCACACTGTACGAGTAGTTCTCATGACATTGTCGAGGCTTTGAAGGCTGATGTCTATCAATTCCGTCATGGAGCAGAACAAAACGACGACCTCACCATGCTCGCCTTCCGCTTTGCTTAACTGTTTCCCACTGACTATCTTCTTGATGTCATTGAGTTTGTTAAGTGCAATCAGTTGAAGTAGACGTACAGCCCGATCATCACGACAGCCAAGGCAATCCAGAGCCCAACGGCAAGTTTCGACTGGCTCTCATGAATGGGAGCCGGTATTTTGTATTCTGTCTTGTTTTTGTCGGTGAGGGAAATGATGACCATGGCAATAACAAGGATGACAAACAGTTCAAATGACAATAGCATGAAGTGGGGCCAAGGGAACTGGAGCCATTCGGGTGGCCACAGATAAAGGATGCCCACAATCAGACAGAATGCGGTGCCTGCTGTCAAGGCAAAGTTGGCGGCACGGGTCGTCGTACGTTTCCAGAAGATACCTAAGAGGAATACGGCAGCCATAGGAGGAGCGATGAAGCCAAGGACACTTTGGAAGACATTGAAGAGGTTGAGTCCCTTGATAGCGTCAATGGCTATGGTGAGGACGATGGCAAGGACAGCACCGATGATGGTGACTAAACGTCCTACCAGGTTAATCTCCCATTGTGGGGCACCAGGTTTGAAGTTCTTGACATACACGTCCATGGTAAAGACGGTACTTAAAGCATTTAACGCAGAGCCGATGGTGGATACCAGACAGGCCGTCAAGACGGCGAATACCAAACCTACCATACCGACAGGGAAGAGGTTCTCCACCATCGTCAGATATGCCTCGTCAGGATTCTTCAGTGATGGGAAGAGGGCGAAGCAGATGATACCAGGTAGGATATACAGGGCGACATCCAAAATCTTCAGCCATCCTGTGAAGTTGGTACCCAATTGTCCCTCACGAAGGTTCTTGGCGGCGAGGACTGGTTGTACCATACTTTGGTCGGTACACCAGAACCATACTCCCATGACGGGATATCCTAACAGGATCGGTAGCCATGGGAATGCCTCATCGGTATTAGGTTTGAACATCACCCAATAGTCTGCCGGCACCTTAGCGGCAAGTGCCGATACTCCCCCTACACGGTCGAGACCGACGATGACCAAGGTAAGAGACACAATAATTAATAATATCATCTGATAGACATTGGTATAGGCGACAGCCTTCAATCCTCCTAACATCGTAAAGAAGGCTGAGATGATCAGCAATACCAGTGCCGACATCCACATGGGAATGTCAAAGACCTGCCGGATTAGGATACCACCGGCGAAGAGTGTCAAGGCAAGCCAGGAGATGATGACGGTGATAATGGTATACCATGCCAAAATGTTACGAGTAGACTGTCCAAAACGGAGTCCCATAAATTCAGGCAGTGTACTGATGTTTGCACCAAGATAACGGGGAGCAAAGACAAAGGATAGCAAAGCGATAAATACGAAAGCATACCAAGCGTAGTTACCAGAAACGATACCCGTTGTGAATCCTGCGGAGGCGGAAGCAATCAGCATGGAGGGTCCTACATTCGTCCCCCACATGGAGAAACCGATATGGTACCAGCGTAGGGAGTGCTCTGCGAGGAATAGTGAGCCTTCCTTTTTCCTTTTGCTACTTGCCCATATACCGATGGCAAGCAGGACGACAAAATAGATAGCGAGGATAATCCAGTCTAAGGATTGCATGTAATGTGTATTCATAGTTCAATGCCTTTATAGTCGTGTGTGATTTTAATATATGTAGATTCAGAGAGATTCATGTCGTCAGTGGAGTCGACATCATGAGGATACATCTTGATTTGAGTGTCAGGACGTACAAAGATGGGCATCTGGTCAAGGGGAACCTCTACGTTGTAATACCAACGACCGCCCTCCATCCGCTCACCAGTCAGGAAGTTGACCCATTGTCCTTCTGGCAGATAAATATCCCGATGATGGTCTGCTTTCATAACAGGACATACCAGGAACTCATTACCAAAGTAATACTCGTCATCGATATGCCATACCTGTCGGTCGTTGGGATGATGGATGAGCAGTGCCTGCACGATGGGAAGACCACTCTTGCAAGCCAGTTCTGATTGCTCTATGATATATGGTATCAGCCGATAACGGAGCTTCCACCAGCGTTTGATGATCGGAGCAATCTTAGGGTAGTGCCATGGCTCCCGTTTACAGGTACCATGATAACGCATATGGGAAGTGAATACCCCGAATTGTGTCCAGCGAACATATACCTGTTCATCGAGTGGGGAATTCATGAAGTCAGGAGTGGAATGGAAGCCTGGTACGTCATGACTCCAGAAAGCAAAGCCGGAGAGCCCTAAGTGAAGTCCACCTTTCAGGGAACCTGCTAATCCAGCCCATGAACTCTCACTATCACCTCCCCAATGAAGAGGATAACGCTGGCATCCAGCCCATCCTGCCCGTGCCCATATGATACCATCACCAGTGACCTCACGGGTTACCTCGTAAGCGGCTTTCTGGTAGAGCAACGCATAAATATTATTCAGACGCTCTGGTGTCGAGGCATGATACTGGTGGTCCATGTGGATGTTCTCTCCAAAGTCGGTCTTGATACATTTAACACCCATGTCAAGCAAGGGCTTTAGTAAGTTGTACTTATACCACTCCGTTGCTTTGGGATAGGTGAAATCAATGGTTCCCGCATAATCGAGGGTAGAGAAATTGGAGGAAGAGGTCTCAGAGGTGAGAGGAGAGAGGTGAGAGGTGAGAGATATATAGTGGTTCTTCTTTGCCTCCTCTAACTGCTCTGCTCCTCGTGCGACATATGGCAATTGCCATAATGACACCTTGAAACCTTGGTCTATTAGTCGGCTGATGAAAGCCTTGGGGTCAGGGAAACGCTCAGGGTTGAATTTCCATTCACAGAGCCAGTCGGTACGGAACCATCCCGTATCCAAATGGATGACATCACAAGGGTAGTGTTCTTTTCGCAGACGGTTGCAGATATCCTGCACCTCATCAGCGGAGAAATAGGTCATGCGACTCATCCAGATACCAAAACTCCAGAGTGGGGGCATGGCAGGAAAACCAGTCAGCATGCGGTATTCCTTGAGAATCTCCTCTGGTGTCTGACCGCCAAGCAGGAAGACATCAAGGGTAGCATGGTCACAAAGGAACTGCACACTTCGGCTGCTATGGTCGGCAAGTGACAACTTACAGTAATCGGAGGTATGGAAGAAGACACCATACATCCGACTGGAGAGATAAAATGGGATATTCTTATAGCAGCGACGGTTGTTGACACCTTGTCCGTCCTGGTTCTTCAATTGGAATGTCTGTCCGCTCAAATCCATCTTACGGAAACGCTCACCTGTCCCCACAAAATGCTCATCAGCCTCACATTTGAAAGAGATGGTGGCACGTTCATATTTCGGGGCTGCGACGGGATCGCAGCAGACAGAACAGAAGCCTAAGGGCAGTGCGTCATAGCGGGGTGGGGAGAAATGATCGTCACTCAGAGCGATGGGCTTTGTGGTGTCACCGTCAGGATAGAACGTGATAAACGGGGCTGGTTGCGGTGCAGGCAGCAGGTCGCTCCAAGGGTCGAGGCATGGCTCGCTGAGGTTAATGGTCGCCAGTTTCGTTCCGTCTGTTGCGATGATATCGCAACCCACATAACGCAAAGGCTTCCGCTTCACCTCTGGTGCCATGAGTAGCATGTCATCATTATCCGTCATCTTATCATCGGTCATCGTGGTAAACAGACGGATGATATGAGGCTCATAAGCACGGATAACCAGGTCATAACTCAGTTGCTCTGCATCAGTATCTGGTGCCATGTCCTCTTGGTTTTTCTGTCGCTGATAAGGAATCGTCACGACAATATCTCCGTCTCGCTCCACGATCTTCGTAGGTGCATAGGCTTTCCATAAAGCTTCGTCCCTTTGCAGTGTCGGGTCGAAGTCCATGAAGTCAAAAAGATGGTAGTTGGTTTGTTTCATTGTTTGAATATAAGGTTAGGACCAGGATGGTTATCGCCTATCTCATCACGTCGGATGGGACGACCTTCGGTCTTATTGTTTTCTATGGTAAACCCGTCAGTCCGTGCGTCGAGGTAGATGCAGAACCCACGGTAGTTGGTAGCGTATGGGGCAGGGAAAGGCTGTGCTATCTCATTGTCCCTGATACTGGAATGCGGTTGGTTGGACAGCGTGTAGATGCCCCCTGCGTCATAGAGTTGGTGGGCATAGTCACTTATCTTGTTTTTGATGATATGATTGTTCCGCATACCAGTGTCAAGAGGTGTCCATCCCCAACCGATGCAGATACCGCTGTAATTGGTATGGGTGACCCAATTCTCGCTGATGGTGCAGTCTTGGACATACCCAAAACCAATGGCGACAGCCCCCCAGTCCTCTTCACTGCACCAGAAGAAGTTATTGCCATATACCTTGATATTCTTGCAACGTTCGGCAAGATGAGTATAAGGACGGTGCACCTCCATCGGACTCTCCGCAAAAGAACCTGCCATGACAGCAGTGCCACCGATATGCTCAAATCCACACCCAGTAACGGTACAGTCACTGACATGATCTACAAAGTCAAGGGCGGTGGCTGCGAGATGATGGAAAAGAATACCGTCGAAATGAACATGATGGGCATTCCTGACAGTGACGGCACTGACAGGACGCTCCACCCAAGCCAGGTTCTCCAATCCGTCATCCCATGGCAATCCTGGGTTCTCTTTCAGTTTATAGGCGTCAAGAAGAGGAAAACCACCTTGCAGGGTGACATGTCCTTTATGCAAAGGGCGGTTCCAGCAGGTATTCTCTATAGTGAGATCTTTAAAATTGACGTAGTCCGCACCGTCAACAATCACTAATTGCTCAATACCGTCACGCTGTTCTGTCGTTCGCAATAGGAAACTGCTATTGCCTCGCTCACCTCCAATGACAGGTTGTGGCCATGGATGCTCAAATTCCAGGCGGCTCTCTGGCTCCATGAAGGAGACGATGGTCTTGTCGCCTTTCACTTGCATGTCCTTGACACGAAGGATGGCGATTGCCCAGCGCTGGTGAACCACCATTTCAAGATTCTTTGTTTCCAAAACCTCTTTCGGAGGAGTCGGGATGGTGATCGTCCTACCTGTCGTGTTGAAGTCGATCATGCGCTCCATCCCTTCTTTGGGGAAAAGCTGGATGTGTTGCTGTTTAATATCCCCACAGATGATAGTATGGGTATACTCCTCACCACGAATCAGGAGTGGTGAGTCTTCCGTACCACTATCCTCAGGGCGTAGGAACAAAGGCTCGTTCATGTAGTATCGTCCTTTCTTTAAGGTAATCGTGATACCTCCTTGGCATTGCGGATTATTGGTACGTCGCCATTCACGTGCTTTCCGTAAAGCCTCGTGCAGACTTTCACCAGGGTTTACGACAATCTCACCTGCATGGGATAGATGGGCGACTAATATCAGAAGTATAGCGGTTAGCAAATGTTTCATATTCTAAAGACGTGAAAAACCCTGAAATGTCACCACTATGGATAGTGACAAAATGCATGTTTTTTCGTCTTTAATTAAAATAAGGAGAAGCAGATGAAGCAGAATATGAGACAATGGGTGGCTGATGTCATCCAACGGAAAGAGGTCACAGCATTGCCTGTGATGACCCATCCTGGTATCGAGATGAATGGTAATACCGTGCGACAGGCTGTTAGCAACGGACGTGTCCATTATGAGGCTGTACAGACATTGACGAAACGTTATCCTACTGTCGCCGCTGCTACTATCATGGATTTGACGACTGAGGCAGAGGCTTTTGGTGCGGAGATAGCCTTCAGCGACATCGCTGTACCGGCGGTTGTAGGTCATAGTCTGTCCAATGCGGAGGATATCAATAAGTTGGAGATACCTTCTCTCTCCCAAGGACGTATCCCTGCCTATCTGAAGGCAAACCTTCTTGCGGCACGTGCCATTACGGATCGTCCTGTCTTTGCCGGATGTATAGGACCATATTCGTTAGCTGGTCGTCTTTATGACATGTCTGAGTTGATGATGCTGATTTATGAGAACCCTGATGCCGCACATCAACTTCTGAGTAAATGTACGATGTTTATCAAGAAATATTGTCAGGCATTGAAACAGACAGGGGTAGGGGGCGTGATGATGGCGGAGCCTGCCGCTGGATTATTGTCAGATGAGGACTGCAAGATTTTCTCTTCTGAGTATGTCCGTTATATTGTCGATCAGGTGCAGTCTGATGATTTCTTGGTGATTCTTCATAACTGTGGTAATACGGGGCATTGTACAAAGGCGATGGTAAGCACAGGTGCTGCTGCTTATCATTTTGGTAATAAGTGCCTGATGGAAGAGGTCATCCGTGATGTGCCGCCTACGGCACTTGCCATGGGTAATATTGATCCTGTCTCTGTCTTTAAGGACGGTACTCCAGAACTGATGCGCAAGAAAGTGATTGACTTATTGGAGAAGATGAGGGATTACCCTAACTTTGTACTTTCCAGTGGATGTGATACTCCTCCGCATACGCCACAAGCTAACGTAGATGCCTTCTTTGAGGCATTGGATGAGTTTAACAAACAATGACGGAGAAGACACTGACTTACGACCAGTTGGCAATAACCCTTGCTGATGTCTATGAGCAGATGGGGTACCATGGTGTGTCACCTGATGAGGCAACACAACGGGAGACAAACCTTATTATCGAGGAGGTTCGTCGGTGGTTACGTCCGCAATTCTGCTATCAGGTCGTCAAACAGCAGCCTGCCTTCGACATGGGTAAGATTATCCTGCGCCAACTGCGAGGCTCTGCGGCTTATGCTCTTTTTGTATGTACAAGTGGTACGGAGTATGAGGCATATCAGCAGCGACTCAAAGAACAAGGTGATATGGTACGTGTCTATATCGCTGATGCGCTCGGCTCTGTCATTGCAGAGCATTGTGCCGACCAGATGGAGGTTACGCTGCAAGAGAATATAGACAAATTGGGTTGGCGACATACCAACCGTTTCTCCCCCGGCTATTGTGGGTGGCATGTCTCCCAACAGCAATTACTCTTTCCTTTGTTTGAAGGACATACTTGTGGAGTCAGACTTACAGACTCTTCCCTGATGGTACCAATCAAGAGTGTCAGTGGTATCATCGGACTAGGTCCACAGGTCAAGTACATGGACTATACCTGTGGACTCTGTGATTTCCAACAGTGTTACAAGCGGAAGTTAAAGCTTCCCCAATAACTGCTTTGCCACAGTGACTGCGGAGTTGGCATTATCACTGTAACCATCAGCACCTATCTCATCAGCAAAACCCTGAGTGACGGGGGCTCCGCCTACCATGACTTTCACTTGGTTGCGGATGCCTGCTGCCTCTAAGGCATCGATGACCTCCTTCATATAGCCCATCGTTGTGGTGAGCAAAGCACTCATACACAGGATATCTGGTTGATTCTCCTTGACAGCTTGGATGAAGGTGTCGGCAGAAACATCAATACCAATATTGACCACCTCGAAGCCACAGCCTTCCAACATAGAGGCTACCAGGTTCTTGCCAATGTCGTGCAGGTCGCCTTTAACAGTACCGATGACCACCTTGCCTAATGAGGTACTTGCAGTACCAGCCATCATCGGTTTCAAAATTTCCAAGGCTGCCTTCATCGCCCGTCCTGCCATCAGCAACTGGGGAACAAACGCCTTTCCGTCCTGGAAACGCCTACCTACCTCACTCATAGCACGAATCATCTGACCGTTAATGAGGTCTTGTGGGGCTATATTCTGGTCAATAGCCTCTCGTGTCGCAGTGGCGGCATCATTGCTCTTACCTTCGAGGATGGCGTTATAAAGGCGTTCTTCTGGGGAGGGGACAACTTCACTAGGGGAACTAGTATGACTAGAAGAACTAGGAATACTAGATATACTAGAAGAACTAGGAATACTAGTTAATCCAGCACCTTCCCCTGGAATCAACGGAGAAAGGTATAATCCCTTAACTGGCTCTACGGCTTGTGCCATCAGACGGATATGGGCATCCGTCGTACCACAGCAGCCACCGATGATATTCAGACAGTGATGCTCTAATAATTGCCATACATCAGCAAGCAGCTTCTCTGGTGTCTTGATATATTGCCCTTTCGCATCAGGCATGCCGGCATTGGGGTAGAGACTTACTTTCGTACCATATTGGGCAAGCTGGCAAACCAGTGGTGTCATCTTCTGTACGTCAGAGAGACAGTTGATACCGATAGAGAAGGGCTTGATGGTGAGTCCTTCCAAGAATTCGGGAATGCTCTGTCCCATCATATTATGTCCGTCAGGGGTAGAGACAGAGAAACTTAGCATAATAGGAAGATGAGGAGCAATATGCTGGGCTGCCTCAATAGCGATACGGGCATTCTCCACATCGAAGATGGTCTCTATGAGTAAGGCATCGACACCCCCTTCGGCAAGTGCTTTCATCTGTTCCTCATAGGCTTCGCTCAACACTTCCTTGGACAGGGGGACCCCAGAGGTGGCAACGGATGTGGTACGACTGGTCGGACCAATACTACCCACCACATATCGCGGTTTCTCTGGTGATGAATACTCCTCAGCAACCTCACGTGCTATTTGGGCAGCGGCAAGATTCATCTCACGGCAGTAGTCCTGCATACCGAAGTCACCCATGGAGATACGTTGTGCGTTGAACGTATTGGTCTCGATGATGTCGGCTCCTGCCTCTAAGTATTTGCGATGAATATCCCGGACGATGAACGGACAGGTCAGTGACAGCACGTCATTACAGCCTTTCAGGTCGTAATCATGATGGGCAAAACGTGCTCCGCGGAAATCCTCCTCACGTAATTGGTATTGTTGTATCATCGTACCCATGGCACCATCGAGTACAAGGATACGGTCTGTGGGGAACTCAGCCTTGGACTGCTTAACGGGTTCTTCAGGTGACTCAACGAGACGGATAATCTCCCTTACCTCGTCATCCACCTCATCGTGGCTCTGGTATTCCTCAATGATACGCATCGCCTGTTCCACTTCTCGTTCGTTATGGAAATCCATCTCCAGATGGACACCGTCACCTCCGATATTGTCAAGCAGTGGACGTAACTCATCAAGGGTTACCCAGCATGCCATGATACTCTTGCCATGTGCAAGGATCTTCTTGTAGAGGTCATACCATTTCGGACTACCTCCTTGTGGCTCACCAACACCAGGTGTCCATTGGATAGCATTCAGTTCCTTGATTTCCAGTAGGGCATCCAGATGGTGCATGGCTCCCACGCCGTCCAAATGATAGAGGGTGTAGTCAATTTTCTGGCATTGCTCACGGATAAACGGCTGTACGAAGCGGCGATAATCGTCAACACTAATCATCGTGGAGATATCGCTTTGCAGTTTCGACATCTTGCCCGGAGCCCATGAGGAGAAATAGCAGAATGCCATCTCGTCGCCCTCACGGATAATATCGTAGAGCTCATCGAATACCAGGAAATAGATATCGTTAATCTGTTGCATCTGGTGTTCCAGCACCTCAGGTTGCATCACCGTGTCAAGGAGAACCTTATCAGTACCTTTGATGGCAGCGAGAACATCGAGTCCCTCCATCAGGTCAGGCATACCCACATAGTAATGTCCTTGTGCCTTCTGCTTACATGCCTTCAGTAATTCTTTATGCAGCAGGTAGTTCGGATGGTTGGGGTTGAAGACGATATCGTCTTTGTAGTTAGGGTCAGGATGAATCCAGATAGTATCCTCACCGCCCTCGAACACACCACCAAGGATAGCGGCAAGCGAGCCAGGACCTAATTGGGTGTTGGCGACGGGTAACATGTCAGCCATCAGACTGGAATGTGCCACATACCAGTCCAGATACTCCGCACGCCACTGGGGGTCAAACCATTTCTGGTTTAAGTCACGGGGTGCTGGTGGCATTGGAATATCCGCATGTGGCTTTACTCCCTCTTGGAAGTGCTCCCACATATTCAGGATAATCCCTTTGTGGTTCCACCAGTTGATGTATCGTTTCTTTGTTTCTTCTAGATTCGGTTTCCAAGTATTCATCATATATATTATTTGTTGATTTGTTCTTTTAAGGTATGTTGTCCCTCCCTGATGATCTTTGTCTGTCCACTATAAGGGAGTCGGACGGTTGCTTCCCGATGAATGGGAATCTCTGCGTTTAACACGAAAGTATCGCCCTCCAAATGCCAATCGACCTTGACATCGTCCATTTTCCCCCGGCACCAAGTGAGGTCACCTACGGGATGAGGTGCTATTGTAAGGTGTTCTCCCTCTCGCCAGATACCTAAGAAATAAGGTATAAGCAGGTTATTCAGATGTCCCATCATGAAATGATTCATAGAGGCACCGAACTCTGGGTTCCATTGTTCCGTCAGCGTAGTGTGTCCGAGTTTAATCTGATAGCCGTAACCAGGAACATCGTAATGGTTCAGCATCTTATAAAGCTGTTCCTGTTGTCCATGATGGATAAGGGCGTTAAACAGATAGCGATTGCCAACGTCACCCGTTGTCAGACGGTCGCCATGGGCGTGAATATCGTTAATCAGTTGTTGTAATACAGCCTCACGGTCTCCTTCTGGTATGAGATCCATCTCAAGGGCTATGGCTTGTGCACACTGACTGCCTGTGGCATACTGGTGGGTAGCAGGATGGTAGAACTCCTTAATGAAGGCGGTCTTGATACTGTCGGCACGTGCTTCCTCCATTAAATGATTCCACCAATAGTAATGTGCTGTTGAAACAAGTGCCATAGGTGTGTTCTGGGCAAAGCCCGCACGCCCTGGTCCGTAGTCGTACCAGTCGCCCAGTCCCTGCCGAAGGATATAGCAAGAGTCCTGCGTTGCCAGATAATCTACATAGCGTTTCATCTGCGGACGATAGCGATGGATGAGTTTATCGTCGCCATAGAACGCTTGATAGAGGAACGGTAGGGCAATGAAAGCACCTCCCCATTCTGGTGACTCCAAGAAGGGAGGAGCCCAAGAGCCCTCGAAAATAACGTAGTTGGGTGCTATCTCAGGTAAGGCGCCATTGGGATATTGCGCATCGGCGATGTTCTGCATGGTCTGTTCTATCATCGCCCGACAGTCGTAATTGGCTAAGAGTCCCTCACCATTCAGCCAGTCTTGTTCCAGCCATCCTAACTTCTCACGATGGGGACAATCCGTCCATACTGACTGCCAGTTGGAGCGAATAGCACGGTCAATCAGGCGGTAAGCGTCATTAAAGAGAGGATTGGAACATTCAAAGTCACCAGTCTTCGAGGCGGAATTGTAGACGAAGCACGACTCGATGTTTTTCAATACGTCTAAATCCCCCTCTACTTGCAGATAGCGATAACCATAATATGAGAAGCGGGGATGCCATGTCTCTTTTTCACCTTTTAATATATAAGTATAATCATGTGGACGACCTGTCTGCTTCTGATTGACCAGTTCCTCTTTGGTCAGTGTCTCACTGGGTGTCAGTCTCAGCCATTGTCCTCGTTTTCCTTGGACGGTAATTTCGGGGAATCCAGCAAGGTTCTGTCCCATATCGAGCACTAATACGGAGTCTTTCCTGACGGTATCCCTCACGGAATAGCGTTCCATGATCTTCACAGGTTTTGCTATCTGCTGGCGGAGGACACCCTTGGGTGCTTCCTGAATGACAACAGGATGCCAGTCTGTCGGGTTCTCTAATCGCGCATCATAGTCTTCACCTCCATAAATACTGTTGAAGGTGATAGGGGATAGTGCCCATTGCCATTGCTCATCGCTGACGATATCCTCTGTCTTTCCGTCATCATACTCAATGTGCATACGGAATAATAAGGTGGGAGGACCGAACGATATCTTCATCTTGGCATAGCGAAGTCCCTGTTCGTTGTAGAAACCATTACCCAGAAGTACTTGGATGGTGTGATGGCTGATAGCTGATGGCAGATGGCTGATATAAGATGTGACATCGTATGTGTTATAAAAGATGCTCTTGTCATAGTCACTCCATAGTGGTGCAAAGCATGCGTCGCCCACCTTCTTTCCGTTGATGGAGAGTTCATAGAACCCTAATCCTACAATAGAGACGGTTGCCTTAAACACTTTCCCTTTGGGGCAGAACTCTTTCCGCAGCAGGATACTTCGTTGACTCAGTGTGTCCACCTTCTTCCATGCCTCTTTCACCAAGGGCTCTTTCAACTTAGCACCAGTGTAGTTACGACCCTCCGGCAGGTGAGCGTCTTGACGGGTAATGGCACCAATCCACTTGGCATTCTGAGGCTCATCTATATCATCCGAGTAATCAACCCCATCAATGTCATAAGTGATCTTACCATTTTTTATTTTCGCATCGACACAACGTTGTCCGGAGAGATATAGACGGAAGCGACAGTTCCACTCATGATTCCATGCAGGGAAGAGAATTGGATTGTGATCGAGGTCTTCCTGCAACAGCATCTCTTGCAGACCAATCATACCGGCTCCCCCTCTGTTATGGTCTGGAGCCCAGTCGAAACCAGGATCCCAGAAGGCAGGGAAACGATAGGGACCGTTGCCCAACTTCTCCGTATTCAGACGTATCGCCTCGTCAGTCATCCCTAAGCATGCAGCCCAGATATTGTCTTGTTTCCATCCTTTCGTACTACGCATTTCCTTGGCATGCGGATCTTTGAGATAGGTATTACGGGCAATATCAAGGTGTGGTCGTCCCAATCCATAGATACGCCAAGGGAAGACAGGGTATAGTTGAGGTGTCTCCGTGTTCTGTATCCGTTCCCAACTAACAGCAGGGGCTATACAGGTGTCACCGTCTATCACCTGGAGAGGAATCTCGGGAAGGGTAGAATCATCGCAACCTGTCTCGATAAGATAATCCTTTAATGCCTGCAGGGCAGCGACAGTACTGGAGGGATTGCGTGCCATCTTGTAGGTCTCACAGCCCGATCCAGGATAGATATCAAGGTTAGGGTAGTGGTTGGCGAAGAAACGCAGAGGCTCAGTGACGAGCACACGATATTTGTCCAGTGTGGAGTCAGGATACCATGGCAGCATATCGAGATACATCTTCCCAAACTCCAAGGCAGTGTCCCACTCATATTCCAACCATTTATTCTTCTCAACTCCCCAGTCGTCACCGTCCTTATGCTTACCATATTCTGCAGGATTGGGTAGTCCGAAGTTCTCTATCTGTTCACTGAAGCACGCACCGTCATGTCCCCAATGGTGGCGTGACCAAGCGATGGCATTGGGTAACATCCGAAGATAGGTGTCGAGTTGCGGCTTTAAGACCTCGTAATCACCACTCTTGAGCATGGGCCAATAGACAAGTCGTTGGTTCTGTGCCGTCATCGTACCGCCTCCCCATTTACGATAGTCTGGGGTGAAGGTCATGGTAGGGTCGACATAAACAGGGTCGAAGGTAAAGAGTCCGCCATTGAATTTCGTAGGCCATTCACCATAAGCGTTACATCCCAGCATATACCGCATCAGTTCGTAGTTGCGGATCATCTGTGTGACTTCTGGCAGTTGACAGTCGGTTTCTATAAAGCTCCGTTGCCAATACCCATGCCACCATGATGCGCTTCTA
Organism: uncultured Prevotella sp.; assembly: GCA_905235835.1. Lineage (GTDB taxonomy): Bacteria > Bacteroidota > Bacteroidia > Bacteroidales > Bacteroidaceae > Prevotella. The sequence continues at coordinate 27,106 of CAJONQ010000006.1, forward strand.
TCCTTCGATGCAGCGGCACTGACAGGCGAAGTAGGCTCCTTACTAGCATACAACTGGATAGACACCACACACTTTTTCATCTTTTTCCGTTGGAAGTTCCAACTACGATAGTCCGTTGAGGCATATTTGCCATCAGTCGTTCCTATGAATGAGAAACCGTCAGCCTGCATGATGCCGCCCATTTTCAGGAGTCCAATAGGGTTATAGAGGTTGTCTTTGATGGCATCCAGACGCTCACGGTTGACCGTGAAGTCGAACACCGTCTCTTTCCTGTTCTGGTGATAGAAGGCGAGACGACTTTTCGAGGCATGGATACTATCAGCGAATGTCATGCAGTCCTTGGGGATAATCCACTTATAAGAGCACTGCTGGCACTCAGCCTTGGTGACCGGACGGTCCTGATATCGCCAACTCTCGTAACTGAGTGTCGCCTTTCTTGCCTGTGGCGATGACATATCCACAAACACAACGGGGGAATAGACATCCACCCACAACCTGATATCGACCTCTTTTCCTTTGATGTAAATGGCACCCTCATCGAGACACAGACGTTGCTCGAAGTGGTTATCCTCGAAAGGATTCCCTTCCAAATGCAGTCTCCAGCGTCCTGCCTTCAACAGCGTGTTGTTCTCATCAAACCATCCGCTTTGGGCGATATAGAAAAGCACATCCCCGTTCTCCACCCAGACATTCATGCCAATGTCATGACCTCCACACGGCATCGACTCGCTGGAGTTCCTGCTTGGGGTCTTCCATACGTAATCCTTTGGGGTATAGTCGGCGGTGTAGGTAAGCGTCGAGAACGCTAAGAAGAGGGAGAGAAGGATGCTTTTTTTCATATAGTTTACCAGTTATCAGTACGGAAAGAGGAGACAGGAAGACCGTCATGCATCAGGTCACCGTCAGCCCAGTCTTTAAAGGCATAACGGATGGCGACGGGTTGCTTGACGGCATCACAGGTGACATAGACTCGATTGCGTGACACCCATACCTTAGTGGCTGGGTGGAACACCTTATCCGCACCTGCCACCTCGAAGTTATTGGACGTGGTTCCATGCTCAAAATATACCCATTCCTTGGAGCGGTCGAAGGCGATAACCGCTGTATCGTTCTCGAAAGTCACTTCCTTATAGGTGGCAAACTCAGGTAATCCTTTGACATCGTAAGTATTGGCAAGGGCGAGAAGGGCAAGTCGCTCACCAGCCTGACGTTTCTTACGAGGATGAATACCATACTCCAAACCAGCATCCATCAGTACTGCCATGCGGGCATTGGGAATCATCGTCTCTGCCTTTGCCTGTTGTTCACGCAGATACTGACTGTCTTTCCAGTCAATCAAAGAGTAGTCGTAAGGAGCTATCTGACAATAATAGAATGGGAAGTCACCTTGTTTCCACTCACTGCGCCATCCCTCTACCATTGTTTTCAACAGGGTAGCATAGTAGTCGTAACGGGGTACATTGTCTTCTCCCTGGTACCAGATGGCACCTTTCATGGTGTAACCGATGAGGGGATACAACTGACCGTTATAAAGAGCGGTAGGACAGCGTTGCTGGAGTTTCGAGACATCTCCTACCGTGATGGTCTGTTTTACTTTCGGGAAGGCACGCAACCAGTCGGCTTTCATCCATGCCTCACAGGCAGAACCGCCCCATGCCGTCACGATCAATCCGATGGGAACGTCCAAAGTAGAACGCAGGGCACGACCGAAATAGTAGGCTGTTGCCGAGAAGTCACGGACACTGGCACTGTTTGCCTCGTTCCATTGTCCTGCCACATTGTATTTGGGAGTCAGTGACACATGGCGCTTGACGGTGAATAGTCGCAGTTGGGAGTCTTTACAACGCAACAACTCCTCCGTCGTTCCTTCAACGGGTTGTTGCTTGAATCCCTTCATCTGCATCTCCATATTCGACTGTCCAGCACAGATCCATACCTCGCCGATAAGGATATTACGCAGGGTAAGTGGCTTACCGTCGTCGAAGGTAATCTCATACGGTCCACCAGCCTGAGGTGTCAGAATCTTCACCTCAAACCGCCCGTTCTTGTCTGTCTTTACCTGATAACTCCTCTGATTCCATGAGGTCGTGATCTTCACCGTCTTATCTTTATCGGCTGTTCCCCATAGGTTACACTCTGTTTGCTGCTGCAACACCATGTTGTCGCTGAAGAAATTCGGGAGCCTAACCTCCGCAAAGGAAGTGCTTAGCGATAATAAACACGTGATCAAAAAGAATGTGATGCGTCTCATATCATTGTTTTATGATTAATTCGGGTTGTGCTAACAGACCGGCAGGCAACAGGTTGTCACCCTTGGTGCGATACTTGGCATTCGTCCAGATACCTTCATAGGGAGCCTTCCCTTGGTCCATGCCGCGCAGGGCATTATGCCAAGTGTTGACGACCTCTATCTCTATCTTGTTCTTACCTTTCCTCAATGCCTTGGTCACCTCCACCTCATAAGGTGCTGTCCATGCGATACCACAGTCGATACCGTTCACCCAGACATGGGCAATGTCCCTGACATCAGGGAATTTGATCCATGCACGACCCTCAGGATGTTTTTTCATCTTCCATGTTGTCGTATACATCGCATGACCGCTGAAGTAGCGGATACGTTCGTCTGGATGCTGACTCCAGTCGAACAACTGCTGGTTGTCGAGGGTGATGTTACTTTCTTTGAAGGTGACATGATAGGGGGTAGTAATTATTCCCGGCGTGGGAACTTTGGATTCCCGGCGTGGGAACTCTGGATTCCCAGCGTGGGAACTCTGGATTCCCAGCGTGGGAATAAATAAGGAACCATATGCGGGCATGGTGAAAGTTACTTTTGTCCTCCCATTCTCCTCGGTATAATCGACTTGCGTCACCTCATCTGTGACAGGATTATAGATATGCGGAATGTGTCCTGTACCACGGAATGACGCAGTAATCACTCGTTCTTTGTCCTCTTGATTGGCGAGGAAATAGATGTCTTGGTCGTCTGTCTGCCGATGGGCATAGGCGATACCTTCTGGTAGAATGACATCACGCTCAACGCCTTCTATCGTCTCTCCGTGCCAAGGCTTATCGATAATCGTAACACCTTGCTGGCGTAATTGTTCTATTCGCTGTTGTACTTCCTTGGAGATGATGCATCCTTCAGGGATAACTAATACTTTGTAGTTAAAGGGTTGTGTCAGCAGAGCATCCTTATTCATCGAGTCATACTGGTAACCATGCAACGGGTTGATCCAGTCTTTCAGGTCTACAATACCAGCAGAATGGCGTACACCGACAGGTGACTCCTCCATCGGCTGTCCGATGTTGGCAAGGCGTTTCTGTTCGGAAGCGACACGCTCTGCACCAAAAAGTCCTGGTAGCATGGAGACTAAACGGTCTGGTGTCAGAGCACGGCTGGGTATCTCCTCACCAGTATAGACAGCGATATCCACCACGGGTGTACCTTTCTGCAGCAGGGTCTGACAACGGGTAATATAGTCAACCATTGCTTTTGCCTCAGGGAACCACGTCTGGTCGCGCTGGAAGAAGAGACCGATTCCGTCGAGGGTCATACCCGGTTTGCGGTCGAGCCACGGATTATGGGTGTTGACATGGAAGAACAAACGGTTCATGCCCAAGGCGAAGTTGCGGTCGAGTAGGGGTTTGATACTTGCGGGTGTCTCGTCCCATACACCACGGACCTCTGTGAATCCCTCAGCCTGAACGATTTGCTTGCCATAGACATGGGCACCACTGATGGCATCGAGCATGTCGTTGGGCTTGTCATGAGTAGGGGAGTTCAACCAGTATTCACCCATCGGTACATCTACATATTGATAGTGTTCCATACCGTCAGAGACCATGGTGGGAGCCACACTCTCAGATGATAGTTGTACACCGTACTCTTTCGCTTTCTGTGCTACAGTGACGAAGAATACCTCGTTGACCAGTTCATTGATGGTCTTGCGAATGTCCCTCAGTGTCTCATCACCCCCTTTCATAGGGATACCAGCATAGATGGGTAAGAGGGGGATGATGTCATATCCCCTGCGACGTTGGAACTCCTGGGCGAAATTCTTGCTCCAGTTCTGCGAGCCACACTCCCAAGAGTCGACATGCAGGTATTGAATCGCCTGATGGTTGGGGCGGTTCATGAAGAGCCCGAACCAGTGATCCACCTGTTTCTCCACCGCTTCCTTTGAGAACTTATCGCATTCCAGTCCCTTGGCACCACCTGCTGTGGCATTGGTATGACCTGTAGAGGTGTGTCCCATTCGCAGGATGCGCCACATACCTTTGGGTAAATCGATCTCCACCATGTCACCATCCATCTTGGTATAGATGATGTCCTGTGGACGGAGATAGTCGTCAGCAGACAGTTCTTCCTTGGAAGTATCAGGGGCTATGCGCCATACATAACCAGCCTTTCCCTCCCAATTGTCGATGAGGGACCAACTGCCAAACTTGATATTCTTTAGTCTGAGGACGGGTTTCCATTTGGCGGCATCCAAATCCTCAGCACCATGTTCCGTACCTTCCGGCGTCCATTCAAAGCGGAAGTACTTGGCACGGGTGGGAGGAATACTGAATGTCGTATTGAAACCAGTGTTCTGCCATCCCTGCCGAGGGGGCGTGAGTTGTTTGACAGCATAGAAAATCACACCGTCGTCAGAGGCTTTGACACTCAGTCGCTGGCATTGGAAATTCGTACCAGAGGGCTCTATCTCAATGTTCCGCACTAATGTGGAACGGTCGAACTCATACTGTATCCAACAAGGAGTGTCAGCACAATAGACCCCTTTCGCATTCACTGTTACCTCTGGGGAATAGGAAACCTTGGGAATATCAGGGCTGTCTTGCTTGACTGGTATTGCATACACACCGATGTCCTCATAATAGTTCTCATAGTGTTGAGGCTTGGACATTCGGAAATGATGGAAGCCCCCATCCATGATTGTATCGCAGAAAACAATCTTCTGCATCGATTCCTCTGGTGTAATCCATGGACCGCCAGCCAATGCAAAGCCGTCACAGACATGAATACCCATTCCCAAGCCGAGGGAATCAGCTTGCACCAGGGCTAAGTCGACCATCTTCCAGAAGTTGTCACTCAGCGCATCGGCATTACCTTCATACTCTGGACGCTCCGCAGCTCCTCGTATCGGCATCAGGTAACAGCCTCCCAGTCCCACCTCTTTCATTGCCTGCAGGTCAGCCATGACCCCTTGTTCTGATACGGCTCCATACATCCAATACCAGAAAGTCCAGGGCTTGGTGGTGTCTTTTCCCTGCACTGACAGCGCAAGGCACAGGACTATAACTGAGAGGATGATCTTTTTCATTCGAATTGGAGAATTACATTGATGGAGCCTTTACCTTGTGACCAGTAGGGTTGTGCCGAAGGACCATTCAGGTCTGTCGTATTCACCTTATTACGTACGGCAGGAATCACCTTCAATAAAGCGATGCCAGTCTCTGGTAATGTGTAGAGCAGATGGTCACGACCGTCACGTGGAGTATAGACTCCCACATAACAATTGTTAGGATGGATAATTCCAATCTTACCTTCTGTTGTCTCTATTTGCATCCAATCGACATCAGCGAAATAGCCTTTAAACTCAGGATACTCGAAAGACTCCCCAGGAATAGGGTCGTTATAGTTCGTCTGCCAATACCCGTACTGGGGACCTTCCAAGCGGTTCTGCCATACACGATATGGACCACGTCCTACCCATTGCTTGCTCTTTACCTGTTGTTCGGGATAGTCAAAGCAAATACCCATCAGATCAACAACACCGTTGAAGTTGTAGTAGACCTCCATCATGACTGTACCATCTGTGTGGAAGTCCCAACGCACTAATTCCAATGAGCCGTGACGATAGTTTGCTGAAAGCACACCACCATCGAAATCGAAACCAGTAAAACAACCTTGGTCAGCATATTCTGTGTATTCGGTCTTCTTGCTAAAGGCTTCCTTGTCATCGTGGTTATAAAAGCCATCTTGGCTGCGATCGCTTCGTTTGGCAGCTACAAAACGAGGACCATGATTCAGCTTAATGCTCTTGCTGCCTATAGTTACCTGCTGCAAACTTCCGTCTTTTTTAGAAAACGAATAAGTACGACCTGCCACACTTATGGTCACATGGTCGGCAGTTTCGTTCTTAACGACGCTGTTGATGTCAGTGGGATGCTCGGTAATATACGACGAAGTTTTGAAATTCCATGTATAAATATCCTCCCCATTAGGGTCGGTTGCTGTTATTTGTAATGCGCTTCCACTGCCTTTAGGTAAATCAATGGTTTTCGAAGCAAATGGCTCTACGCTGCCTACACTAAGTATTCCTTGGCTTAAAGTCTTTACGGAAGACTGCCCGTAAGCAGGCATCTGAAGATGCTTATAGGTAAACTTGCAGTCTTTTAAATCAGTGAAGTTATAGTGGTTACTGATGACTAACTGTGAGTTGTCAATGACTATCTGTACGGGGCTCCATACCTCACGGATGGTATAGAACGAGCCTTCCTTCTCCATGTGCGGTCCGACGATACCGTCAGAACCGAAGTTACCCATACAGTCTACGATGTTATTCATATCCGTACGTACCACTCCTTGGTCCATCAGGTCCCAAAGGAAACCACCGGCACAACGGGGATTCGACATCATCAGTTTCCAGTAGTCAGCCAGTCCGGCACCATGTCCACCTTCATACAGACCATGCAGGAACTCCGTAGGCATGAAGATCTCCTTCTGTCGCATATACTCTGCCGTCTCACCCCATGAGCGATAGTGCTTCGTCTCGAATCCGTTGCGGTTAGCCCATGGATAGAGTACCACACGCTGCTGTGGGTCAAACTTCGCAAAGTAAGGTTCTAACTCATAGTTGAAACCTCCCTCATTACCGTTGCTCCAGAAGATAATACTGGGATGGTTGACATCACGGGTCACCATCTCCTCTACTAACTTGGAGCCGACGATGGTCTCATGAGCCCAGTGCCATCCAGGTAATTCACACTCCACGTAAAGTCCTAATGAGTCACATGCCTCTAAGAACTCTGGGTCTGCGGGATAATGGGAGAGACGAACAGCATTCATGTTCATCGACTTGATGAGTTTGACATCCTCGATGTTCTTTGTTTTTGACAGTGTACGACCTGTCTCTGGACGGAAAGAATGGCGGTTGGCACCTTTCACGATGACTTTCTTTCCATTGATAAAAAGACCATCTTCCTTGTCACCGGCATATTGATGACGATACTCAATGGTGCGGAAACCGAACTTCTGACGCTCAATATGTAAAGTCTTGCCCTGTGCGTCTTTCAGTGTAAAAACAGCCGTATAGAGATGAGGCTGCTCGGCATTCCATAGTAACGGGTTCTTCACCACGAAATCAACCAGTGCCTTGTCGCTGGCAACTGGAGAGTCAGTGCTTTGTGCTACCTTCGTTCCTTTTGCGTCAGTGACACTGACACTTACAGAACCGCCTGGCAAAGCACGATTCAAAAAGACATCAGCCATAAACCGTCCATCAGCCTTGGCATTGATGGCTACACGGTTGATGTTCTGGGCTGGTTTGGAAATGACAAAGACAGGGCGCCAGATACCTCCAAAGTTCCAGTAGTCAGCACGACGCTCTGCAAGGTTGACCTGTGGCACAGTACTCTCTTTCAGCACCTCTACCTCCAAGCGGTTCTTCTTTGCTCCGAAGAAGACACGGTCTGATACATCAATGGTATGGCGGGTAAAGCCTCCTTGATAGGTACCATTACCAGCCTTACGTCCGTTAATCTGGACACGGATTTCTGTAAAGGCAGCCTCAAAGACGAGCAGGATCTGTCGTCCTTGCCACTCCTGCGGCAGGGTGAACTCGTGTTTATACAGTCCCTTCTCGTCAGCGATTCCCTCAGGGGTTGCCTTGCCGTAGAACCGCATGCCATATTGATAAGTGCCGAAACCTTGCAGTTCCCAGCATGAGGGCACTCCTATCTTGGTCCATTCACCACTATGTCGCCCGTCAGTACATTTGAAGTCCCATTGTACCATATCATCGCATCCAGTACCACTGAGGTACTGTCGATGTGTGTTCACGTCACCTGATTGTGCCCATGTCCAGAGACAACTCATGGTCAATAGTCCTGTCGTCCATATCTTCTTTCTCATATACTATACCTTATTTATATATTATAAGGACTCTTTCATGGCGGTTTTGTACCCCCCGACTCGTTACAAATCGGAGTCTCTGCCGTCTTATTAAAAAACAAACGAAAAAAGATGATGATACAGAACAAACCTCTTAGCGGAATCATTCCGCCCTTAGTAACTCCTTTGAAAGATAATGAGACACTTGACATTGAGAGTCTCGAACGACTGATAGAGCATCTGATTGCAGGTGGTGTACACGGACTCTTCATCCTGGGTACCACAGGTGAGGAGCAGAGTCTGAGTTATGACGTACGTAAACAGATGATCAAGGAAGCATGTCGTATTAATAAAGGTCGACTGCCACTGCTCGCATGTATCACTGATACCAGTATTGTGGAGAGTATCAAACTCGCCAAGGTTGCTGCAGAGTGTGGTGCTGATGGTGTCGTTTCTGCTCCCCCTTACTACTTTGCCACAGGACAACCCGAACTGGCTCAGTTCTATGAGGAATTGGTACCACAACTTCCACTTCCCGTATTCCTCTATAATATGCCGTCCCATGTAAAAGTGAGCTTTGCTCCTGACACCGTACGACGTATCGCCCAGAACCCGCAGGTAATCGGTTTTAAGGACTCCAGTGCGAATGCGGTTTATTTCCAATCGGTGATGTATAAGATGCAGGAACGTCCTGACTTTGCGCTGCTTGTGGGACCAGAGGAGATTACGGGTGAGTGTGTCTTACTGGGTGCTCATGGTGGTATCAATGGTGGTGCGAATATGTTCCCGGAACTGTATGTGGCAATGTATGATGCGGCACGTACTGGTGACTTACTTCGTGTTCGTCAGTTACAGCAATTCATCATGCAGATATCAACAAGTATCTATACGGTTGGCAAACATGGCTCCAGCTATCTGAAAGGACTGAAATGCGCCCTCTCTTTGTTGGGTATTATCAACGACGATTTCGTAGCCTCACCTTTCTATAAGTTTAAAGAGCCTGAGCGTGAGAAGATTCGTCAGGCACTCGCAGCCCTTCCTATAGAGAATGGTAAACTGAAGATATAGCCTATGCACACGATAGATTTTATCGTCTTTCTGGTATTCACCCTCGGTGTGGTAGTCTTCGGTTGTTCTTTCTATAAGAAAGGAGGGTCGGCTGATGAGTTTACGTCAGCAGGACATTCTATCCCAGGATGGGTGGTAGGTATGAGTATCTTCGCAACCTACGTATCGAGTATCAGTTATATAGGCTATCCTGGTAAGGCTTTTGCTGCTGACTGGAATGCCTTTGTCTTCTCACTGTCTATTCCGATAGCCAGTTATTTCGCGGCGAAATACTTTGTGCCGTTCTACCGTAAGAGTGGATCCGTTTCTGCTTATACATTTTTAGAGGAGAAATTCGGGGCGTGGGCACGGCTCTATGCCTCGGCATGTTATCTGTTGACACAGATAGCCCGTATGGGATCTATCCTATATTTGCTTGCCGTACCGATGTATATACTCATGGGGTGGGATATTCATACGGTTATTATCCTGACCTCTATCGGCATCATTATCTATTCGATGCTCGGTGGACTGAAAGCGGTTATCTGGGCAGACGCCATTCAGGGCATTATACTTATCGGAGGTGCCTTACTCTGTCTTGGACTGCTTCTTTGGCGTATGCCGGAGGGACCTATGCAGGCTTTTGACCTTGCAGTTCATTCACCTGTGGGAAATAAGTTCTCGCTCGGTGAGTTCTCACTTGATCTGACGAAGAGCACCTTCTGGGTATGTCTCATCTATGGCATCTTTATCAATTTGCAGAATTACGGTATCGACCAGAACTATGTGCAACGCTATCATGCGGCAAAGACTGATCGTGATGCCCGTTTCTCGGCATTATTCGGTGGTTATCTGTTTATCCCCGTATCGGCATTGTTCTTCTTGATAGGTTCCGTATTATATAGTTATTATACGGCGAATCCCTCGTTGCTACCGGCGGATATTGCCGCAAAGCCCGACTATGTGTTCCCGTATTTCATCGTCAGCGAATTGCCTGTTGGTCTTCGGGGATTGTTGATTGCCAGTATCTTTGCGGCGGGAATGAGTACGGTATCTACCAGTGTGACCTCTGCTGCGACGATTGTCTTGACCGACTATTTCAAACCATTTTTCCATGGTGCCACAGACCGCCATCATCTGGTTGTTCTTCGTATATCGAGTGTTATAGTCGGGGTGTTAGGCATCATCGTCGCCATTGCCATGTTGAGTGTGGAGAGTATCATTGACGCATGGTGGACTTTATCGAGTATCTTCTCTGGTGGTATGCTGGGACTCTTCCTCTTAGGGTGTATTCCACAGAAGATCAACCGCTTGGCGGCTATCATCGGATGTGTCTTCGGTGTTGCCGTTATCGCATGGATATCATTGGCAGGTATGTGGAATCTGCCTGGTATTCATCTCCATAGTTACCTTGCCATCGTGCTCGGTACTACGACCATCTTCCTGATTGGCTTTCTCGCTACTATCGCCATTCGCAAGCGATAGTAGCGGAAAGCTATTATTTGATACTTATTTCGTTGGTTGGATGCGGAAGCGCAGGACGTGTTTTCGGGTCTGGTCAATACTGTACTTCTTCAAGACACCAGGTCCGCAACTGCTGTTTCCTAATCCCATCACCGCACAGTCAATGGAGAGATAGACCTTCCCTTGGTCTTGCAGTTCGTAGTCATGTGACTTGCTGGCGAGATATGGTGCAGCGTAGGGTAGTGCGGAGAAGGAGAACGAGTCATCGACAGACTCAATGCGTAAACCTGTTCCTTTCTTGGTCCTCAACTCCACGAACGTACACTCCTCATGATTACCAGAGTCCTGAGGACGTGGATAATGGACATATTGCTCACTGACGGTTGACTTCCATAACCCGACAGGGCATGATTGCTTACGGTCAGGGTAGTTGTCCCATGGACCACGTCCGTACCATGTCAGTTGCTCGTAGTCACGGGGCAGCTCCATCACAATACCGATGCGGGGGAGAGGTGGCAAACCTTCAGGAATCGTAAAGGTGAAGGTCAACTCATTACCATTCTGCTCCATCGTCATGGGAATGGTCAGGGTATCAAGACCGCAGCGCTTCCAGTCTTTGGCAAGCCAGTTGCCGAAACTCTTGTCGTTATCCGTGGGGGCACGGAAAACTTGCGGTTTGACGGTAGACAGCATCTGTCTGATCTCTGGTGTGACAGACTTGGACTTTATGGACTTGGGCTTTTGGGTGTTTACCTTTACCTCAGGACCATTGCCATAGACTGCTTGTACCTCATAATATTTGGGGGTCAGGGAACGGTCGCTCATCACGATACCATTCATACAGAAGGCATGGAGGTTAGGCTTGTCACCGAAGTCTCCACCATAGAGCACCTTTCCGTCTTTGATAATACCTTGGTCTACCCAGTCCCATATAAACCCACCAAGCATCCGCTTGTTGGAGTTAATCTCATCCCAGTATTCCTTGAAGTTACCCAAGGCATTACCCATGCAATGGGTATACTCACTGGTTAAGACTGGGCGTGGTCCGCCATCAGAGCCAATCCATGTACAACGGTCACCCTCTCGATGGGCAATCTCCAGCAAACGCTCCCAACGGGCATTCTCGGCACGTTCCTGATCTGAGCCTTCTGGAATACCCGGATTCAGATACTCTTCCATCACACGGGGATAGAAACGGGAGATGACATCAACGGTGGAGGGGTCGGGGAGTCCTTGTGCTCCTTCGTAGTGGACAGGACGGGTGGGGTCAAACTCATGGAGCCATGCCGACATGGCTGCTTGATTCGGACCATAGCCGCTCTCATTTCCCAGACTCCAAAAGATAATACTTGGGTGGTTCTTGTCACGTTCCGCCATACGGATGGCACGGTCAAGGAATGCCTCTCCCCAATCTGGTGTTGATGCTAATGTCCCACGTAACCCGTGTGTCTCACAATCTGCCTCGTCCATCACATACATTCCCATCGAGTCACACAACTCATACCAACGTGGGCAGTTGGGATAATGTGATAGTCTTACGGCGTTGATATGTGCGGCTTTCATCAGTTGCAGGTCTTTGAGCATTAACTCCTCCGTCATCACACGAGCCTGATGGGGATCGTGCTCATGACGGTTGACACCCCGTATCTTGATGGGCTGCCCGTTGATAAGTAACTGTCCGTCCTCTATGCGGATGGTACGGAAGCCCACTTTCTGTGTGACTTGTTCAACGATAGTGCCGTCCCCTTTTTGTAGTTGCAGACAGAGGGTATAGAGGTGAGGATGTTCCACACTCCACAGGCGAGGGTTGTCAACCTTGATCTCCATGCGGTTAAACTTACGATACCCACGTTGTGGATACCATTCGTTCATACGGGATGCCTTATGCTGAAGGTCGAGGACCTCCTGTGCAGTGACGGTGTCGGTACCTATAGGGCTGGCACCATCCCGCAAGGTGGCTACGAGACGATAGTCGTCACCTGTCTCATTGCCGTAAACAGAGAACTGTGGGTTCATCTGTAATACACCATCCATCGATGCACGTACAGCGATATCTCTGAGACGGATATTGGGAGTATGATAAAGGAGCACATCCCGATGAATACCGCCAAAGCGCCAGAAGTCCTGATCCTCCAGATAAGAGCCGTCGGAGTATTTATAGACCTCGATGGCAATCTGGTTGACTCCTTTTTTGATATATGGGGTTACGTTAAACTCCGAGGGTTCCATAGACCCTTGACTGTAACCCACTCTCTCTCCATTCATCCATACATAGAAAGCACTCATCACTCCCTCGAAACGTAAGAAGGTCTGTCCGTCTTGCCATCCGTCAGGCAAGGTGAATGTCCTTTTGTACTGTCCGGTAGGATTGCGTTCCTCATAGGTTGTCCATTCTTTCTTGGGTTCTCTCATGACATAGGGAGGGTCGATGTTGAAAGGATAACCGGCGGAGATATAGATGGGAGTGCCATAGCCGTTGACCTCCCAGTTGGCAGGGACTGTCAGAGTCTTCCATCCAGAGGTGTTGAAGTCTGTACGGTAGAAGTCTTTGATGCGCTCATTGGGAGTTCTCGTCCATCGAAACAGCCAGTCGCCATTTAACGAGAGCATGCGGTCACCAGTCTTCTCCCCATAAGGAATGAAATAGGCACGTGCTGGCTCACGGTTAATCTGTAACACATGGTTATCCTCCCAGTCATGGTGTTCCTGTTGGGCAAGGGCAGACAGACAGAAAAGGGAGCATATCGATAAAATGACCGTTCTCATTGTACTTCAAGTTCTTTAAATTCTACTTGTTTTGTTTCTATCTTTAATCTGTATGTACCAGCGTTAATCTGGGTACCTGTTGTCGTGGAGAGCATTTTCCACTTATTGGGGGTCGGTGGGAATGTGACTTCGCGGTCTACCAGTACGGCATCCTTGGCGTCAGTGATGGTCATACGTGCCGTCACAGGTGCCTCCGATGTGTTCTTATAGCGGAAGCGAAGAGCATATTCCTGACCAAGACCCGGAGTGATGATAAAGGTGGTTCCCGTTACAGGAGTGGTCTTGTTATGGACCTTTTCCTTGACAGGCTCATATACAGATGCTGGACGTGCCTCAGTATCTGCCGGCAACAACTCTTTAGGTAGTTTAGCGATAGTGTCTGTATCAAGGGCATGCCATGTCTTAGAAGAGTCGGATGTACTGGGAATCGTATTAACTCCAGCGTCCTTTGAGGCTATTGCGATACCACAGATGACAGCCTGTCCTGCCTTCACCTCCGGGAACGAGATCCGGATATTACCTTTCTGGACTTGGGTGTAGACCGTGCGCTTCAGGGCGCCACAGTATCCGGCTTCTGCCCATGGGTCGATGTCGTCAACAACTTTCTCTCCATTCACGGCAACATCGAAGATACGCAGTCCCTCATAGTCGGCTGTCTCTGAGGCATAGCGTCCATGCCATGGCTCCACGAAATACAGTTCAATGCGATAGTCACCATCGGGAACGGGTAGGTCATACCACAGACGGTGACGACCGAAGCGGAAGAACTGGAACAACTCATCGCTCTTGGTGCCTCGGATGTCGGTGGTGATATGACGTTGGGATGCCTGTAGTGCGTGGATCCCTTCAAAGTCTTGCCCCCAGGAATGACTGTGGAGTGTGTCATCAGCCTGCCACTGTTGTCCGAACTCATCAGTGAAAGCGTCACCGCCACAGTTGATGCGGTATAGGTAGTGATAACCCTCAGTTCCTTTCACGAGGTCTGTGTTACGGTCGGCGGCAGTGGGAAGCTCAGTATTCTCTGAGATCTCCGAATGCTCTGCGAACTGCTTGTACATATAGTAGGCAGGGGTCGGCTCCTCCCATGTGGTGACAAGTCCTTTGTAATTAATGGGTCCTATCTTGTCAATACGTCGCAGTGCTCCGTCGGGTTGTACACGTCCGGGGTTATCGTGTGAGTTGAATATCCACTGGAAATGTCCACAGACACTGTCCTTGGCACTATAGGCAAGACGTGCCTTTGTTTCAAGTAAGGAGGTAAATGATTCCTCACTGTATTTCGCATCACCGTGGAGGTCGATGGTACGCCAAGCACCATACTCACCATTCAACAGTTGTTCAGACTGTTTCAGTTCCTTGTCATAATTCTCCGCTGAGCCGCCATACGTACCACTCCAGTTCTGGATGACGTTCCAGTCTGTCCCCTCCCCACCATTGCAGGTAGTGATGGCACGCTGGTCACGGCAGGTGGGGTCGAGTTGTCTGATGATGCTACTGCACTCCTCTGCGAATTTCTTAGGCAGCACACTCTCGTTCTGTAATCCCCACAGGATGACAGAGGGTGAGTTGCGACGCTCTTTAATCCATCTGACGAGTAAGCGTTTGAAGTTATTACGGAACCGGTGTGTGTCATACCAGATATGGGCAGAGAACTGGCTCCAGAAGAGGATACCTTGCTCATCACATAACTGCTGGTAGAGTAAATGGTGGGGCTGGTGTGCCTCCCGCAATGCGTTGAAGCCGGCATTGTGAATCTGTTTCACCCTTGAGCGTATCTGTTCTTGTGAGAAAGCGTGACTACTACCAAGGAGGTGGTCATACTCACAGGTACCGTTGATAAATACTGGCTGTCCATTCAAGAGGAAACGGTGGTCGCCATCCTTTCGGTGTACAGGCCATGAAATATTTCGTATACCGAATGGGGTGCGTACCTCGTCAGCGGTCACCACCTTACTCTCCGTGTTGGATTTTTCTGTTCCCTCGGCAATGATAGCACGCTTAATCATGGTGGTGAGGGTATAAAGGTATGGATCCTCAAGACTCCATCGGTGAGCGTTCTCCACCCGTTCGGCATAGTGGAAGGTCTTGCTGTCACCAGCCTTGATCGTCACGGGTTGTGCATGACGGAATACTTGCTTACCACTGGCAAGAGAGAACTTCTGAACGAGTTCGACAGTCTGTGTCTCCTTACTGTAGTTACGTATCTCGGTATCTATGAATACGGAGTCACAGACGGCATTATTCCAGATGTGTACACCAAAAGGCTCGATACGTACCTCGTCTGTCTCCATAAGACTGACTGGACGGAAGATACCGAAGGGCTGGCTGCCCTCAGAGAAGCCCCACTCGCTGCTGCATCCTCCACAGACCCAGGGCGATGCTGTCTGCATGGCGGGATGGTCAACATCGACTTGTAATTGATTCTCGCCATTCTTCAGACGGTCTGTCACGTCAAGTGTCCATACCGTACGTCCCACCAGTTCCTCAGGATATTTATGCCCGTTGAGAGTCACGGTGGCATAGGTGCCTACACCCTCGAACTGGAGGAAATAACGCTTTCCTTTCTGTTTTGTCGTAGTGAATACCTTATTATATGTTGCACGACCATGTAAGTTGCCATGGCGTAACTGACGGTAGCCGTAATAGTCATCGAAGTTATGGGGGAGTGTGATATCTGTAACCATACTGTCTCTGCCGACAGAACAATGGGCGGTCCAGCCCTCGTTGAGGTTGGTGATGGTGCGACGACCTTTGTGCTCCGGCTCCGGGAATCGTACAGCACTTCGTCCCATAGGCACACTGGTAGCCACGGCGATACCACGTTGCTGGTCGTTATTGACGGCACAGTAGAAATGGTACACCACCCCGTTGTGTTTCACGACGTAACTCTTATGGGCGAACATCTCGTCGTATGGTTTGGATGGGATAATCAGGTCGTCACCTTCCCAACGCTGCCAGTGCAGCAGGTCACGACTGACAGCGAATGTGTTGAAAGCATTGTATTTACGGGACGGGTCGTAGGCTTTGAAATAGAACATCACATAGAGGTCGTTCATCTTGGCAATCTGTGCGTCACCGGTGATGATGCCGCCTACTTCATTAGCGAAAACGGGATTGCCATGATAGCGCTTCCATTTTCTGAGGTCGTTCGACAAGGCGATACCGATGCGCTCTGCTTTCAGGTTGTTGGCTGGATTCACCCCACCGGCATTATAGAACATGATAAAACGGTATTTCGAGATATCCTTTGGCAGTCCTTCCATCGTTTTACCCTTACCTTTCCGCTTGTCACTCCTCAACTCATAAACAGTACTCTTGTACTCCGTCAACTTCTCCCACCATTGTGCATCTTTGTCGTTGATACTGACTAAGGGGGTGTCGTCTGACTGCCATTCATGGGGTGTCGTAATGTCACCTCCTGTCCATGCCAAGCCGATGTTCAGTGGCTCACGTACCGCCTCGTAACCAGTACCATGTCCACCGATATAGGTCATCCAGTGGTTCTTCTTGTATTGTCCGATAGCATACGAGCCGTCCCATGTCCAGTCGATGAGGGCAGGAAAACCGCCACGCTGGTTCATGTCCCAACCATCGTCCTTATAAGACAGAATGCGTCCTAACGTGTCCCAGTGTAACAGGTCATCACTCTTCGCAAGCCATGTCTCATAGCCTCGTCCGTCAAGTCCCTCCTTGCCGTTATAGACCACGTAGGTCATATACCAACTGTCACCCTTGCGGAAGACAGTAGGACAGTCTATCTTATGGTAATTATCCGTCGGTGCCACCACCATTCCGTATTTATAGGGTGTTCGTACCTCTTGGTAAATGCGGCTCATCTCCTTTTGTGTGATGGGCTGGGCGGCTACTGCCATAGGCAAAAGAGTTAGCAGGTAAAGGATGATCTTCTTCATCTGTTTGTCGTTTTAGTAGAATTATTGGGCAAAGATACAAATAAGCGAGCACAAAACAAAGAATTTGTTCTTTTATTTTCATTCCCTACAAGTTTAATTCAGTAAAAGCTCTCTTTGAGTATTTTCGCAAAAACATATAACCATATAACATGACCCCTTCAAACGCCCTTGTACAAAGGGATTGAAGCATGTTATATGTTGCCCGGACATATAACATACATGTAACATCATGTGTGAGAAGTATGTTATATGTATGTTACATGTTTGCCAAACATGTAACATGCCATAAAGCCTCTGGTTATCGGGGTTTGCGCCCTGTCATGTTATAAGGTTACATGTTTTTTGAAAATTCATAAAAATCAGTTACCGACTGAAGGGCACTCAGTTACCGACTGAACCCTCTTTTCATACCGACTGAAGGCTTTAATCGGGTCAATCAAAGCCTCCATTTGATAAAGATATAGTTTATCCTTCGTTCCGATATCAGTTATGGGGATACTCCGATATCTCCTATGGGTCACGCAAGGTATCCTTTAGGGGATAAAGGAACTATCCCCTTCACTCGTTTTTCACTCATTTTAAGGGCAAAAACGGCATTCGTTGCCACCCTTGTCACCTTCGTTGTTACCGTAATCGTTTGATTATCAAACAGTCTTGCAAGGTGGCAACGGTGACAAGGGTTTGAAAATTACATGTAGGGGAGTGGTGGGACTCTGATAACCTCACTTTCCTGTCCAAATATTTTGTAAGATGAAAGAAAAGTTGTACCTTTGTGGTGAATCACTGAGTCCCCGTTTTTCAAACAGAACCACAAAAACTCGAACTGTTTTTCGGAACTTAATAATCTATATCTGAAAACACCGAAGGGTATGGGGGCGAGTAGCCCCTAATATGGTTAAAAATTAAAAAAGAAAGGATTTGTTCTTTATTAACTCTTTTTTCTTAAAAAATAAAACAGTATCTTTGCAGCGTAAAGAAACAAAAGACTTATATGAAAAATTATTTTGTATTGTTTATTTGTATATGCGTTAGCTTACAAGCCATTGCTCAGAAACTAAAGGATTTTCAAGAGGCAATGAAGACACCAAGGGAATTTGGTAAAGGATATATACTTACCAAACGCTATAAAGACGAAAAAGTCCGTCAATTTGCCAGCGAAAATGGGTTTAAGGTTGTGGGTGTTAATTACAAGGGATTTGTAATGTTTGTTCCTTTGGATGAATATGATACCTATAAGTTTGAAATCAACGGATATGACTATATCAACAGCTTCACGCAAGGATATGCCAGGTCCATGGATTTGGGAGCCTCTGTGAGCACAAGTGTAAAACATGACTTGGAGCACTATGTGGCCATCTCGGAATCGGAACGAGTTAATAAGAATCTACGAGGAATAGATTTTAAGGCAAGGGGCTCGGCCTATCTATATGGGAATGACCGTTTTTTCAAGTTCGACCAAGTTTTTTGGACAAGAGAAGTAAAGAACGGAATGATAGACGGACGGGGCGACGGATTTGTAGTTACGAAAAACGAGGCAGGTGAAAATGTATATCACTCATTTAGCGGCGGGTTTAAAAATGGTTTGCCTTATGGTGATGTAATTATTGCTCGTGGCTTCCCAAACGATGGACGTGGCTGGAACTCGTATTTCAAAGTGAGCAAGGAAAAGATAGAGGTGGGACATATTAGTGACGGATTGGCAAAATATAGAATATTTACCGGTTCTTCACGGAATATTCCTCTTTACGGATATGTTGATGAACGGGGCAATATCACAATTAAACCAAGTTACAAAGAGGCCAAAGACTTTAACAACGGCATTGCCTATGTAACACCAGACAAGACAGAAGTGAAGATTGACAAGACAGGGCGGGTGTTTGGTCTTTCCGAGAATGCAAAAATGTCTTTTGACGAGATGATAAAGATGAAAGAGCAATATCCCCAGTTGTTGGTGTCAATAGAAGCCCATGCTTCAAAATATGTTGAAGAGGAACTGAGTTTCAACGAGTTGGTACGAGTAGAGAAAGTATTTCCTAACTTGTCACAGAAAATCACCCCATACAAACTGACTATATATAAAAAAGACTATCAGCAACTACAAAAGGTATATCAGGCTGTTCTCGTTTCTGCTAATGCAAATAAGGCAGACAAGCAAGGTAGTCAGTTCGTTAGCACGTTTATCAGGCAATATAGTTCTTATGACCCGGACCAGAAAGTTTCGATGGCACGTGAACTGGCAGCCTATTATACGGTTTGTGATGCAATGGAAATTAGTGTCCGTAATAGCTATTGGAACCATGATTCCTATAATCCCTCTTTCTATTATGACGGCAACGAACACAAGTCGACGCTTTCTAAAGCAAAAGAGATTTGTTCTAGTGCTGCAAACTCAAAATTCAAAGGTTTCTATACTTTTGCCTTGCCTGGAATAAAGGCAAAATTTGACGATATTTCATACAAATTAGCACGGGACAGCCACGAGTATGAATCTGCATACTCACAATATCTGGCAGAAAAGAGAATGAAAGAAGCAGAATACGAAAATAAACGTGCTCAACTAGAAAATATCAACGAGACAAGTGTTTTCCTATATGTAAAAAGACAAGACGAGAATTGGAGTGGTGGAAGATTTTTTGATACTGACGATAATTATGATGACACCAAAAAAGTGATATTTGTAGAAATAGACAACCCGAGCAGTACTTTCACAGGAGTTATACATAAAAGAAGACGTGGCTCCCAAATTTGTTATTATAGCAGTGGCGGAACTTACACAACATATCAAGATGCGGTTTGCGGTGAATACCTTGATCACTACAACAGAAGTTGGAATCATCACAAATATTAAGCGACCTATGAAAAGGAACAAAAGAGAAAGATCAGGGGGGCGGTTGATCATTTAGATTCCACAATTATCCACAGTTCGCAGATAGGATAACAACTCTGTAAACTGTGGATAATATTTACTTCCTCTCATTCTTGTTGATTCTGAATCGTGTGGAACGGATAGCCTCATCACTAGCAACATGGAGCAGAATTTAGAGCCGATACGGAGCAAGATTTACGAGATTCGGGGACAGCGGGTGATGCTGGACCGCGACTTGACGGAGTTGTATCAAGTTGAAACCAAGAATCTCAAAAGAGCGGTCAGGGCGAATATGGAAAAGATAAAGTTATAATAAGGATATTAGGGGAGTGAAAAAATATTCTCAGCCCATTGGCATTATCGATTTATTTTGGTTCCATATTGTCGTCTTTCTCCCATTGCTCCCAATCGGTGTTAGCAAGATACTTTTCTATTTGCTCACATAACTCTGGTATTCCAGTTGTAGCTGTTTCATATAGCGTGTCGGGCTTTATACTTGCGTATCCATGGACAAGAACATGTCGCATACCTTGTACAACAGACCATGGTGTCATAGGATGAGTTTCCTTAAACGCTGGTGTTAACATGTAAGCCGCCTCACCAACTATCTCAACATTCTTCATCACCGCATAGTAAGTGCGTATGTCTTTTTGAAACTCATTGAAAGGTATTCCTTCAATGAGTTTCATGACATTATGAGAATATTCGATAATATCTTCTAATCGCCCTTTATCACGTGCTTTCTCTCTCATAGATTAATTTCTTTTCTCGTTCAGCACTTTCTACTGCATAAGGTCTCAAAGTTCCCTCTTCTATCAAATCCACCTCTCGACCTAACAGATCTTTCAAGTCCATATACATACCGCCAAGAGTGAAAAGGGTGAAAGGCTTACCTGTACGATCTGGAATGATGAGTATATCCACATCACTATCTGGGGTCTCTTCACCACGGGCGAAAGAGCCAAACAACCATGCTTTCAGGACGGGTTGGGTCTTGAAATACTCTGCAATCTTCTCTGTCATCAACTGTGTACTCATAGGCAGAACTTGATGTTTACATGGGCAAAGATACGAAAAATTTGAGTAAGTGAGAACAAAATAAATGAATTTGTTTTGTCGAACGTGAAAAATTTATCTAATCACCTTCAATCCCTGACTGCCTTGATATTCTTACTTTTTCCGAATTACTATTACTTTTGGAACAACCAATCAACCTCTCCAGAGGGACCGTTGAGACCACAGTCGCGGGGCTTGATGTCACTGGTGGTGAATCCTGCTACCATGAGGATGCCCTTGGGCAGATGCAATGTCTGGCGACCAGCAGGAAGGGTATATTGGTGGATGTTTACCTTTGGCATCTGTACGATACTGATAGCATTGGTGAGCAGAGGCTCTGCCTGTCCGTACTCATTGCCAGTAGCGTCAATCTCCAGTTTAGGTGCTTTTGCCCATTTGGAGTCATCATCCTTGAAGAGACCTACGAGGAGTTTCACGGGTTTGTCACTTTCAAACTCAATGGTTGTTCCTACGATGCGTGTCGTGTCACGGTTCAGTACAAGTGCTTGCAAACCGATAAGTTCAGGAGCGACAGAGTCAACAGGGGTGTCAGGACGGTTCTCGAAGATAATGGCACCTTTCTTAAGAGTGATGAGTTGAGTGTTCTTTGCGAAGAGTTTAACGCTGGCAGGTCGGGCTGGCAGGATGTTCTCATTTGCTTTCTCCACAGGGTTCTTCAGTTTAATGATATTCTCTTTGAGAGCATCGAGTTCTGCCTGATAAACCGTAGCAAGTTCCGACCATGTCTTCATCTTTCCGCCGTCGCCACCTACAGGAATACGGCGCTGGGATGTCTGCATGGAGTTTGCATAAAGGTAGGCATCCTGTGTAGCTGCGCTCAGCGCGTTCCACCAGTTCTGACTCTGTTCCATATACTGAACGGCTTTATCCAGATACTTGATGTCCTGTGACCATTTGTAGTTCAGAACCTGTTGTGCGGCAATTACCTTCAAGCGGAAGGCGGCTGCGAACATACGGTAGAACTTCATGTCATTCCTGACACGCTCAAACTCATCAGCATGACGTGTCGGATTTGCTACTAAGAGGTCGACAGCATGTTCTGCCTCGGTGCCATGTTGTGCACATTGTTCCACGATGTCTAATGGCAGTTCACCTGTATGCGGAAGGTGTTTCCATTCTTTCTCCACATATTCAATGAGTTTCTCTCCTTCCGGTCCGCAACTCTCATAGAAACCGGGATAGATGGTGTATTTGTAAGGATTCACCAATTCGCCCATCGTCATACCGAGAAGCAAGGTCTGTCGGTTTCCCTCCGTAATACCGAAACGACGCAATGTGCAATCTCACCTGCCTCATCATAGGCTTTCAACAGTTGTCCGGCGGAAATCGTGTCTATACCATAGTAATTGGCAAGTTGTTGTTTCCAGTATGCCTGATCCTGTCCTCTGTCACAGTTCCACGCATAACGTCCCCATACCTTATACCACATCCAGTCACGGTCGATCTGCAGCAGTCGCTCACCGTTGGGTAACTTATCGGCAGTATAGGGCCAGTCCCAGTAGGAAGCCTGTGGATAGAGGTGCAAACCCTTAGAGTGATGTATCTGGTGCATTGCCTGTACTGTTTTCTGAGTAAATGCCGGTGAGGACCAGCGCCATGGTTCCAGATTGGCAAGGATATGCACATTGTCGATATGGATGGGAGCCGCAGCGGCAAGCATACGATGTGTCTCTCCCCATGGACCTCCTGGCTCATAGGTCGTCAGACTCTCACCCGTATATTTGTTCATCGTATAAATATTCGGGTAGAGTGGGAGGGATGCTTTCAGCACGGCGGGTCCGTCCGTGTCATGATTGCGGAGGATGATAGGTGGTGTATCTGTGCGTCCAGACGCTCTCAGTCCGTCTTGGATACCAGGGATAATGGTCTCTGTCATCCATTTGATATCATTGTCAATACCAGACATTGCCTCGCCGAGACATACCAGGAATCCCACTTTAGGATATTTCTCCACAAAAGCAGCGATCGACTTACGGGTATAGTCGGCGATAAGCGGTGTGATAGGACGATTGCGGTCTTGCGTCTTCAAATCATAATGGTCGGCAAAAGGTTTACTCAGGATGATATTGTAGAACATCTGTATGACACGGATGCCTCGGCGGTCAGCCTCGTCCACAAGGAAGCCGAACATCTCTTGGTTCTTCTGCATGGTGGCATCATCCACCTCAGGGGCAAAAGGATAGTCCTTGAGTTTTACCAGTGAGGCAAAGGGATGACCGTTCCAGAGATATACCGTATTCATATTGTTTTCAGCTAACAAGTCGAGATATTTCAACCATAATGCTTTGTCATAGAACCACGGGAAATTCTTAGGTGTATAAGGATACTCATAGACCCGATGTCCTGGGAGGTAGACTGTTTTCTGCAGTCCGACACAGGCACCACGCAGTTTCATCTGTGGCACTTCATGGATGGTTGTCAGTTTGCTCAGTGTCGGGTCTTCCTGCAAGAGTTCCAATAGTCTGTTGACACCATAGATCGCTCCGGCACCGTCATTGCCGATTACTCGTACTTTCTTCCCTTTACGTATCAAGGTAAACCCTTCTTCCTCACCCTGATTGGTGATCTCAATCGTGACATGATTCTTTCCTTCCTTTCCGTTTAAAAGGGTGGATGCATAACTTGTCTGGGGCGTTACGTCCTTGACAAATACTTTACCATAGGCAATATGGGCAGACAGCATGCACAGGGCACAGATTATTTTCTTCATCATAGACTAATTCTTATTTCTTTATTTGCAGGAATCATAATAGGTTGGTCACCAACGATGAGGGTCCCTTGTCCTCCATCGCTCAATACAGAGACCTCATGGGTAGTCATCCTCACATGAATCTTACCGAATGGGGTAGGAACGTCACCCTCCATCCAGTCAAGTCCACCAAGCGTGGGACGTATTTCGTATTCTTCGTAGCCGGGTTTTGTTGGTGTCACACCGAGGAAATACTTTCCGATTAAATAGATAGGACTGGCACCCCAGGCATGACATAAACTCTTGCCGTAAGGACGACCATACATGGCAAGGTGTTGTGTCCCTGTCTCTTCTGGATTATATTTCTCCCAGAAAGAGGTGGCACCTTCACGGAGCATCCCTCCCCAGTAGGCTTTCATCTCCTGTAAGACCTGTTTCTGTAATCCTTCTTTGCAGAGTGTCTCCAGTTCGTAGAAACGCATATAAGGGGTGGTGATAGGGTCAACATCGGGATTGAGCATCACGCTTTGCATAATCTCCCGGCACTCTTCCTTATAGGCTAATCCGTAGAGAATGGCAAACATATTAGGGAACTTGGTGATCTGCCGATTCATCTTACCGTCCTCGATGGCATGATAATAGGCTTTCTGCTCATAACTCCAGAAAGTCTGTTTGATCTTGTTGCGCAGTGATTCGGACTTTACACGATAATTACTCTTGATACCTAATAGTTTGGAGCAGACAGCCATCGTCTCCATCGCCTTCATGAGCAGAATCTGTTCGAAACACAACGTACCGCGTTTATGCATCGGGAAGTCTACCCAGTCGACGAAAATCCAATCGTCAGGTTGTCCTTCTGCCATGCCTTCCTCGTTCAGACGACTTTCCACATAGTCCATGAGTGTCACCATGCGGGGCCACATCTCACGGACAAAAGCGATATCGGCAGTATACTGGTAGTAGTCAAGGATAGACTTAAACCAGTAGAAGGTGTAGTCCATGATGGTATTGATATGGGCTGTTACCGGGTCTTTCCCTCGCAACTGGCGAATGGTACGCTTCACACACTCTGTGTCGAAGCGGAGATAATAGTTCATCAGGTACGACTGGATGGCATCACCACTCCATGTCCAACGGTCACGCTTGATACCATCCATGAAGAACTCACGGGTGGTGAGGTCCATGGTGTAGGCGGCAACGTTCCAGATATGATTCAGTTCCTTATCAGAACAACGGAACGAACCGCTTCTCTTCATATCAAACGGAGCGTATTCGTAATCCATAAGGACCTCTTCATAATGGGCACCTTGCTCTTTCTCTATATAGACATAGCGAAATGCCTTGCTGTCAAGTCTCTCTCCCTCGCTGAGTATGTCAAGGGTCTCACAGTGTTCCTTGTTCAATGCCTCTTCGGCACTTTCTCCATAATAAATATGTATACGACCTTTCAGTCCTTTTACTTTCAAATACCCGAAGGTCTCCTTCCCGAAATCATATAGACCGTCTTTCTCACTGACAGGTCGTTGCTCTTTGGTGAGTAAGTGATAACTGGATGGCGGTGTCTCGATACTATTAAAGTTCCAGGAGGCTGCTGGTACGTAAATACCTGAACCATGGGCAATACCATTCTCGTCAATCCATATTTTATCCTCATAGGTGGCTAACCATGTGGAGTCGGTATGAATGGTGTCACCTTCGATAAACAGAGCAGGGGGTGTGGCTTGATTCCATACCTTTAAATTCAGTTTATGTTTGCCTTGAGGTACGGTAAATGTCTTGGGTTGTCCAAACTGTAACTTGCCGTCTAACATGAGATTGAATTTTCCCTCACTGGCAATGATTATTGTCTCCTCATGGCTTAGTTCGAACTCACGGGAGAATTCCACCGTGACGTAGTGTGAGTCTTGTTTCCAGAAAGGAGGAAACATAGCACCCCGTTCCGTCCGTCGGTTATTAAAGATGTTACCCAGCCATATCTCGAAGTCACCAGGGTACCATATCCATGTGGCTTTATCTCTTTCCTGCATTGTTTTTGATTTGGTCGTTTACTTGTGGTCCGTTATTCTCCCAGACATTACCGGGACCGTTGGCGTTCTTCAGGAACTTTTCGGAAGGTGTCCAGTTGTCACGTAAAGTGATGTTCGACGAGCCTTCGTCGGTATAGAGATAGAACCAGTGATTCGGGTCATGTACGTAAGAAGGGGTGGCAATGTCTCGCACTGCATTCTCGCTGATGATGGTGCCAGGTTGGTTGCCGAGGGAATAGATGCCGGCACAGTCATACATATGCTTGGCGTAATGATAAATAAGGTTGGCATGTACCTTATTGTCTTTCATGCAGACAAGGTCGCGGTTCCAGCCCCAACCGAGGGAGATGCCAGTATAAGAGACATCGTGAATGGTATTGTGGTCGATGGTAATACCTGACACATAGCCAGCAGCGATGGCAACACTGCCCCAGTCCTCATTCGTCACATCATAGAACTCAGACTGCTCGACGGTCTGTCCTGTGCATACCTCACGGAAATCGGTGGGCTGATAGGGCAGATGGGTTTCCAGCCCTGCTGGTGAGAAGGAGCCACAGACGTACCCATTCATGGCGATATCCGTGAACGTACAGTTGGTCGTCGTGCCACGACGACATCCTATGATGTAATCCAGCCCAGAACCGCCGAGGTGCTCAAAACGACAACCGTCGAAGTTGATATCCTCAGAATAGCATATCTCGACAGCGGCATCCGCACGTCCCAGCCATCCTTGATTGTCCAGTTTGTGGTTGTTGGGACGGTCAATCTGCGGACGCAACTTGTAAGCCTCTGTCAGGTACATACCGGCTTGCAGAGGTACGTGTCCTTTCTCGGAGGGGCGCATCCAAGTAGTATGTGAGA
Source organism: uncultured Prevotella sp. (assembly GCA_905235835.1). Classification (GTDB taxonomy): domain Bacteria; phylum Bacteroidota; class Bacteroidia; order Bacteroidales; family Bacteroidaceae; genus Prevotella. The sequence continues at coordinate 53,930 of CAJONQ010000006.1, forward strand.
ACTGGACACCTTTAATGGTGATATGACGTACAGGATGCTCAGCAGTACCGATAACTTCCACCAAAGTCTCTACAACAGGTACTATCGCCTCTTGGATGGTTTCTCCTGTATGCGGCATATAGTAGAGCTTATGCTCACGGATATCATGATACCATTCCCCAGGCTCGTCTAACAGCTCTTTGGCATTCGTCAGGTAGAAAGGGGAAGGGTGCTTCGTGTCTGGTGTCATGGGTGAGGGCCAGGGATGCTCAAACTGGAGTTTGTCCTCTGGCTGGTGGAAACGGATAGCGGCAGAGTCGCCCTGTGGGGTGATGCTCTTAATACGTAAGTTGGAGGTACACCACATCTCGTGCAATACCATTTCAGCGTATGGGGCTTTGAGTATCTTCTCCACCGCTTTCCTTGAAACCCATAAGATATGGCTCTTCTTGTCGTATGTCCGAATACGGCTCATCTGCTCAAAGTCACTGACATCACGTGCCCTTGTCGCTTTCTTTCCATTGACCCACAGTTGGCGGAAATCGACAGGACGACCGTTGAAGTCAGGTACGTCAGCAACCAACAGCTTCCCTTGTCGCTTCCAGTTGGTGATTCTCATACCGCCACTGATAATGGCGTTCTCTCCCTCGATAGTCAGTCCACTATCTTCTGGACGGAGTCGCAAGGGTTCATATATATAATAGGTGCCAGTCTGAAGATGGATGGTCACATCAGTTGCTTGTCCCAGTCGTCGCATCTCCCTTGCCTTGCGGACAGCATCAGTAAGCGACGAGTCGGGGGTGATACGAATATCTGCTGCATGAGTGTTCATGCAGCAGAGGAGCGTGAGGATGCCGAGTATTCTATTCATAACGTTATCGGGCTAAGTTCAACCACAGACTCATGTCTTGAATACCACGATTGTCCCAGGCATAGTAGGGGATGAGGCGTATGTGTACTTTTTGACTTGTTGGCTTCACCAACTCACGGTAGAGCGTCTGATTGTCCCATGTCTTGTCATTGATGGCGATGGCTTCTCCCTCCAGTGCGGTGAAGGAATGACCGCCAATGCTCATTGGTACTTCCTTTAACTGAATGTCGGCAGGCAGGGCAATATCGTTGATGCGGTAAGCTCCTTGAATGTCCTGTCCTTCCAGACAATAGACGATAGGACCGCGCATGACGGCAATCTGGTTCTTTGCCTCCTCGACCAGTGGGTTCGCCTCCACGAGACGGGGACGCATGTCAAGGTTCAGCTCAATGACATCACCCTTCTTCCATTTACGGGAAATGCGCAGGTTCGCAGACTCTCCATTCACCTTCACGGTATACTGATCACACCAGTTGGGTTGATGCAGCTGGATAGTCTGTAAGTTCTTCGCCTTTTTGATGGTGAGGGTGATCTTTCCGTCCCATGGATAATTGGTTGTCTGCTCCACTTCCAGGTCGTTGGTCTTCAACACATTCTGTCCATATAGATTAACGTATAGTGTCTGTCTGTTGACGGCATAGGCATATTCCTGTGCCTGACAGAGAGTACGAAGTGTATTGGGAGGACAGCAGAAACAGGTGATGTAATGCTGACGGTGTTTGGGCCATCGCATGGTGTAAGGGAACTCCTTGGTGCGTCGCAACGTCTCAGTATAGAAGAAGTCACGTCCGTTAATGGAGATACCAGAGAGAATACCGTTATAGAGCTCGTTCTCTATATTGTCGATATACTTGGCGTCTCCCGTTGTTTGGAACATACGCCATGAGAACAGCATCATACCAATCTGTGCACATATCTCATTATGGGCAGCCTCCTGTGGCAACTGGAACTGTCTGCCGTAAGCCTGATGAATCTGTTGAATCGAAGGCTGGTTATAGGTGGTACCGTCAGGTGACACACCGTCGTAGAGGGCACCGCATCCCCCCATGATATATATCTTATGCTGAATGATGTCATCCCAAATAGCCGAGAGGTTCTTCATCAACTGTTCCTCACCAGTCTCCGCATAGAGGTCGGCAACACCAGCGTAGAGGTAGTTGGCACGAACGGCATGTCCTATTGCCTCATACTGGTCACGGAACTTATGTCTGTCCTGGTTATGATCCTCACCGTTCTGTACACTGTCACGGATAGCGATGAGTCCTTTGGCGAGGGTGAGGTATTTCTCGTCTCCCGTCTCCCGATACATCTCTGCGGCACCCATATAGTGACTGGGACAGATCGCATTACGAGAAAGCTCTGCCGCATCATTGGTCAGGAAGTTATAAAGGAAGTCAGCTGCTTTCTTACCGCAATCAAATAAGGTGTTCTTACCGGTGGCACGCTTGTGGATGATACCCGCCGTGATAAGGTGACCGAGGTTGTAGGTCTCGAAATTAAGACGCGAGGCGAAGGCGTGTTTCTGGTCTTTTCCAATCTCGATACCTGCCGCATTCTCCGTAAGGGCATGGGAGTCGATACCCGCATTACGCTCACTGATAACCACAGGTGTATGGATATAGCCGTCGGCACGCTGGGCGAGTGCCACCTGCTCGATGAATTGGTCCATCAGTGCGTCAAGTTTGGGGTCTTTGGTGATAGCATAAACCGTAGCACAAGCCTCCAGCCATTTATACATATCTCCATCGTGGAAGGGAGGACCGTGGTGCTTGCCTTTCACAGTACCTGCGGCAACCTCAAAGTTGCGGAATCCATTACTGCCATGCAGTCCCATGTCATCCATCGTCTCGTAGGGGGTGTTCCATGTGTCCCACATCGACCAGATACCCGTATTTGCCATCACATTGAAACGGTCAGCCCAGAAGCCGCCCGTCCATTTGACTGCACCCAACGGTGTGTTTGTCATCTTCGCCTGCCGGCTATGACTCATATCGGTCAGTCCACCTTGCGCCATCGCTGTCGCGGCACAACCTATCATCATGGTTATTAATAGTCTGATTTTCATAACTCTAAACTCTTAATTCTAAACTCTTAAAGTTGTCCTCCTCTTGCCTTTACTCGTTCATACCATGCCTCACGCTCTTTGGTTAAGTCGTAACCACGCTTGGTGAGGTAGTTGTTAATGCGTCCTTTGTACTTACCGAACACCTCGTGTTTCTTCTTCGAACTCTCCGCGTCGATAGCGAGTTCACGAGCCTCGATCAGCCAAGCGAGGATCTGCTGTTTCTCCTCATCCTTCAACGTCGGTATCATATCGCACTGTGCCTCATAGGTGACCTTCACCACATTGAAGGTCATCACATCCTTCACACGGTCGATATGATGTGGTTTCAGGTACATTGACAGGTCGGCGAGGAATCCGAAGTGTGAACGGTAGAGTTTGGAGTCGCATTGTGCCTCGGCGAGTTTCTTGTCCGTCTTCTTGATAGAGTCCCGCTCGGCATAGATGTCATTCAGTTTGAAGTAGCGGTTGGCGATGATATTAACAACATTCTGTCCCATCGGGGTCCAGGTGATACCCAGTTCATCAGTGGCTTTCTGAGAGCGACCGATGATGGTCTGTACATATTCAGGATCACGTCCCTCGCAATCGAGCTTAACGTCAGCCTCAGGATAGGAGTTAAAGGTCTCTTTCAGATAACGCACATTGGCACCGTAGTTCATCTTCACATTACGCACCATCTTCACGTCACGGCTCCGTTCTACAAACAACCAGCCTTTCCAGTTCATCTCGTCAAGCGTCTGTTTGATAAGTGGCAGGTTGATGGCAGGGTCCTTGCTGAGCCATACGCTATCTGTATTAGAGGCATGGATGGCGCATATATTCTTGGCTCCCAGTTTCTTCATATCCTTGACGATGTCCCATCCGTTCTCTATAATGGTCTGCCATTTATAGAAGATAGCGATACCGTCGCTCTTGATCTCTTTCAGCAGTTTCAGGTTGCCGGCGGCATCCAAGGGGGTGTCGATACCCACTACCTTTCCGTGACTCTTCGCTGTCTCACCGATGGCATGCAGGCGATTGACGAGATCCTTTCGTTTTGCTTTGTCGGTGGTCCAGTTGTTACCACATCCTCCTAAAGGGAGAAAAGCAACCTTGACATTTCCCATCTTGTCCATCGTATCAAAACAGTCTTCCATCAAAGCGAGGTAGTTGTCACGCTGGGTCAGGTCCTGTCCGTAGAATCCGCTCATAGCAATGGCACCGATACGGATGCCGAGGCTGTCAGCGACAAACTTAAAACGGGCGGCATCCTCCGGGTTGCGCATCTTGTTGTCAAACATCTCGCGCTTGCCCAGTCCACCCATGTCCATCTCGATACCGTCACAACCTAAGTCCTTGGCTAACTGGAACTCGCCCAGCTTCTGGCGTTTCAGTACCATCCAGTCGCAGACACCCACTTGATAGCGGTCTTGCGCCATCATCGTACCCAACCATGGCATTCCGCAGAGGAGTACTGATAAAAGGAAAATGCGTAGTTTGTTCATATCAGATCATGATTTGTTCTATTTTAACGCCGCCGACTGGCAGATAGCGACATAGATGCGCATCTCCAACTCTTTCTTTTCTTTTGCGGAAAGAGGTGGGAGAAGAGGAATATAAGAATAAGTGAATTTTTCCCTGTTGTCTTTGACTTTACCTGCCATTATCGTCGTTTTATTTTAAGACGTAATAATGGCAGTCGTGTAACCAACCAAAGGGGAATGCTTTTATACAGCACGCTCAATCTCTCCAGCGTATTCTCTAAGACGACTGATACTGCGATGCATCAGATTCCTCACACTCTGATAGTTGATACCCATGATGCGGCAGATGTCCTCATATTTCCGTTGCTCTACATAGTAGAGGTTGATAATCTGACGCTGACGGGGAGACAGCTTCTCAAAGTATTTCTCTACGTTGTCTGTGAGTTGCTGCTGCTTTTCCATCTTCTCATGGCAGTACTCCTCATAGTCTGCGACAGCCTGCATATTGGTGTCATTGACCTCATCCTCCGTCATCTTGCTGTTTTTCCTGAACTCATCATGGATACGGTTACGCAAGGAGATGAATAGATAGTTATCGACATTGTCGATAGGACCCAGATGGTCCTTTCTGGTGTATAGCTTCACGAAGACATCTTGTATGCAGTCTTTCAGCATCTCACGATTCGACGTGAAACGGGAACCGAAGGCAAACAGTTGGTCGATATGTTTGTTATAGAGCTGTGAAAAGTCTATCATCTTAGTAGTTTGTATTTGAAAGTAGTTTGTTTGTCACCTGCAAAAGTAATAATATATTTTGTAAATCCACCACATGAAAACGGTCTTTTTCCGTTTTTTTAATAATTTAATACAACATGCCCTTACATCTGTCGGAGCCAGTAAAGCCCGTTCACCTTGCTGTTATCAGGACGGAAGGTATGTTGGAGACGGACACCTTTCTGACGGAGGGTGATGTCACCTGTCTTCATATCAATAGAATAGACATGGTATTTTCCTGCAGTTATCGGCAGACTGGCTTCTGATGTCTGTGTGTAAACCAAGTAGCCTTTCCGGGTATCACCAATGGCGAGATACCCTTCTGCGTTCATCACCTTCATCTGACAAGCATCCTTTAATAGGGTCTGTTGGAGGGACTGGGATGATGCGGTGCTGATGGGGATATTGGGAAGTGAACCACCTGCCAGCAGTATCGCCCAGCCATAGGTGGGATATTGTTGGGAGAAGAAGGTGACGGCTTTCTCTGGATAACGGTTGCGATACTCGACAACGGAGCGGTATGCCTCCTCAAAACCGGTCTTTCCCACTTTGACCTTACGCATCCACTGACGGGGAGCAAGGTTGCGTCCTCCCTCGGGAGCCCATAGTCCGTTGGTGTTGTAATGCCAGTAGCGGATGTCGATGATATCAACGACTTTCCGGAACTCGGGGTCTGCGAGGATGCTGTCCTGTACGTCCTTGGTACAACTGAGGGCTATCAGGGGGTGATGTCCTGTCTCTGCCTCCCATTCCGCAACGGTCTTCAACCAGAAACGGGTGAAATGCAACGGTCCTGTATACTCGGCACTGATGGAGTGTATCACGTTAGGTTGGTCTTTGGTCTGGTCGAGACACATACGGATATACTGCCGATGGAGGGACTGGAGTAGGGAATTCTGCTCGTCATAGAACTGCTCTGCCATGAACACACGCTTGTCACCAGCAAAAGGAACAGGTTCTGGGAAGTCTGTACCGTTGATGTTGTTGACGGGTCGCCATGGACAGTCTACCCAGTGGGCACCAGCCTCTAAGATGTTATGCTGGAAATAGTGCTCGTTATAGAGCATGATGTTTTGTCTTGCGGCTTGATGGGCGAACTCATTCAGACGCAGCCAGTACCAGCGATTGGGCTTTGTCAGGTCATAGCGAGAGAGACCGTCCCATGCGGTACCCTCACCAGTGCGACTGAATGGCTGCTCGTAGAAGGGTGCCCACACATCACCATTGGCACGACGGATACGCTCATGGTCTGTCCTGCGGAGGTCATACCATAGTCCATAATTGTGGTAGAGGGAACTATAATGATGGTCGGCAAGGAAGTTGACGACAGAGTCGATACGGTCTGTCCATCCCAATCCCTCACGTCCTGGTACGAAACGGGTGATGGCTGGCTTGGCACCATTCGTGACGAAATTGTCTTTCACCCTTCCACTCCACCAAGGAATCGCATACTGATTACCTGTCAGCAGCATACCGTCCACGGCAAGGTGTCCGTTGATGATGGAGTATGCCTTGGTGGTGGGAGTGTGTTGGGGACGGTTCTGATGATTAGTCATCGCAAGGCGGCTGTGATCAGCAGAACCGTCCCCAAGGGTTGGAATACTGTCCAGCCACATCTCCAAGGTGAGTCTGGGCTGTGTCAGCGACTCCTGTGCCATCTCCATTGCCTGCTCAACAGTCGGTGAGCTGGACGCATTGGTAGGGCGGGGGAGGATATACGGCTCGAAGGGGAGCTTCCCTAATCGCTTCTCCAACTGGTCGTAGAACAGACTGCGAGGGGTCACATGGTCGTTGCTGCTGGTCCATTCTCCATTACCAGTGAGTGTACCCCAACAGCCGTGTCCACTGCAACGGTTGTCCCTGTCAGGGGAATAGCACTCGATGGTGGAGGCTGTACACTGCCACAGCATGGAGTTTGCGGTGTTCCATCCTGTACCAAACTGGAACTGTTCCAGATTGGCAAAACGGATATCGCTGCCGTCGATATTGACGATGTCAAAGAGCAAACCTGCTGCCCATGAGCCGATGCTGCCACTGAAGCCCAGCGACTCCTCACCCTCACACTGTACAAAGGCGTTAGGTCCTGCGGCACAATAGCCTGCTGCGAAGTCGTGGATACCCTGCCGCGAGATGCAACGCTGGAAGAGGGTCTGCTGTCCTCGTGTCAGGAATACCTGTCTGCGCCATCCTCCTATCTCAGAGACGGGCTGCTGGGCAATACAGTCTTCAATCGTGATACGACTGGTTTGCTTCTGTAGGTTGACGGCAGAGCCGGCAAGGTGCTGGAAGATGACTTTACGAACCCATGAGTCGCGAACATGATTCATAAAGATACCATCCCAGCAATGGTCCTCGTCCTTGGCATTCCAAGTGGCATGCTCGGAGTCAATCGTCAGGTTCTCCACACCGCATTCTGTGAGTTCTCCCTGATGGTTGGTCTTGATGACCGTTGCCCCACCGTATGTCTGGGAGAGGGTCGTGGTGATAGGAGCGTCGAGGGTAATTGTCGTCCCGTTGATGGCTGTGATGGTACGGTCCCAGGTGATGTCGATATCCGTAGCCTTCCAACCCGTATAGTCGAGTCCACCACCAAAGTCATTCATATTCAGCGACGCAATCCACTCTGTGGTACTGGGACGCAGGATATGGATACGACTACCTGTCTGCAGTCCTTTCGTCGATGCCAACGTGAGTTGCGTACTGCCGGCAGGTACCTTCTCGTTGACGACAGCAATGGCATCGCCCTCAGTCTTACTCTCCATACCTTCTATATAGATGGCGGCACCACGGTCGGCACCTGTCTTGAGAAGGACGGTCTTGTACTTGTCGACACCTCTCAGTACGATACCAGATGTGGTGATACGTATCGCTTTGCTGATCTTGAACACGCCCTCACCCAGCAGGACGCAACCTCGATAGTCGTTGGCATCGGGCTTCTGTCTTGCCACCTCATCAATCGCCTGCTGGATGCGACCAGCGCAGTCACCGTCCTGCCATGCCACGAAGATGCTGACGGGAATAGTGGGGATTGCCTTCTCGGAGGCATGGTAGCCACAGGTGGAGTAGTCCATGGGGATATACAATTCCTTCTTGGGCTTGGGTGCGGCAAACAGGTTTACTGACACGAAGCAAATTATTAACAGGGTCGTTAAGCGTGAGATATGATATTTGCTCATCTTTGATGTTGTTTTAGCGATAGTAACTGCAAAGATACGATTAAGTAAGCAAAAAAACAAGAAAATCTTGAGTTTTTTCAAGCGAGAGTATCTTCGGGATTTTCTCCAAAGATATGAAGATTTTGTGAATCTTCCAAATAAATCAATAAAAATCGGATGCACCTTTGCGATGCATCCGATGAAGAGAGATATGTGTCTCTTGATTACTCAGCGAGTGGGTCGAAGGTGCCAGAAGCACCTCCCTTGTTGTAGTCACCCCAACCGATAGTCTGCTCCAACTGCTTGTTCTGGTTCTGTACACCACTGTTGAAGCCTAACAGATAATACTGAGGTTGGAACTTAATATACAGGTCGTTGTGCTGAGAGTCACGTCCGTCACCCTTCTGCTCCTTAACGGCAAGATTGTCCTGGTACCAAGTCTTCAAAGCCTCCAGATCTGCACTAAGTGTCGCACTATTCAGGTTGATACCTGCAGGACGTGTACCGCCACCATTCAGCAGAGGATCACCATCCCACTGAGCGGTTCCTACACCATACTTATCAGCCACACGATACTGGATCTTCTCACGACGCTGACCGTTCAGCGGCTTGAATCCAAGCCATGTGCAGGTGTTGCCATCCCAACCAGTGAGAGCCCAAGAACTCTTCAGGTTAGCCTGACCGGCACCACCGTCAAAGAGCATCCAGCGACGCATGTCGTCGAAGCGCTTGCCCTCGTAGGCGAACTCAATCTGACGCTCATACAGGATCGCACTCATACAAGCGGCTTGCTCATCACCAACGAAGTCGGCAGTTGTTCTGTCGGGAACACCAGCACGCTGGCGAACCTGATTCATATATCCCAATGCAGCACTTACATCACCAGCACCACAAGCAGCCTCCGCAAGGTTCAGCAATACCTCAGCATAGCGGAGTTCGATGAGGGGAGCGGCAGAGTAGAACGGACCTGCACCAGACTTCCAACCAGCAGGATTGTAAGTATAGAGTGCTGAGCCATTCAGGTCGAGGTCATCACTCTTCTTGCGAACGAGTATGCTATTGCCGTATGTACCACCATCACCTAAGTTGTCGGCACCATAAGAGTTTCCACTCTCCACGTTACCCTGGTCATCAGCACTTACATACCATACGTAGCTCCACAAAGTGTAGTTAGGACCATCACTTGGGTTGTGAGCATTGTGGATAGAAGCATCACCGTTATAAGCCCAACGGTAACCTGGGAAGGTGAAGGTACGATAGAAACGTGGGTCACGATTCATAAACGGATAGTCGGTATCCAGAACCTGATCAGAAGCCTTCAACTTGGTGTAGTTGTCAGCGGCAGCAGGAATCTTACCATCACTCATCGGGAAGAGGTTGAGCATCATGCGAGAGGGGATAAGTCCGTTACCACCTGTGTTGTCAGGACGGATATAACGCTCCCACATGTTGTTCTTCGCAGCATCGTCGATACCAGTCAGGATGACTGTTGTGTTGTAGAGGGTAAAGAAGATAGCCTCACGATTTGCCGTCTTTCCTATCTGTGTGAAGACACTGGCAAAGTCACTACCATTCACGTTATTGCCAGAAGTGTAAAGACCATAGCCACATGCATTGATTGTTGAAAGGTCTTCCTTCATGGCATTGTATGCGGCAGTCCAACGAGACTTGTCGTTAGCACGGTTGAAGATAGGACTAGCCCACAACAGCAGTACACGTCCTTTCAGAGCCAAAGCAGTACCAGAGGTGACGCGTCCATAGTTAGAACCGTCTTTCCAACCACCATCTGCTGTCTCACCTGCCAAGAGGAGTGCGGCATTCTCAAGGTCTTCCAGAATAAACTCGATGGTCTCCTTTGTGGTAGAACGTGGAGTATAATTGCTCTCAATAGGCTCCAGTACCTCTTTAACCAAAGGCACACCACCATACCACTTAACGAGGTTGTAGTAGCACCATGCACGGAAGAAGTATGCCTGTCCCAATAGCGTGCTCTTCTGAGCTTCTGTCAGAGAACTCGTCTCCACACCACGAATGAAGTCATTGATGTTACGGATACGTCCGTAAACAGCTTCCTGAATATTGTTGGATGTTCCCATGAAGTAGTCGGGGACAGAGGTCGTTGTGGAGTTGTCACTCGACAGGATATTCTCTGGATGAGTGAATGTACTGAAACCTGCAAATTCCTCGGTTGACTGACCTGCATCGTCAGAGAGTCCACATGAAGGATATTTCCAAGACATATTCGCTGTTGTAGGCAGACACCAGCCATACAGGTCGTTCAGACGACCATTCGCTCCATCGTAGTCATTGTATACCTCAGCACCTACCTGGTCGTAGTTCTTCTTGTCCTGCAGGAACTGGTCGCTGCAAGCAGAGAATGCCAACATGGATGCAATGCCAAAGCTTAAATATTTTATTGCTTTCATAATTTCTTATCTTAATATTAAACATTAGAAACTCAAGTTGACACCAATCGTCCACTTACGCAGGTTAGGATACTTGCCATAAGATCCAGCCATCGGGTTCATGAAACTGTCGGGATATGGGTTGTAGAAGTTTATCAAGTTCTGACCTGTAATGTTCACACGGATACTCTTGATACCAACAGCACTGTACAACTTGTTAGGAATGGTGTAAGCCAATGTCAGACGGCTCAGACGAACAGTAGCAGCACTTACACGCCAGAAACTGGATGCGTTGCTGTTGATGCTGTAAGCGAGGTTAGGATAGTGTGCCTCACGATTCTGCTTCATGATCAAGTTGCCACTTCCATCATAGATGTCTTGGTATACATACATGTTATCTGGATTCCAGAAAGAAGGCATGTTGTAGAACTCGATGTTAGAGCCGGAAGCAACACCACGTGCCTCAGCAGGAATCAAGGTGTAACCACCCCAGCTCGCACCCATCTGGGCTGTGAGAGAGATACCCTTCCACTCAGCATTCATATTGATGGTGAAGCCATAAGGGTTAGAACGGTTAGACAGACATACCTGGTCGTTGTCAGCATCTACTACACCGTCAGGACCTGCATACGTCTTGGTCTCTTGGTTGTAAGCACCACGAACATCCTTGTAAATCAACATACCCGGGCGGACCTGATCCTTAGTCATACCCATATAAGAGGTGATGTTGTACTTGGCGAAGTACTCCTCAATGTCCTGGAAAGAACGGAACATACCGATGCACTGCATACCCCAGGTACCGATATCTGTACGTCCACCATAAACAATCTGACGATAGATATAGTCGTCCTCGAAGTCCATCACCAGCACCTCGTTGTCGTGGTAACCAGTATTCAGTCCAATCTTATACTTGAAGTCCTTACCAATCTTATCACGCCAGTTGATACCGATTTCCCAACCCCAGCTGTTCATCTCACCAAGGTTTGTGGAAGCGGACTGTGTACCGACTGTGGAAGGAACGTTCTGACCAAGGTTCAGCAACATCTCACGGTTACGCTCCTTATAGTAGTCAACATTGATGGCAAGACGACGGTTAAGTACCTGTAAGTCTAAACCGATATTGGTCTTGTAAGACTTATCCCAGTGTACGTCACGATTGACAGCAGAGGTGTTCTTGTTGATAGAGATACGGGTGTTCTTACTTGGATCGATGTTTGTACCCTCACCAAATACGATACTCTTGTTCTTATCAAGGGTGTATATCTGCAGCCATTGCCATGGGGTCAGGTTATCACGACCAGTGATACCCCAACTGGCACGAATCTTCAGGAAGTCAATCCATTTGAGCCATTTAACATCCTGGAACCAAGGCTCCTCACTGATTACCCAACCAGCAGAGAGAGCAGGGAAGGTTCCCCAGTAGTTTTCTGGAGCGAACTTAGTAGAGGCATCGGAACGGAGCAGGAACTCAAACAGATAACGATCAGCATAGGCGTAATTGATACGTCCGATGTATGACAGCGTACCACTCTCTGCACGGTTGAACTGCAATGACTGGTCACCCTTGGTAGAGTTTGACTGATGAGTAGAGAAACCGTAAGGCTCATTAGCCTGGCTGAGGTTGTATTCACTCTCTGTTTCTGATTTCTCTATAGAGAATAACGCTCCGACATTGTGCTTACCGAAAGTACGGTTGTAGTTGAAGGTAAGGTTCATCTGGTAGTTGTCCGTACGAACCATCTGACGACTGCTGTAGTTGCCGTTGGCATATTCAATGCCATTGAAGTTTGAGTAGTCTAAGTAGTCAAAGGTAGGATCATCACCACTGGTTGGTGTATACAGGTGTTGGCCTGAGCCATAGCGACGCTGCATGGTGTAGAGCGTATAGGCAGTACCAAACTCATTGGTCTTATCGGTATTGATACTCTTAGAGTAAGAGAACTTCACCTTCAAGCCTTTTAGAATCTTGCTCCATCCGAAGTCGTAGTTAATACTACCGCTGATATTGATGGTAGAGGTCATGCTCTTGGAGAAGTCACCATTATTCTGCAGTGTCTTGAAGTGATAGTTCTGGTTCTGCACACGGGCACCATTTGAAGGACCGTAGCTTGGAATAGCAAACTCATCAACATACTCAGGGATATAGCGTGGACGGGTCAGCATCAGGTTGTAGTCCTTTTCCGCATTGGTACCACCAACTTTCAAGAGAGGCTTCTCTTTGTTGCCATAGTCACCGCTGACAGTCAGGTTAGCACCCAACCAGTCACTGATCTTCACGTCAACACCAGCACGGTAGTTCCAACGGTCGTAGTCAAGTTTACCAAGGTTACCATCTTGCTTAAAATAGCTAATACCTGCGAAATAGTTCACCTTTTCTGTAGCACCACTGACATTAATGGCATGACGTTGTGTGAAACCAGTCTTCCAGTAGTCGTCCAGCAAATCGTAGTTCAAGTTCTTCATTGCAGCCAACTCGTCAGCCTGGAATAATGCTGTGGTACGGTTCAGACTGGTGTTTGTGGGGTCAGCGGCAATCACTGCGTTATAGAGACGTCCGTAATCATAAGCACTCAGCATCTTGGCACGGGCAACCTCATCAGTAAAACCGAAGGTTCCGCTATAGGAGATACTTGGAGCACCCATCTTACCTTTCTTGGTGGTAACAAGGATAACACCGTTGGCGGCACGAGAACCGTAAACAGCAGCGGATGCGTCCTTCAGTACAGAGATACTCTCAACCTCAGAAGGATCGAGGTTGTTGAATGCCTCTTCACCTAAGTTGTGATAAGTGCTTCCAACCTTTACGTCGTTAGGATAGATATAACCGTCGATAACGTACAGAGGAGACTGGGCACTTGAGCCGATATCACCCAATGAGTTGACGTCACGGATACGCATGGTAGCATTCTCACCAGGACGGGCATCACCACCAGTAACCGACAGACCGTTTACCAAACCACTCAGTGAGCTGGCAAGTCCTCCGTTAGCAAGGTCCTGTACATCGTTCATATCAACAGTAGCGATAGAACCAGTCAGGTGAGCTTTCTTTTGAGTACCATAACCAACGACAACGACTTCCTCCAATGTCTGCTTGTCCTCTTCCAGTCTTACTGTACCACCAGGAGCGACAGTCTTTGATAGGTAACCAATATAGGAAATAGTTACTTTACCTCCTTTGGGAACGTCAATCTTGTAATTACCATCAAAGTCAGTGATAGTGGCGGTCTTTGTGCCCGCTACCGTAACTGTTGCACCGATGACAGGTTCACCTGCCTCATCAAGTACGGTACCTGTTACCGTTTGATTCTGTGCCAGAGCCGATGCCGAGAATGTGAGCATGAGGCAGAGGCATAAGGTTTTGATATATTTTTTCATAATCTTCATTCTTTTATGTTTAACCTTTCATCTGAGATTAAGGCAGCCAGCGTGGGTCACCAGTCTGACGAGCCACCTGTGTAGCACCACTGATGGTGAAGTCGCCAATCGCAGGATTAGCAAACTGTGGATCTTCTTGGATCATCGTTCCAGAGGTGTCGTAGGTTGGATTCTCAGCCTCCTGGAAAGTACCGTCAGCATTCATATAAGTGTTGTTGGCAAACTCCGCATGAAGTTGGTTGGCACGTCCGTGCAGGAAACGACGGGCAACACCGCTTGGGGAGCAGTCATAGAAGATACAATTCTTCATAATCCAATAGGAATAATTCTTTGATTGCATACCATTGTAGTTACCCCACTGCCCACCATTCCATGTGACATGGTAGAATGTACAGTTCAGATAGTTGACGCTATTGGTTGCGGCTTGATACTCAGGTGTGTCTTTCACATACAAATTCGGACCAGTAGCCATACCTGCTTGATAGAAGTACTTATAGTCACCGGTTACATCATCAGGCTCATAGAATGTAGAGTTGCTCACCGTCAGGTCGTTGATGTGACCGGCCTTGTTTGTCCAGAACACGCCACCACCCAGATTTGTTTCAGGTGTCATGTGTACAAAACAGTTATCTACCAAGAAAGTCATACACGCAGTCTTTGCTTGGTTATCAAAGAATAGGTAACTCTTCAAATTTTCAAAATTACAGCTTACGATGGTAATAGGATCTGTGATGATAGGACCTGTCCATGCGTAAACAGCAGGGTCTATATCAGAAGCGGCAGTTACTGTCGTGCTCTTGCTAAATTCGAAGACTCCTTTTGCACCTACACGGGCAGCACAATCGAAATCAAGATATTTGGCATTGAAACCAGCAGTAAAGTTGATAGCGGCATCCGCAGAAGTCAATGTGATAGTAGGATGGTTGTCCTTGCTGTTAGAACGCAGTGTTACTGCCTGTCCGTCAAAGTCAATCAGCCCACTGATAGTATAATCTGCACCACCCTCAAGGTCAAAGTTAAGATTCTCTCCAATCTTGTCTGTGGGAAGATTAGCTGCAAACCAAGTGGTCAGGTCGCTGCCTGCAGGGATAGTCATGAAAGTAGGAGTAAACGTAGAGAATGCATACTCCAACGTCTCTGATGCGTCGGTATTGTTCTTGCTCTTGTTGCCTAACGTCAAGAGAGTCATCTGGTAATTGACGTCCTCCTCGCGTTTTGTGGTTACAGAGCAACCGTCAACAATAGAGTCGTTAATAAGTGGTTCATCAGGATTGCTTACATCGATCAAGTTGATACGATAACCTCCTGCTCCCATAACCACGGGCCATGAAATGGTTTGCGACTTTCCGTCTGCACTGGGTGTAATAGTGATGTCATCAGCAGATAATGATGCTACCTGCGTGTTGCTTACACCACTGTCAAACGATTCTTCGTCATAACCATCCTTAGCGCACGATGTAAAGAAGAGGGCACCAGCTCCGGTCAGAGCTAACGCACAGATCTTACTGTACGTAAATAAATGATTCTGTTTCATAAATTAAGTTTTAAGTTATACATGTATAAATATTAGTAGCTATATAGTCTTTTTCTTAAAAGACGTTGCATAATCTAAAAAGTAATCAATTTCTAACCGAAATGTACCAATATGCGAAATACCTTGCCGGGATTTGCAGCCCATTGCTCCATTGCGGCAGTGGCTCCTTCGGGGATAACCTCGTTACTAATCAGACGGTCAACAGGACAAGTGCCACGCTCCAAGTAATGGATAACAGCACGGAAGTCAGAGGGCTGTGCATTACGGGAACCTCTGATGTCCAACTCTTTCTGAACGAAATATTTGGTCTGGAAAGATACCTCCGTCTTGGCATAGCCGATACATACCACACGACCGGTGAAGGCTACCTCGTCGACTGCCATCTGATAGGTGGGGGTACTGCCTACTGCCTCGATAACCACATCGGGACCGAAACCATGGGTGATCTCCAACAGACGGGCATGGACATCCTCTGTCTTGGTGTTGACCACGTAACTGGCACCCATCTGCTTGGCAAGGGCGAGTTTCTCATCGTCGATGTCTGCGGCGATAACGGTAGCACCTCGTTGGGAGGCACGTACTACGGCACCCATTCCTACCATGCCACAACCAATGACCATGACGACATCGATATCGGTGACCTGTGCACGGCTGACAGCATGGAAACCCACACTCATCGGCTCGATAAGGGCACAGGTGCGGGGTGTCAACAGTCCTGCGGGGATTACTTTCTCCCAAGGCAGGACGAGATACTCACACATCGCTCCCCAACGCTGTACACCTAATGTCTGGTTGTGCTCACAGGCATTGACCCTGTCGTTACGGCATGACGCACATTTACCACAGTTGGTGTAGGGATTGACCGTCACGGTCATACCATGTTTCAGTCCCTCTGGCACGTTCTTGCCAATCTTGACAATCTCCGCACCGACCTCATGACCGGGAACCACCGGCATCTTCACCATCGGGTTGCCACCACGGTAAGTGTTCAGGTCGCTGCCGCAGAAACTTACATATTTTATTTTCAATAGCACATCATCATCACCCATCTGGGGCTCTGGGATGTCTATCACCTTCATCACAGAAGGCTCAGTAATTTGAATTGCTTTCATATTTTTAATTCTCACCTCTTACCTCTAATATAAATAGAACATCCGCTCCATCATCTGCCATTTCTCATCACTGGTGGCACCCTCACGGCATTGCTGGAACATCGCCATGTAGTCTTCCCATTCCTGTTGACGGGGTAGGGTGGCAAGTCGCTTCATCGCTGTGTCCCAGTCGAAATCGAGGGGTGTCTCCACAATCATGAACAGACGGTTGCCCAAGATATAGATTTCCATTTCTAAGATACCCACAGAACGGATGCCGTCCAGAATCTCTTTCCAAGCCTCCGGCTCACTATGGCGACGACGATACTCGGCAATCAACTGAGGGTCGTCTTTCAGGTCCATCGTCTGACAATAACGCTTGACGGGTTGCCCGTATTCTTTTATCTGATAGCCATTTGTCATAGATTTCTCACTTGATGCATTCTGTAACCGTAAATGGTGACGATAAGGAAACATACGAAGGGCAGTATGAAGGAGGCATTGGTGGCAGGGAACGACTCAAATACCGTTCCTTGGTCGATAATCATTGCCTGCAACGGGGGTAATACCGAGCCTCCGAGGATTGCCATAATCAGACCTGCCGCACCAAACTTCGCATCGTCTCCCAGTCCGTCAAGGGCAATACCATAGATGGTGGGGAACATCAGCGACATACAACCGCTGACGCATACCAGGCAATAAACACCGTATCTGTTCTGGAAGAAGATGACACCCACAGTGAAGATCATGGCAAGTACACCGAAGATGGCAAGCAACTTGGCGGGCTTCAACCACTTCATCAGGAAGGTGGCAATGAAACGGGAACAGATGAAGAACAGCATGGCATAGATATTGAAACGCTGTGACAATACCTCTGCCGACTGCTCGTCCATGCCTTCAGCCATGAATACCCTCGTACCATACTGGATGATAAAGGTCCAGCACATAATCTGGGCACCCACATAGAAGAACTGAGCAATAACCCCCTCCCGATAGTATTTCAAGGAGAAGATACGCTTCAGCGTAGGCAGGAAATGAATGTCGTGACTCTGGTCACCATTCTTCGGCATCTTGGCGAAGAAGATAATCAGGAACATTGCCACGATAACCAGTCCTATTATTAAATAAGGTGAGATGAGGATGCTCAGGTCTGCGTCCTTCATCGCCTCAAACTCCGCATCTCCCAACAGGGCACGGTCGTCACTGCTCATCGGATTGAGTTTCGCCTGAATGAAGTTCATGGCGACAAACATACCGATGATAGAACCACAAGGGTTGAAACACTGTGCCATGTTCAGTCGTCTGGTCGCCGTATTCTCTGGTCCCATCGTGAGGATATACGGGTTACATGAGGTCTCCAGGAAGGAGAGTCCACAGGTCATGATGAAATAAGCAACCAGGAAACAGCCATAGAGTCCAATGCTCTTAGAGGGGAAGAACAATAACGCTCCTGCGGCATAGAGTCCAAGTCCCATCAGCACACCAGCCTTGTAACTATACTTGCGGATGAAGATAGCGGCAGGGAATGCCATACAGAAATAGCCTCCGTAGAAGGCGACTTGCACCAACGTGCCGTCTGTCACACTCATGCGGAAAATCTTGGAGAATGCCTTCACCATCGGATTGGTGATATCGTTGGCAAAGCCCCAGAGTGCAAAACAGAAGGTGACGAGGATGAACGGGATAAGATAACTTACCCCATCCTTCGTGATTAGGGAATTGTTCTTACTCATACGTGTACCTTATTTATATATAGGTCCGAAGTTGGAGCAGGCACGATAGTCGGCTCCCTCCTTGTCCATACCGAAGGCGTTCCATGCGGCAGGACGGAAGATGTCCTTATCAGCGACATTGTGCATACATACCGGGATACGCAGCATAGCACACATGGTGATGAGGTCGGCACCAACGTGTCCGTAACAGATAGCACCGTGGTTGGCACCCCAGTTGTTCATCACGGAGTAAACATCTTTGAAGGCATCCTTTGTGGGGTCGAGACGTGGCACGAACCAGGTAGTAGGCCATGTGGGGTCGGTACGCTTGTCGAGGATATCGTTAGTCTTCGGGTCAAGGTCTACCGTCCATCCCTCTGCGAGTTGCAGTACAGGACCGAGTCCCTGTACCATGTTGATACGCAACATCGTCATTGGCATACCACCTTTGGTGAGGAAATGACTGGAATAGCCACCGCCACGGAAGTAGTCA
The DNA here is from genome assembly GCA_905235835.1 of uncultured Prevotella sp. Classification (GTDB taxonomy): domain Bacteria; phylum Bacteroidota; class Bacteroidia; order Bacteroidales; family Bacteroidaceae; genus Prevotella. Next base: position 72,847 of record CAJONQ010000006.1, read on the forward strand.
CGGTCTGCAGGCATCCAACTGGTAGCCTTCAGACAAGCCTCCGTATCGGCATCGCTCATCTCCCAATGTGACTTCATGACGGGCTTGCCGTCCTTGTCACTCATAGCACCAGTGGCATCGAGTGTCGTGGCACCACTGTTAATGAGGTGGATGAAACCTTGTGCGGCAGCACCCTCTGGACGCTTGCCGGCAACACGCTCTACAGCCTCAGGACTCCAGTAGGTACGGATATCAGAGAACATCACACCCTTGTTGGTGAGCAGATGTCCGAAAAGCATCGATATACCATTGAGGGAGTCGTTCTCCGTAGCGAGGGTATAAGCCTCACGGGGACCGTTCCAGTCGAACGATGTACACATCATAGACTCTGGGAAGTCGAAGTTGGGCTTATAGTCTGTCCACTGACGCTGTCCCTGAACACCAGCCGCGATGGCATTGTGTCCGATAGCCTCTTCCTTATAACCCATCTCAAGCAGTTTCTTAGAACCCTGCATCAGGTCGCGGATAATCATCATCGTCTTCACGGTGAACTCCCAGTCGGCGTCTTTCTCCTCACGGTTCTTACCCTTGCCCTTGCCATTGAAGGTCGTCATAGGTACACCGGGGAACAACGGACGGTCCTCGTTATAGTCGTGACCCTCGTTGGGCTTGCAGTATTTCTCTACCCATGTCATTGCTTTCTGGAACTCCTCCTTGTCGTAGATTCCGAAGTCTACACGGCGCAGAATCTCCACCAACGATACGTATTCGGTACGCATACCCAGATACTGCTGGAGGAAATCGGCATTGACGATAGAGCCGGCGATACCCATACAGGTATTACCCAGTGACAAGTATGACTTACCACGCATGGTGGCAACAGCCTGGGCTGCACGGGCGAAGCGGAGAATCTTCTCGGCTACGTCGGCAGGAATCGTATTGTCGTTCAGGTCCTGTACGTCATGACCATAGATACCGTAGGCGGGCAGACCTTTCTGTGCATGGGCTGCAAGAACAGCAGCGAGATAGACGGCACCAGGACGCTCTGTACCATTGAAGCCCCATACTGCTTTGGGATAGTAGGGGTTCATGTCCATGGTCTCCGAACCGTAGCACCAGCAACTGGTGACGGTGATGGTGGAGCCGACACCCTCACGCTCGAATTTCTCGGCACAGGCTGCTGACTCACCGACACGTCCGATGGTGGTGTCGCTAATCACACACTCTACTTTGGAGCCGTCGCCATTGCGAAGGTTGCTCTCAATAAGGTTCTTTACTGCGTTGGCAAGTGCCATGGTCTTTTCCTCAAGACCCTCGCGGATGCCCCCCTGACGACCGTCGATGGTGGGGCGGATACCGATTTTAGGATAGTTTGTCATATTCTATTGGTTTGTTTTAGTTTAATTTTTCAACTCTTCAATTCTTCAATTTTTCAACTCTTCTCACTCACTCATATTCTTAATATAGGGCAGCTCGACGAGTTCTCCGAAACGATAGAAGCGTCGGGCGTTCTCACCCAGTATCAGTCGTTTGTCGTCATCTGTCAGTTCTTGTGACTTCAAAAGGAAGTCGTAGGACATCCGATAGGTGATAGCGGTGATGGTACGGGGGTAGTCGCTGCCCCACATGATCTTGTCCATTCCCACTAAGCCTGCTGCCTCACGGATGGTACGGACGGCTGTGGGGTAGGGGTAGAACTCACTATTGTAGAGCCAGGTGATACCACCCATCTCAATTGCTACGTGCTCGTTTCTTGCCAAGGATATCTGCTCCCGCCAGCTCTTATTCTCCCATGGGTTGGATTGTGGGGGATTCGCCATACCCATGTGTCCAATGGCAATACGCAGGTGGGGACACTCGCTAATGACCTCTCGCAACTCACCAACCTGCTGGTCTCCGTCTGCAAGGGTAATCGACAGGAGTATGTCTTTCTGCTCCATCAGGTGGAACATCCGCATCATCTCCGTAGAGGTCAACGGACGACCTAACAGACGGTGTCCGGGGATAGCGATACCTTGGAAACGACCACTATTGATCAGTTGCTCGGCATGCTCATAGAACCCGTCTTGCTGATAGTCACACATGCCACAAACGAAGAAACGGTTGGGATACCGGCTCTTCACCTCGGCAAGATAGTCGTTCTGGATACCGTCAATAAACTCTTGTACCACGACAGCGGCAGCCACTTGGGCGTAGTCCATGTTTGAGAGGAACACCTCGGCGGAGTTCTTGCCGTCAATGATAAACGGTGGAATCATCTGCACCTCTTCATCCAGGAAGATACTGCGCCCGTTCTTCTGGGAGCGGATGACTTTCCCGTTCCATGTGGTGTCTTGTCTCAACCACAGGTGACTGTGTGCGTCGATGATTACGAGTTTTTCCATCTTACAAACATTTGGTCACCAATAATCTCCTGTACTTTCTTGACCAACTCCTTGTCCATCGGCTCGTTGACATACTGGATGTTCTTCAGTACGTTATGGGGATTAGCACTGCTAAACAGGGTCGTGGCAATACGTGGATTAAAACTGGTGGAGAACTGGATGGCAAGTTTGTCGATAGGATAGCCTTGCTCCTCGCAGTAGGATGATGCTTTGGCACATGCCTTTTTCAGGTCTTTGCTGGCTGGGTGCCAGTCAGGTGCACCACGTTGTGACAACAACCCCATCGAGAAGGGGGAGGCGTTGATGACACCGACGTTATGCTGCTCAAAGAAACCAAGATAGTCTGCCAATAAGGTGTCGTTCAGACTGTAATGACAGAAACAAAGTACGCTCTCCACGGTTCCCGGCTCTGCATGCTCAATGACCCAGCGCAGGTTCTCGGGCTGCAGGTCGGTAATACCCACATGGCGTACCACTCCTTTCTTGCGGAGCTCCACCAATGCGGGGAGTGTCTCGTCCACCACTTTTTGCAGACCACCTTCCATGTCGCCTTGGAACTCCACGTCGTGGACGTTGATCAGGTCGATATAGTCGATGTTCAGACGTTCCATACTCTCATAGACACTCTCTGTGGCACGCTTGGCGGAGTAGTCCCAGATGTTCTTGCCATCCTTGCCATAACGTCCCACCTTCGTGGAGAGGTAGTATTTGTCACGGGGAATGTCTTTCAGTGCCATACCCAGGACGGTCTCTGCTTTCAGGTGACCGTAGTAGGGTGACACGTCAATGAAGTTAATGCCGTTCTCAATAGCAGTGAATACTGCCTGGATACCCTCAGTCTCCTTGATGCTGTGGAAGACACCACCTAATGAGGAGGCGCCAAAGCTCAAGTTTGACACATGCATCCCAGTCTTTCCTATCTCGTTATATACCATAATTTGTTTTAGTAATATTAGTAGTTTTATTTGTTTCAAAGTACAAAGATACACATTATTTTATAATAAACGTGATTTTTTTGCTAAAAAATAATCATTTCTTAGCAAAACGGTATTAAAATGTGAAAAAGGAAAGAGAATCAAAAAGAACTGCACCGCTTCATGTAGAAGTCACGGAAGTCTGTCCATCGGTAGTAAGGAGCCTGTGTGGTAGGCACGGGCAACTTAGCCTCCATACCGTTGAGCAGGCATTTTACGAGGATGTCGTTACGTCCTTGTTTACCACGATAGAACACCAGTTGGATGTTACATGCCTTACAGGTCTCCCAGTTCTGGTAGCAGTTCTTCACCTCATAGGGATCCTCGGGGTCGAGATCGGCACCGTTGATACCCATCAGGACGGTCAGGGGACCAATGAAGGAGTCGTGTCCGAAACGCAGGTCTGCGATGTGGTCACTACTGCCTGTAAATACAGCATCGGCTTTCTGGATGATGTCCTGCAGGATGGGGATGACGACATATTTATCTGAGAATACCCATGTGTAGGATCCTAAGTTGGAGGCCTCCCACTGCTCGACAATCTCCTCGTCGGTAATCAGGTTGCCCATCATACCCTCATAATTGATACTGGGCAGGGTCTTATAGAAATCGATGAGGACATAGGCATTCTTATGTTTGTCTCCAGACAATCCTTCTGTTGACGTGAAGGTTCTTGCCAGTACTTTGTCCACAACGGTGTTGTCGTATTTAAACTGACTACGGTTAGCCTCATAACGGGGTTTTGCCTTGGGGAAGTCACGTCTATGGGGATTCTGGCGGTCGTTAGGTACGACAGCATCAAGCGTGAAGCGGGACGACTGCTCACGAATCTCTATCTTCGGGTTACACTGTACCAGCTCCTGGCAGAATGCTGACATGCTCAGCACACAACGACCAGAGAGGGAGGAGACGGCAAACACATTACCACCTTTCTTGAACACCTCAGGGAACTGGTTGTACATCCTTCGTGCGATACCTTGGTGCTGTTCCCATCCCAACTGGGTCAGTTCTCCGACACCTGTCATCAACTCGTCTTTGACGGCAATGAACTTACGATAGAACGTCTCGCCCTCAGGGGTGAGCAGCTGTTTCTCATGGGCAGTGGTCATCAGGGTGTCCAGATTCTTATAGAGTTTGGAACTCCAGTTGTAACGGGACCCATGACGGGCATAGTGACTGATATAGAACGGTTTGTAACCTTTTGGCGCCTTGGTCTTTGGGGCTTCCTCAAACAGATAGGGACAGTCATTGCCATAGGCTTTCCTCGGATTTTCTTTGAGCTGGTCAAGGACGTTGTTGCTTTGCGCTCCTATGGTCAGGGAGAGGAGCGCGGAGAATAGGATCGTTACAAATCTTTTAGTCATAAGTCGAATTATTAGTATTTTAATGACAAAGGTAATGAAAAAGGAGGGAATTACCAAATTTTTTTGTATCTTTGCAAAAAACTAAGGAATATGGCACGGAAACTATTTTGCGAGATATCTCCTTTCACCTATCGGCTCTCGATGGAGAAAGAGATCCTGAAACGTCATCTGAAAGACATGTTGGGTAAGACGAATTTTGCCAAAGAGCAGACGGCAGAGCCTTTGCCGGTTCTGGTGTATAGTCATAACTCTCTGATTCGTCGTCGCTTGGGAAATGTCAATATGCAGCTGCAAGAGAACAAAGCGGTCAACCTGTCTTTGGCAGTGAAGCAGATCGATGGATTGTTAATCCGTCCCGGTGAGACCTTTTCTGTATGGAAAAGGGTGGGGCGTACTACCAAACGGAAGGGCTATAAAGAGGGACTGACCATCGCCAAGGGACAGCCCTCGCAGGGTATCGGAGGGGGTTTGTGCCAGTTGTCAAACCTTATCCATTGGATGGTGCTGCATAGTGACCTGACGATTACTGAGCATCATCATCATGACGGCTTGGACCTCTTCCCTGACTTTGGCAGACAGATACCGTTTGGCACGGGTACCAGTATCTCGTATAACTACATTGACTATCGGGTGAGGAATGATACGACAAACACCTACCAACTCCACCTGTGGGTTGAGGGTGAGTACTTGTGTGGTGAGCTTCGTGCTACCTCTGTTCTGCCACATACTTTCCATATCCATGCCGAGAACGAGCATTTCGATCTGGAGGATGGTGTCTACTATCGTAACGGACAGGTCTATCGTGACATAATCGACCGTGTGTCTGGCAAATGCGTCGAGCAACAACTCATCCGCACCAATCATGCCAGGGTGATGTACGACTATCCCCCTACAAAATAATCTCCATACCCGTTTTCTGCACTTGCATCCCCATGCTCTGGTAGAAACGCTGGGCAGGGTCGTTGCCCTCCCAGACATTGAGGGTGATGTTATAGCAACCGATAGACTTGGCGTAGTCACGCACAAACTCGTACAACGCCTTTCCGATGTGCTTGCCACGAGTAGCCTCGTCGACACAGATGTCATCGATATATAATGTCTTGGCGTCTTGCAATAATTGGTGGTCCTTCACCTCGGTAATCTGACAGAAGGCATGTCCTAACACCTCTCCGTCTTCATAAACAAAGATAGGTTTGTCGTCTTCTTCGAGGAGTACTGCAAGTTCCTGCTCGTTGTATTTGGTCGTATTCGCTTTAAACAAGTCTGGTCTGATACCGTTGTGTACTGCTCCTACTTGGTGAAGAAGTCTCATCAAACCTGGAATATCTCTTTTCTCTGCTTTCCTAATCATCGTTTTCGTATTGTTTGTTGGTTATTTTACGGCATTTTGGGGACTGCCATTGACGAATGCACTAACATTGGCGATAGCAGTCTGCAATAATCGGATGCGGGCTTCTCTCGTAGCCCATGCGATATGGGGAGTGATAAAGGCGTTGGACTGGTTGAGTAGGGGATGGTCTGCCTTGGGTGGCTCCTCTGTCAACACATCAGCACAATAGGCTGCAAGACGGTTGGTGCGTAATGCCTCTGCAATATCGGTATCATTGACCAAAGGACCTCTGCCTGTATTGATAAGGATGGCAGTCGGCTTCATTATCCGTAGTGTGTCGGCATGGATGAGATGGTGTGTCTCGTCTGTCAATGGACAATGCAGGGTGACAACATCGGAGGTGCTCAACAACTCTGTGAGACCGGCTTTCTGAATACCCAGTGGTAGTACGTCAGCATGTTTACTGGTCAGTACTTTCACCTTCATACCGAAAGCCTGTGCTATCTGTGCCACACGACTACCGATATTCCCAAGTCCTACGATACCCATCGTCTTCCCAGCAAGTTCCTGTAAGGGGGTGTCCCAATAGCAGAAATCAGGATTGTCACTCCAACGCCCTTGACGGTTTTGGACGGCATAATGCTCCGTGCGATTGGTGACGGTCAGCAGATGAGCGAACACCATCTGGGCGACACTCTCCGTACTGTATGCCGGCACGTTAGTGACGACGATACCGTGCTCATGGGCAGCCTTGATGTCTACGACGTTATAGCCTGTCGCCAATACCCCGATGTATTGTAGTCGTGGCAGTTGTTCAATTTCCTCTCTGCCGAGGACTACTTTATTTGTTAGCACGATGGTCGCGTCTGCGGCTCTTGCCACCGTCTCGTCAGGTTTCGTGCGGTCATATACCGTCACGTCCCCCAGTTTCTCTAACTCTTCCCACGAGAGGTCACCAGGATTCGTAGAATATCCGTCAAGTATGACTATCTTCATCTTTCTTCTTGTTACTGGATGCAAAGTTACAAATAAGTAAGAAGAAAACAAAAGAATTTCGTAGTAATTACTCATGCCGTAGGATGCTGAGTAATTACAACAAAAGATATAGATGAAGCGAAAGAATTAACGCAAGTAAGTGATAACCTTTATAAAGGTGTCACTGAGATTATCGATAATGTACGGCAAGAAGTTGTTGTGTATGTGAACAAGCATTCCGATATGATGTTTTGGCATATTGGACACTACATCAATGAGGATATGGGTTATAAGCAGTATTCTGCTTACGGCAACAAAATTCTTGCGACACTGTCGCAAACATTAACGTGGAGCCATTTCTTGGAACTCGTCACCATAGAGGATAACAATAAGCGGTTGTTCTATCAGCAAATGGGGATAGCCGAACATTGGAGTGTAAGGTAATATTCTGAGGAAGAACTGGAAGATGCTATCGCAAAGCAATTAGAAGCTTTCATTCTTGAACTGGGGCAAGGATTTGCATTCTTGGAACGTCAGAAGCGTTTTACAATTGATGGAACTAACAATGTCCTCAAAGACCAAAGTATACGCTTTACAAAGAAGGAGAACCAGGAGAAGTTCCTTGGTGTCATCAGAAGGATTGTGTACTATGCTCCAGAACTTCACCGCAGTTTTGTCTACTACACAAACAACTTCTTCCTTAAAGCTAAGGAAATCGCCCTGCTTTATAAATATAGGTGGCAGGTTGAGCTTTTCTTCAAGTGGATCAAACAGCATCTCCGAGTCAAGAGATTCTGGGGAGAGTCCGAGAGTGCCGTCCGCATACAGATTCATGTCGCAATCATTACCTACTGCCTCATTGCCATCATCGAACACGACCTCAAGATTGGCAGGTCTGTGTTCGAGGTCATGCGTATCCTTGGCAAATCTGCGCTCGCCACGGACAGCATCCAAGACCTGCTTAAGCCTCTCAGAGAGGCTACCAAACCGGAAAATGGGCAACTCTATTTTGACTTCAAATTTGATTAACATATATTAAGAGACACTAGTGTCATCGTATAGTATTTCTAAATCCTTGTAATTGGAGAGAAGTTGTAGAATCTCAATGTCTATTAGTTTAGTATGAATTATTTTATTATGGAGTTCTTGC